>QKHC01000095.1 GCA_003251175.1 Gemmatimonadota bacterium
GCGCTCCCCGGGCCCACCTGCCCGGCGAGCGCGTCCTCGAGGTTGAATGATCCGGCGGCAACCGCTCCCCACAGAAGGTAGACTGGGTGCTTGCTGACGTGGAACGGCGTGCCCCGGGGCTGCGAGTCGGCGCGCTCGGCCAGCGTGGCCGGCACCCCCAGGTGCGTCGCGTCAAGCGTGTACCCGCACCCGAGCATGGCGAGCACGGCCACGATCGCCGTGGCACGGCCCGCCGCTCGCACCATTCGCGTCGCGGTTGCTAGCGCTGGAATCGTCATCGTCTCCCAAAAAAGAGGCGCGCCGGCGAGACGGCGCGCCCCCAAGGTAGTGGCTCGTGTCGTGCTTGTGAACCGCCTCAGAGCCCCGGCACGCCCAGGGCGATATGGGCACCGATCCCGAGCACGCTGCCCGTCGCACCGTTGCGGTCCTGGGCGTCGTAGGCGACCTGCACGCCCAGCATCCCGAGCGCCACGTTGGCGCCCAGTGTCCAGCCGATGTCGGACCGGGTGCTCTCGCCTTCCGGCGCGTTCCAGCGGTTGGTCACGGACAGGTACGGCTCGATGCCAAAGCCGGGGATCGGCAGCATGATGCTCACGCCGGCGCCCGCGAGATAGGTTGAGATCTTTGGCAGCGTGGTCACATTCCCGGACGTGATGTCCTGGGTGGTGCTGGCACCGCCAATGAGGTTGACGTTCAGGGGGCTCAGCGCGCCCCCGATCACCCTGAAGGTGGCGGTCGCGGCGAACGAGCTGGTGCGTTCAGGCGCCCCGTCGGGCTCCCAGCTCGAGAAGCCGGCTCCGATCCCGAGCGCCCCGAGACCGAGGTTCGCGCGGAGGTCGTAGGCGTTCCCGCCGCCTGCCTCGTCTGAGGGCATGCCGTAGTCAGCGGCGATCTGAATGCCGCTCCCGCCCTTGGGACTGTTCCACACGGGCATCCCGGCCAGCTGTGCCGAGACCGGTCCCGCGGCCAGCCCGAGCACTATCATGCAGGCGACGATCCGCCGCATTGCGTCCCCCAGTCAATAAAAGGAATGAACCGACTGTCACCGGGCTTCGACCCGGCCTGCGTTTCCCATACCCGCGCCCGGCACCGGCGTTCCGTCCCCATCGACGCGACCGGTGACGGCGGTCACATCACACGATCCGCGACGATGCGGACGGTGTCCCCCGCCACCTGGAGAAACCCTCTCGACACCCCGACTTCGACCGTTTCGCTGCCCCGGCGCACCCGGACCCGACCTTGCCCGAGCAGGGTGAGGAATGGCGCGTGTCCGGGCAGGATGCCGACGAGCCCATCGAACGCAGGAGCGACGATCGCGTCGGCCGCGCCCTCGAATTCGGTGCGCTCGGGGGAGATGATGGTCACCTGCATCGTCAGGCTACCGCCAGCTGCTTGGCCTTCGCCAGGACGTCCTCAATGCCGCCGACCATGTAGAAGGCCTGTTCCGGCAGGTGGTCGAACTCGCCGGAGACGACGCGCTCGAACGACGCGATGGTATCCTCGAGCTTGACGTACTTCCCTTCGAGACCCGTGAACTGCGCTGCCACGAAGAACGGCTGCGACAGGAATCGCTGCACGCGTCGCGCGCGCGACACCAGCAGCTTGTCTTCCTCGGACAACTCGTCCATGCCGAGGATCGCGATGATGTCCTGCAGATCCTTGTAGCGTTGCAGGATCCGCTGTACCTCGACGGCCACCTTGTAGTGGCGCTCACCGAGGTACTGCGCGTCGAGGATCCGGCTGGACGATGCGAGGGGGTCGACGGCGGGGTAGATACCCAGCTCCACGATCTGGCGCGACAGCACGACGGTGGCGTCGAGATGGGAGAACGCGGTGGCGGGCGCGGGATCGGTGAGATCGTCCGCGGGCACGTAAATCGCCTGCACCGAGGTAATCGAGCCCTTTCTCGTCGACGTGATGCGCTCCTGTAGCTCGCCCATTTCGGTTGCGAGGGTCGGCTGGTAACCGACGGCGGACGGCATCCGCCCGAGCAACGCCGACACTTCCGAGCCCGCCTGCGTGAACCGGAAAATGTTGTCGATAAAGACGAGGACGTCCTGCCCTTCGACGTCGCGGAAATACTCCGCCACGGTGAGCCCCGACAGGCCGACCCGCAGGCGGGCGCCCGGCGGCTCGTTCATCTGTCCGTAGATCAGGGCGGCGGAGGACAGCACCCCGCTCTCTTTCATTTCGAGGTACAGGTCATTCCCCTCGCGGGTGCGTTCGCCGACGCCGCAGAACACCGAGCGGCCGCCGTGGCCCATCGCGACATTGTGGATGAGCTCCATGATGATGACGGTCTTGCCCACGCCGGCACCGCCGAAGAGTCCGATCTTGCCCCCCTTCACGAACGGGGCGATCAGGTCCACGACCTTGATGCCGGTCTCGAACACCTCCGTCTTGGGCTCCAGGTCGACGAACGCGGGCGTCTCGCGGTGGATGGGCCAGCGCTCGGCGTCGGCGGGGATGTCCGGCCCCTCGTCCACGGGCTCGCCGAGGACGTTGAGGATGCGCCCCAGCGCCGCCTTCCCCACCGGCACCGTGATCGCCTGCCCGGTGTCGACCGCGTCCATGCCGCGGACGACACCGTCGGTCGAGCTCATGGCGACCGCGCGGACCTGGTTGCGGCCGATGTGCTGCTGCACCTCGGCCACTAGGTGCACCCCCGGACCGCCGTTCGCCGGGCGATCCACGACGATCGCATTGTAGAGATCGGGCAGTCGCTCCGGCTCGAACTCGACGTCGATGACCGGACCGATGACCTGGACGACCTTGCCCACGTTGTGTTGTGTCTGCGCCTGCGTCTTCGTCGCCATAGCTCGTTGGGTGTGTGGTACGTTGGGTAGCGTCTCAGCCCTGCAGGGCCTCGGCACCGCCGACGATCTCAGAGATCTCCTGGGTGATCTGCGCCTGCCGGGCACGGTTCAGCGTCCGCCGCAGCACGTCCAGCATGTCGCCGGCGCTGTCGGTGGCGTTCTTCATCGCCGTGCGGCGCGCGCCGTGCTCGGCGGCGGCGGTCTCGACGAGGGCCCGGTAGAGCTGATTCTGCACGTACAGCGGCAGCAGCCGTTCGAGAATCTCGTGCGCCGAGGGCTGCAGAATGTAGTTCGCGATCGCCCCCGCGCGGTCCCCACCGGACGCCGCGCCGCGTGCCGGTGCGGTCACCGGGAGGATGCGGAGGGTGGTCGGCGGCGTTGAGACGGCGCTGCGGAACTGCGCGAACACCACCTCGACGCCTTCCAGGGTGCCCGCGATGAACTGCTCGGCGAGCGGTCCGATCAGCTCCGCCGCATGCGCCGGCGTGGGCCGGTCCCCGATGTCGATGCGCTGGGACGCGACGGCCCGGCCCGCGAATCGGAAGTAGGCGGCGCCCTTGCGACCCACCAGATGGAGGTCCACGACGACGCCCTGCTCTTCCAGGGTCGCAAGCCGCTGGCGGGCTTCGCGGATCAGATTCGCGTTGAACGCCCCGCACAGGCCGCGGTTGGAGGTGATCAGCACCAACGCCACGCGCCGGTCGGTCCCGCGCCCCGGCTGGCGCAGCAGCGGGAACCGCTCGGCGAGCTCGGGGGCGTAGAGATCTGCCAGCACGTCGGCGAGCGCCTGGGCGTACGGCCGCGCCGCCACGACGCGATCCTGGGCGCGCTTCAGCTTGGACGTGGCGACCATCTCCATCGTCCGGGTGATCTTTCGCGTGTTCTCGACGGAGCGGATGCGCCGCCGCAGCTCGCGGGGCTTCGCCATCAGCGCGATCCGAGTGTCTTGTAATCCTCGATCGCCGCCCGGAGCCGCGCCTGCAGGTCGTCGGAAAGCGCCTTGGTGCGGCGGATCTCCTCGCCAATCTCGGGATGCTGGGCGGGCATGAACTCATGGAAGCCCTGTTCCCACTCCCGGATCTTCCCGACCTCCACGTCGTCGAGCAGTCCGTTGGTGACGGCGAAGATCACCGCCACCTGCTGCTCGACCGGCATCGGCCGGTACTGCGGCTGTTTCAGCACTTCGACCACGCGCGCGCCACGCGCCAGCTGGCGCTGCGTCGACGCGTCGAGCTCAGAGCCGAACTGCGCAAAGGCTTCCAGCTCGCGGTATTGGGCGAGGTCGAGACGCAGGCGGCCCGCCACCTGCTTCATTGCCTTGATCTGCGCGTTGCCGCCGACCCGCGAGACCGAGATGCCCGCGTTCACGGCCGGGCGGACGTTGGAGTAGAAGAGGTCCGTCTCGAGAAAGATCTGCCCGTCGGTGATCGAGATCACGTTGGTCGGGATGTACGCGGATACGTCGCCCGCCTGCGTCTCGATGATCGGCAGCGCGGTGAGCGACCCGCCACCCATCTCGTCCGACAGCTTTGCTGCCCGCTCGAGCAACCGGCTGTGGAGGTAGAACACGTCGCCGGGATATGCCTCACGACCGGGTGGCCGCCGCAGCACGAGAGACAGCTGCCGGTACGCGGCCGCCTGCTTGGACAGGTCGTCGTAAATGCACAGGGTGGCGGCCCCATCCTCGTACATGAAGTGCTCGGCGATCGTGCAGCCCGTGTAGGGCGCGATGTACTGCAGGGGCGCGGGCTCCGAAGCGGAGGCGACCACCACGACGGTGTAGTCCATCGCCCCGTGCTGCTTCAGCCGCTCCACCACCGCCGCCACCGTCGAGCGCTTCTGCCCGATGGCGACGTACACACAAATCACACCCTGTCCCTTCTGATTGATGATCGTGTCGATCGCGATGGCGGTCTTGCCGGTGCCGCGGTCGCCGATGATCAGCTCGCGCTGCCCGCGACCGATCGGGATCATCGAATCGATCGCCTTGATCCCCGTCTGCAGCGGCTCCTTGACCGGCTGGCGCTTGATGATGCCTGGTGCCACGACCTCGACCTTGCGCGTGGCCGTGGTGGCGACGGGGCCCAACCCGTCGACGGGATGCCCCAGGGCGTCCACCACCCGGCCCACCAGCGCCTGCCCGACCGGCACTTCGAGCACCCGTGCGGTGCGCCGCACCTCGTCGCCTTCGCGCAACTGGAGGTAGTCGCCGTAGATCACGGCGCCGATGTTGTCCTCTTCCAGGTTCAGCGCCTGGCCGATGACCTTCTCCCCCGTCTCGGATGAGGTGAACTCCAGCATCTCACCCGCCATCGCGGCCGTGAGACCGTACACGCGCGCGATCCCGTCCTTCACCTCCAGCACGGTGCCGACCTCGCGAACGTCCAGTTCCGCGAGGTCTGCCGCCTGAATCTCTTTGAGAAGGACTTCCTTCAGCTCGCCGGGGCGGAGGATGGATTCGGTTGCCATGGGGTCCGGTTCATGAGATTGTGAAAAATATCACATACTGCCCCTGCCGCCACCCCCCCGTCCAAGTCCTCGATCACACTGCGCGTTGCGCGTTTCCCCTCCGCATTCACGCCCGGGAGCGCGTGCGGCCGCGGACGAAACGGCCCAGCACCCCCCTGGGGCCGAGCCCGCGCAGCTCCGCGGGGTTGGCGCCGGCGACACGACGCGCCGCCGCCGCAAAGTGACCGAGCGAGGCGTACCCGAGGATGTTGCCCACCGTGCGTACGGTGTACCCGGGGTTAGCGAGGAGATCGGCCGCGCACGCGGTGCGCGCCAGATCGATCACCCGCTTGAGATTCGGCGCGCCCCCGGCGGCGAACGCTCGGGAGAGATGCTCGCGAGTGACCCGCAGGGCGCGCGCGATGTCGGAGGTCTTGAGGGGGAGCGCGACACGCCGGAGCACTTCCTCCCACGCCGCCACCTGGAGCCGGTCGGTGAGGCGGAGCACCGCTGGCGCCCCGGCGAGCGCCTGGCGCCGCGCCACCTGCGCGGTGCGGGCCGCCACCCACGGACCGGCCATCGCATTGTCCACCCCTTCGACCAGCACCCCGGCGAACCCGGCCCGATAGCAGCGATCGAGCAGTGGCGTGTCGTCGGCGCGGAACGTGGACAGCGCGTAGGCCGGAATGCCGGGAAACCGCTCCGGCAACGCCAGCGCGCGCTCCGTCGCGGCCTTCACGTCAAGCACGATGGCATCCACCAGCCGCTCGGCGAGCAGCGCCTCCACGCCGTCGAGCGAGCGGCACAGGCGCACCGTGCCCGCCCGGCGCGGGTACCCCCGCTTGATCGCCCGTCGCGCGTCGCGCCGGGGATGAAAGACCGGCACGACCGGGGTCACGCCGACTCCGGTGCGCGGGCCAGCGCATCGACCCGCGTGGCGGCCCGCTGCAGGACTTCGCGCGCGTTGTCGTAGGAGATGGAGGCGAGCGCCTGTTCGAGCGGCTCCCAGGTGCAGGCGGTGATCCCCTCGTCCTGCTGCGGTACGGGCTCGCCAGTCGCGCACTCAAACAGAAAGAAGTGGCAGAACTTGTGAATCGTCTTCCCGCGAAACCGGAAGTACCAGTCGATGATACCGAGTCCGCCGCGCGGCGCGAGGTCGAGCAGACCGGTTTCCTCCGCGACCTCGCGACGTGCGGCATCCAGTGGTGGCTCGCTGCGCTCGAGGTGACCCTTGGGGAAGCCCCAGTTCCGATAGGAGTCGCGGATCAGGAGATACAGGGGCTCGCCGCTCGGGCTGCGCCGGAACACGACTCCGCCCGCGCTGGTTTCGCGCTTCGCCCGCGGCCGTGCCATGGCTAGAAGACGCTGAACGTGAAATAGCGCCGCGGATTGGCCTGGATATCCGCGAGCAGCTGGCGCAACTGAATCATGGTGAGGGTCGCTTCCTGGTACAGCGTCGAATCACCCACGAACAGGCCCAGCGAGCCGGTGCGGTTCACGACGCGGGACATCATCGTGTCGGCTCCCACGAGGATGCGCACCAGGCTCTCCTGGTTGCGCTGCGCGGCGGCGAGCAGCGACCGGAGATCGGCGGAGGCCGTGCGGATGTCGCCGCTCGCCACCGCCGCGTTGTCCATCAGCGCCCCCAGCTGCCCCGCCGCCGTCGCGGAATCGACCCGCGCGGCCGTGGCTTCCATCCCGCGTGCCGCGCGTGCCACGCTGCCGGAGCCCTGCTCGAGGTTGCCGCCGATGGCTCGCAGCACCTCGGCCTGCTCCGCAGTGACCGCCGCCAGGCGATCCGCCATGTCCGCGAAATCGCGAATCGAGCGGCGCAGGTCCGATGCCGCCTGCGAGTCGAAGGCGGTCCGGAACCGGCCGGCCACGGCCGCGATGTCGCCGGCGATGCGGCCCGCCTGCGCGGTGAGCTGCCCCACGTCTGGGAGCGTGGCGCCGGGCCAGCGACCGCCCCCCGCCGCCGCCGCTTCCCGCAGCTGCTCACGCACGTTGGGATCGTCGGGCAGCTGGTCGAGGGAAATCAGGGTCGCGGCCCATTCCCCGAACAGCGACGCCGACGCCGCGACGACCGCCGGGCGCGACGGCAAGGCGACGTCCTCGTAGACGCGGAGATCGGCCTCGACCCAGTTGCCCGACGCCAAGCGAATCTCCTCCACGCGCCCGACGCGGACGCCGCGCAGCACGACCGGCTTGCCGACCCCGAGGCCGCCGACGGTGCGGAACCGGGCGGTGTACAGCGCTTCCGCTCGTCCGAGGTGGGCGCCCGACAGCCACAGCGCGCCGCCGACGATCAGGGCGAACGCCCCGATCACGACCACGCCCACGGCGAATTCGTTTTCACGCTTCATTCGGGCCGCCCCTCGATGAACTGTCGCACCACGGGGTCGTCGGTGGCGCGGATCTCGTCCACGGTGCCAACCTGCCGGATCGCCCCCTCGTACAACATGGCGATGCGATCGCCCACCGTATAGGCCGACCGCATGTCATGGGTGACGACGACCCCGGTGACGCCCAGGTGCTCACGCGTCCGGACCATGAGGCGGTCCATGATCGCCGAGGTGACCGGATCGAGCCCGGTGGTCGGCTCATCGTACAGGATGTAACGGGGCCGCAGCGCGATGGCGCGCGCGATGCCGACCCGCTTGCGCATCCCGCCCGACAACTCGGCAGGCATCCTGTCGTCGGTCCCCGTGAGGTCCACCAGCGCGAGCGCTTCGCTCACCCGCGCCGCGATTTCGTCATCGGGCACGTCACGGCGCCGTAACCCCAGCGCCACGTTGTCGAACACGGTCATCGAGTCGAACAGCGCGGCGAACTGAAACACGAACCCGATGTCGCGGCGGACCTCGGTGAGGCCGGCGCGATCGAGCTCCGAGATGGCGCGGTCGTCGACGTACACCTCACCCTCGTCGGGCCGCAGCAGACCGACGATGTGCTTGATCGCGACGCTCTTGCCGCTGCCCGAATAGCCGATGATCACCATCGTCTCGCCGTCGCGGATCTCGAGCGAGAACCCGGTGAGGACCTGCTTGTCGCCGAATCCCTTGTAGACATCGGCGAACCGGATCACAGGAGCACCATGGCCCAGAACGCGTCGAGCACCAGGAGCAGGACCGCCGAGTAGACGACGGCCTGGGTGGTGCTGCGGCCGACGCCCTCGGCGCCACCCCGGGTGTTGAGCCCCACCACGCAGCCCACGAGGGTGATGGTGCAACCGAAGCTCGCGCTCTTCACGAGCCCGTACCAAGTGTCCTTGAAGCGGTAGAGGAACTGGAGACCCTTCACGAACTCCGGGGTGGACAGGTCGAGCAGACCGAGGCTCGCCAGCCAGCCCGTCACGATGCCCACGGCGACGCCGACGGCCACCACCAACGGCACCATGAGGGTACCCGCGAGGACGCGGGGGATCACGAGATAGCTGTAGGGGTCGTACGCCAGGGTCTCGAGGGCGTCCACCTGCTCGGTGACCTTCATCGTGCCGAGCTCCGCGGCGACGCTGGCGCCCACGCGGCCGGCCAGCGCGAGACCCGAGAGGACCGGCCCCAGCTCCAGCATCATGGTCTTCCCCACGACCGTGCCGACGATATAAAGGGGCACGGTCCCGGTGAAGGTGTAGGACGCCTGCAACGCGAGCACCACGCCGGTGAACGCCGCGATGAAGACGACCACGGGCAGGGAGTCGACCCCGACCCGTCGCATCTGGACGATGAGCAGCCGTCCCCACGTGCCCACGTCGGGCAGCGCCCGGCCCGTGTCGGCGAGGAAGCGGCCGAAGCGGCCCGCCGCCTCGAGGCCGCGGACGGCGGAGCCACCGATCTGGACGATCACGGCTTACAAACTAGGCTGCGGGCGGGGTGTGCGCCAAGCGCCAGGCCACACGAGTCAATAGTCAATAAATAATGAAAGCGGCCAGGTGACCCCTGGCCGCCGTGCAACAGGTGACCGGCCCGCCGGCCGGCGCCGTTCAGGCCGCGAACGACGCCAGCGCCCGGCCGACCGATCCGTCGCGCAGGCGCTTCAGCGCGCGGTCGCGCAGCTGGCGCACCCGCTCGCGGGTCACGCCCAGCATCCCGCCGATCTCCTCCAACGTGTGCTCCCGCCCGCCGTCGAGCCCGAAGTACAGCCGCAGCACCTTTGCATCGCGGCGCTGCAGCGTGTTGAGCGCGCTCTCGATCTCGTCCGAGAGGAACCGGTCCATCGCCTGGTCCTCGGTGTCGGGCAGGTCCTCGGCGATGAATCGCTCGATCAGGGAGCGGTCCCCGTCGGGATCGAGCGGCGCGTCCAACCGGACGTCGCCGGTGTTGAGCGCGGCGAGCGACTGGACCACCTCGAGCGACAGCTTGGTCGCATCGGCGATTTCCTCAGGCGTCGGCTCGCGGCGCAGCGTCTGGCGCAGGTACTCGGCCGTGCGCACGATGCGGGACAGGTCGGCGGTGCGATTGAGCGGCACGCGCACCGTGCGGCCCTGGCGCGCGAGGGCGGCCAGGATCGCCTGGCGAATCCACCACACCGCGTAGGAGATGAACTTCACCCCCTGGTCGGGATCAAACTTGCGGGCGGCGGTGAGCAGCCCGACGTTACCCTCCCCGATCAAGTCGGTGAGCGGCAGGCCGCGGTTCTGGTACTTCTTCGCCACGGAGATGACGAAGCGCAGGTTGCGCTTCACCAGCTCCTGCATCGCCTCCTGGTCGCCGGCGCGTACCTTGCGCGCGAGCGCGATCTCTTCCTTCTGCGTGAGCAACGGCGTCTTCGACACCTCGTGGAGGTACTGGTCGAGGATGTCGCGCTCGTGCTCGGTCGACGCGAGCCCGCTCATCAGGCCCCGGCGCCGCCCCCGCTTGCGGGGGGCACCGGGAGCGCGCGGCGCGCGGGGGGCGCGGGGGGCGCGCGCCGCGGGGGACTTGGCCCGTGTCGCCGGCTGGGAGGCCTTGGCTGCCGGCGACCCGGCGGTGGCCCTGCGCGGCGGGGCCTTGGCGGCTGGAGCCCGGCTCACGGCCTTGGCGCGCGGGGCACGCTTGACCACCGCGGCCTTGCGCGGGGTGGGCTTCTTCTTACGAGTCTTGGACTTGGGCATAGTGATGTATGTACCGTCCGGCCATTCCATACCCCGGAATTCCGGGGAAGTTCGTGGGAGGGCGTGCGTTCGCTTGACACCCCGAGAACACCCCGATACAATGCCGTGTTCCCGCCGGCCGGCATCGGGGGGCGCAAATATAACGGGGGCGTAGCTCAGTTGGGAGAGCGCGTGAATGGCATTCACGAGGTCAGGGGTTCGATTCCCCTCGCCTCCATGTGAGGGACGGTCGGGGAGGGGTCGGGCGCCGGTGGGGTGGTGGAGAGTCGGGGCGGGCGGTTAGATTCGACGCGACGCGGGAATAGCTCAGTTGGTAGAGCACAACCTTGCCAAGGTTGGGGTCGCGGGTTCGAGTCCCGTTTCCCGCTCTCGGCAGGCGACACAAGCGACGCGGGGTGGAGCAGTCTGGTAGCTCGCCGGGCTCATAACCCGGAGGTCGTGGGTTCAAATCCCACCCCCGCTACTCGAGTGCGGAATGCGGAGTTCGGAGTGCGGAATGAGACGGGCCAGTTCCGCGTTCCGAGTTCCCCATTCCGCGTTTCGCTCCGGGCGGTTAGCTCAGCTGGTTAGAGCGCCACGTTGACATCGTGGAGGTCACTAGTTCGAGTCTAGTACCGCCCACTGCAGGCCAGTGCGAAGTGCGGAATGCGGAAGTGGGAGTGGTGGACGGCCGAGCGGCGGGAATTCCGCGTTCCCGCGTTCCACATTCCGCATTGGACTCGCGCCCATAGCTCAACTGGATAGAGCGCTTGACTACGGATCAAGAGGTTGGGGGTTCGAGTCCTCCTGGGCGCATGCGGGGCGTAGCGCAGTCCGGTTAGCGCGCCTGGTTCGGGACCAGGAGGTCGGTGGTTCAAATCCACTCGCCCCGA
>QKHC01000131.1 GCA_003251175.1 Gemmatimonadota bacterium
CGCGGCGTACCACACGGTGGTGACGGGGAATCGCGACCAGACGATCAGCGCGTATCGCACGGTGCTCGACATGTATCCCGACGACTACTACGCACTCAACAACCTCGGGGTGATCTACGCTGGGCTGCGCGACTACGAACGGGCGGCCGAGTACTACGCACGAGCCCTCGCGGTGGATTCCGCGACGCGGCTCCACTATTCGAACCTCGCTTACGCCGTCGGGAAGCAGCGGCGGTTCGATTCGGCGCAGGTGGTGATCGAGCGATTCAGCCGGCGGTTCGCGGGCAACCCCGAGGTCAAGATCTCGCGCATCGTGAACGCCGCGTTGCGCAAGGACTACGACGCCGCCGAAACGCTTGGCGGCGAGCTGATGGCGGAGCAGCGGGGGACGGTGTTCTGGGAGGCCATCGCCTACGAGTGGCTGGCCCAGCTCGACGCGATGCGCGGGCGGATGGCCAACGCCGAGCGGCGCTGGGAGCGGGCGTTCACCATCACGGCCGAGCGCGATCTCGGTGGCCTCTATTTGCTGCGCGCCGCACGCCGCGCCATCACCGAGCGCATGCTGCGCGACGACCCCGCCCGCGGCCGCCGCGTGCTGGACGCCGCGCTCGCCCGCTATCCGCTCGAACGTCTCTCTCCCTTGGACCGGCCCTACGGGCACCTCGCCCTCGCCTACGCCGCCGTGGACGCGCCGGAGCACGCCCGGGCGCTGCTCGACGAGTTCAACCGCACCCCCGAGGCTGACCACAGCCGATCTGCCGAACAGTGGGGGCAGGGCGCGACGGGCGTGATTGCCCTGGCGGAGGGGCGCACGGGAGACGCGGTCGCGGCCCTGGCGGCGTTCGACGACGCCAACGAGTGCGGCACCTGCGCCGCAGCCTGGCTGGCGCGGGCCTACGACCGCGCCGGCAACGCCGACTCGGCCCGCGTCATGTACCAGCGCCTGGTCGACACCCCGTCCTCGAGCATCTATTACGACGCCGCGCACGTCGCGCGTGGCTACGTGCGGCTGGGCGAGCTGGCTGAGCAGGCGGGCAACCGGGCGGATGCAATCGACTACTACTCGCGGTTGATCGACCTCTGGAAGGAGGCGGATCCGGCGCTCCGGCCCGCGGTCGAGAACGCGCAGGCGGCGATCAACCGGCTCACGCGGGAGCCGGCCCCGACCCCCTAGCGGACCCCCAGGACCGCACGTACGCCCCGGGGTGGCTGCGCGGCAGCCTCGTTTTCCAGCCCCAGCGAGCGCGCCGCTGTTTTCTCGCCGGGGGGAGTTTCTTATCTTGTTTCCCGTGACCTACTTGCCCGTGGTCGGCCCGATCAGGATTCCGTGACCGACAGCGCGCCGCCCCCGGCCCAACCCCCAGCTGCAGCGCCGCCCAAGCGGGCGGCGCTGTCGAAAGACCTCAGCGAATTCTTGGTCGAGTTTTCGATCGCGCTCCACAAGCACGCGATCTATCCCGACGGCCACCCGTCGCTCACGCCGGCCGCTGCCAACGTGGCGCGCCGCGCCGGGGTGCTGCTCGAGAATCGCGGCTCGCTGTCGCTCGGAGTCGCCCGGGACCAGCTCGTGATCGAGGGCGTGGCAACAGACCCCAAGCACCCCGTGCTCGGGGAGCTCGCGGGCCGGCTGCACCGTCACCACCTCGGTGCCGTGTCGTTCTACCGTGGGGTCGAGACGGCGGAGGTCTACAGCCTGCTTCGCACGCTGGCGGTCGAGGCCGACCGCTCCGGTCGTCCTTTGGGTCTGGGGTCCCCTGACCAGCTGAACGCCTGGCCCCACGCCCGCCTCCATCCGCTCACCTACGACCGGCTCGAGCTGATGGACGAGTCGGGCAAGCCGCCCCCGACGCCGGGGGATGAGGACCTGGAGGAGGGCGGGGGCCAGCGGGTCCGCGGGGCGCAGCTCTGGATCGGGCTCGCCCGGGCGGCGCTCGCCGGACAGATCGCCGAGGATGAGCCACCACCGACACAGCCGGCGGTAATCGCCAAGGCGATCGACGAGCACCCCAAGGCCGAGGGCTACGACCAGGTCATCGTCGGCTACCTGCTCCAGATCGCGGACGAGCTGCGCTCGGCGGGTGGCGAGTCGGCGTTGGAGCTCCGTCGTCGCACCGCACGTCTCATTCGCGAGCTGAAGCCCGACACCCTCCGGCGGCTCATCGAGATGGGGGGCGACACCGGCCAGCGGGAGCAGTTCGTGCTCAACGCCGCTGACGGGATGGCGGTGGACGCGGTGCTCGAGATTGTCAAGGCGGCGGCGGAGGCGTCAAAGCAGAACATCTCGCACTCGCTGGTGCGCATGCTGAACAAGCTGGCCACGCACGCGGAGGGCGGTCGACCAACGGCGCGCTCGCTCGCCGAGGCGGGCCTGCGCGATCAAGTCAAGCGATTGCTCTCCGGATGGCGACTCGAGGATCCCAATCCTCAGGAGTACGGGGCCGCGCTGCAGCGGCTGTCGCAGGCGCGCCCCGTGTTCGCGGTTCTGGCCGATCCGACCGCGCTTCCCGAGGGGGAGCGTCTGATCCAGATGGCGCTGGAACTCGGCACCGTCGGTCCGATCGTCTGGCGCGCGGTCGATGGACTGGTCGCCTCCGGACAGCTCGCCACAGTGCTCGATCTGATCGGAGGGGCGGAGGGAGAAGGCGACCGGGGTGCGACCGCGGTCGCCATTCAACGACACGTCGCCACTCCGGACCAGGTGCGCTGGCTGCTGGGGACGGATCCGCCCGACCTGGCCCTGATCGACCGGCTGCTGGCGATCACGGGAGTGGAGGCGGCGGAGGTGTTGCTGGATGCCCTGGCGGACGCACAGACGCGCACGCTGCGGCGGGCGCTGCTCGAGCGGCTGGCGCGCTACGGGCTGGCGATCGCCCCCTCGGTGCTCGGGCGCCTCGAGGACCGGCGCTGGTACGTAGTGCGCAACCTGCTGGCCGTGATGGAAGAATGGCCGGAGCTGCCGGCCGGGTTCAGTGTCGTGCCCTACGCCATTCACCCCGATCACCGGGTGCGGCGGCAGGCGCTGAAGCTGCAGCTGCGACTGCCCGGGGAGAGCGACCAGGCGATTCCCGCAGCGCTGGCCGATCGCGACGAATCGGTCGTGGCGTTGGGGCTGCTCGCCGCCCAGACCACACCCTCGGAGGCCGTGACGCCACTGATCGTGCGCCACGCGCTGCCCGACGCCTCGCCCGAGTTGCGCCCGCTGGCCCTCAAGGCGTTGGGCCGCTGCCGCGATGAGGAAGCGCTCACGGTCCTGATCGGTGCCACCGACGGTGGACGAACGATCCTGGGTCGGCCCAGGCTCGCTCCCAAGTCGCGCGATCTGTTGGCGGCACTGCGGGCGTTGGCGGAGGGATGGGCGCACGACGGGCGCGTGGCCGAAGTACTCGAGCGGGCCGCGCGCTCCGATGATGCGGAGATCCGTGCCGCCAGCGGCGTCCCGGAGGGCGGTTGAGCACCCCGATCCGCTTTCTCAACAGCCTCGCGCAGGCGATGGCGGCGATCTCCCTGTATCGCGATGGACACCCGCAGCGAGAGCGAGCGGTTGATGCCGCCTACCGCGACCTGCAGGACCTGCAAGCGGACGATCCGCGGCCGCTGTTCACGTTCCTCGGCGACGAGGTCATCTACCGCAATCTGCCGATCCGCGAGCTGCGGCAATGGGACTGGTCAGCACGACTCGCGGCAACCGGCGTCCAGCGCCTCGAGTTCACCGGTTCCGTGTCGCGGGAGGATTTCGAGGGCTTCCTGGACGAGGTGCACCACCGGCTCACCTACGGCGCCGTCGATACTGCGGAGGCGCGGCAGCTGCACCGCACCACGATCAAGTTCGGCGCGGTGGGACTGCGGGGCGAGGCCGACGCCACGCTGACCGATCCCGAGGCCACGGCGACCCTCTCATTCGACCTGGGTGATGAGGCGGAGGCGATTCGCTGGCTGCACGACGAGGTGCGTGACGGCGGCTCGCTACCGCTGGCGGAAGCGGAAAGCGTCGTGCGGTCGCTCAGCGTGGCGATGCACGGCGGGCGACAGGTGATGCTGCCGCTGCTGCAGTTGAAGGATTTCGATCAGTACACGACGACGCACTCGCTCAACGTGGCCGTGTTGGCGATGGGCCTCGCCGAGTTCCTCGGCATGGGCGCTGTGGACGTCCGGGCGTTCGGGGTTGCCGGATTGCTGCACGACGTGGGCAAGATCCGGGTACCCAAGGACCTGCTCACGAAGCCAGGCAAGCTGACGCCGGACGAGCGTGCGGTGATCAGCCAACACCCCGCGCATGGGGCACAGCTGATCCTGGATTCGGAAGAAGAGCTCGACCTGGCGGCGGTGGTCGCCTACGAGCATCACATCATGCTCAATGGCGGTGGATATCCGCGGCTGCGATATGCGCGGGCATGTCATCGCGCATCCAACCTGGTCCATGTCTGCGACGTGTACGACGCGCTGCGCACCCGGCGGCCCTACCGCGACGCCTGGCCCGCCGAGGATGCCGTGCGCTACGTGGAAGGACGGGCAGGCATGGAATTCGATCCCGAGATGGTGCGCCCCTTCGTCGCCATGATCCGCCAGTGGGACAAGGGCATCACCGTGCTCGAGGATGAGCACACAGCGATCGTCCCCGCCGACGACGGTGTGGCGGACCTTCGAGCGCCTCGGGCGGGTACCATGCCAGAGTCGGAGGATGTGGACCGGTGATACGAACGATAGCTGCGACCGCGGTCGCGCTCGCCCTGGCCACCACGGCAGCGGCCGGCCAGACCCCGCACCTGGCGGGGAACTGGCAGGCGCGCACCAGTGAGGCGATTCACCACATTCAGGTGCGGACCGACAGCTCGGCGCAATTCGGTGAACAGATCGCCCGCTGGCGAGTCGTGGGCGACAGTCTCTGGCTGACCGTCGGCGACGGGGTGTGGATGGTCTATGGCCTGCGCCTGTCGGGGGACCGTCTCACGCTGTCCGGCGGCGACCTGGAAGAACCGGTGACGCTGCGCCGGGTCGGACCGCCGGCTGCCCGAGACACGGCAGTGGTGATCCCGGAGGCGCCGCCGCCCGCGGCCCGCGCCTGGTAGCGGGTTCGCGCTAGCGGCCGCGGCTGCGCCGCCGATCCATCTCGATCGCCCAGTCGTAGATGCGCCCGAGCGCCTCTCTGGTGGCGGCATCGACCGGCACGTCACGGCGGGGCAAGACCCGCTCGGCGATACGCAGAAACCCCTCGCGCGCCATCCGCTGCGGACCCGAGCCACCCCACGCGAAGGGGGGCACATCCCGCGGCGGACGCACCTCGTCGAAGACGTTCGCGCCTGCACCCACCACCGTTCCCGTCGACAACAGGGTCCCGATCGCCGTCTTGGCGTGATCTCCGAACAGGCTGCCGAGGAACTGGAGCCCCGTTTCCAGGCGATGGCCGGCGACGTCCAGCCGCACCGGTCCGTAGGTATTCTTGAGATTGGACGTGGTCGTGCCAGCGCCGAGGTTGACCCAGCGGCCGACCACGGAGTGGCCCACGAAGCCGTCGTGCGCCTTGTTGCCGTAGCCGATGAAGACCGTGTGCGCCAGTTCTCCGCGCACCACGCAGTGCGGGCCGATGGCGGCATACCGCAGGGGTCCGCCCACGAGGCGGGTGTTGGCCCCCACCCACAGCGGGCCCTCGAGCCGCGTGCCGTGCTTCACCTCGGTCCCGCTCTCCAGCACGATCGCCCCCGCCGATGTGTCAAACACCACCCCGGGCTCGACGATCGCGCCGAACAGCGCCACGTGGCCGGGGTCGCCGATCACGATGGAACCGGTGGGGACGGGATCGCTGTCGCCGAGGAGGCTGAGCACGTCGTCGGGCAGCAGCGCGTCGAGGGCGGGGATGAGGTCGTACACGCCGTGCAGCAGCACCCCGGGGACGTCCACCGCCACCGCGTGGGGCACGGGACCGCTCCACTCCGTCCCCGCGGGAACGGCCCACCCGACGGTGATGCCCCCGTGGGTGAGACGCGCCGGGACGTCCGGGAGGACGGGCGCCAGTCCGCGGGGCGCGAAGGTGGACGAGCCGATCACGGCGGGCCCCGGCAGCGGGCGGGGCACGCCGACGGGCGGGACCCCGGCTTCGGGGAAGCCCGCCAGGTGGGGGAGTGAGAGGATCTCGGACGTCACCAGACCGAAGAATCCCTCCCACCGCTCACGGACCAGGTGCGCTCCGGCTCGCAGCTCGCTCAACGGCCGCACACCGCCGAAGGGCGCCCAGGCCGGACCGGGGTCGGGGTCGAGGAGATACAGCGCGGTGGTCATCGTCGTTGCACCATGGCCTTCACCTGCTCGGCACGCCCGGTGGGGGTGACCAGGGTACGCCCGTTGGCTCGCACGACGATCAGGTCGCGCACCCCGAGAATCATCATCGACTCGCCCTCCGCCCAGACGACGCAATCCCGCACGTCCGGGCCCACGGTAACGTCTCCGACGATCACGTTCCCGCGGGCGTCGCGGGGTCGGATGCGGCGCAGGGCATCCCACGAGCCAATGTCGTCCCACGGGAAGCGTCCGGTCACGACCACGAGGCGCTCGGTGCGTTCCAGCACCGCCACGTCCACCGCAACCGGGGTGCAGGCGCCGTAGAAGCCCGCGACATCGCCAGCGGAGAGGGCGGGGAAGCCCTGTCGCAGCTCGCGGCCGTGCGCCCGCACCTCCGCCAGAAACCGCGCTGCTCCCCAGGCGAACAGGCCGGTGTTCCACAGTGCGCCCTGGCGGCGCAGACGGGCCGCCCGGCTGCGGGTGGGTTTCTCCTCGAAGCGTCGCACCCGCCGCGCACGGCCCAGCCGGGAGCCCGGGACGATGTACCCGTACCCCGTCTCGTCGCGCGTGGGTCGCACGCCCACCGTGGCCAGCACGTCGTGGGCAGTGGCGGCCGCGATCGCGCGACGCGCCGCATCGCGGAACGCGGCGTCGTCGCCGACCGCCCAGTCGGCGTGCAGCGACAGGAGCTGCGCGTCAGGATCGCGCGTCGCGATCCAGTGGCTCGCCCACGTCAGCGCGGGGGCGGTGGAGGCAGCGTGGGGCTCGACCAGAACCTGGGACCGCGGGACTTCGGGTACGGCGGCCAGCACCCGGTCGACCAGGGAGGGGCCCGCCACCAGCACGATGCGGTCAGCGCTCACCAGTCCCGTCAGCCGGCGCACCGCCTGCGCCACGAGCGGCCGATCGCCCGCCAGCGGGAGCAGCTGTTTCGGCCGCTCCGGCGTGGACAGCGGCCAGAAGCGGGTGCCGGATCCGCCCGCCAGAATCACCGCCCAGAGGCTCATGCGGCCGGTCCCCCCTCGCGCGCCTCCAGCACCGCCAGCACGCGCTGGCCCAGTTTGGTGGGACTGAACGGCTTGGCCAGCACGGCTGCCCCGACTCGCTCCACCTCGTCGAGGACGCGATCGTCACCCTCGGCGGTGATCACGAGGACGGGGAGCGCGCGCGTCGTCTCCGCCGCGCGCAGCTCGCGCAGCAGGTCGAGTCCCGATCCATCCGGGAGGTGCAGATCGAGCAGCACGCAATCGGGACGGGGGGACGCACTCAGCGCGCGTCGTGCGGCGGCGAGTGACTTGGCGGTGAGCACCGCGACGCCCAGCCGTTCGAGCAGTGGCCGCACCAGCAGCGGAACGTGGGGTTCGTCGTCGACGAGCAATACGTGGCGCGGGCCGTTCGGCATCGCCGCCACCGGTGTCAGAACAATCCGGCGAGCGCCGAGCGGTGCCGCTGGATTTCGAACAGGAGCGATCCGACGTTGATGCCGGAGGCGACCAGAATGATGAGGGTGGCATCGGCGGTCAGGGACGCCACGATCGCGAGTCCCCCCTCGAACTCGAGGACCCCGGTCATGAACTCGCCGCGGCCCCCGGCGGTACCGAGATCCGCCACGCCGCGCATCGCGGTTGGCAGCAGCGCGGCCACGCCCTCCCCGTCGACGCCGTCACGCGTCTGGGCGTCGATCGCCAATCCGTCGCTGCCGACCACCAGGACGGCGTCCACGCCCTCCCGCTGGTGGAACGCTTCGACGACGTCGCGGATACTCGGCATACGGCGGCCAAGCTAGGATTCGCCCGGGCCGAAGTCAAGCAGTGACTGCGGGTTGACCCACCTCGCACGACGCCAGTATCTTCCCGCCGCACAATGCGCTCCGCTCCGCTGTACCCGGCGACGGCCTTGGCCGCGGTCATCCTCGCCGTCGCGTGCGGGGACGACCTGCAGCTGCCCCCGGCGACCTTCGAGAACCGGGTCGACACCGTCGGACTCTACGCGCTCACCGGCACCCCGGTGGGTGTCCCGTCCGCGTACTACCTGCAGTTGCGGCGCGCGGTGCGCACCGACCAGACCTCGCTCTTCGACTTCGCTTTCGACATCACGGGCGCCGGCGCGCCGGAGTTCCTGCCGACCGGGCCGCTGGGCCTCGGGGAAGGGTCCGGTCTCCAGGTGGCTCCCGAGCCGTTCGACTCCATCACGATCGCTCCGGGCGGCGGGTACGTGTACGATGTGCCGACGGTGGCGGACTCCGGTGTCGAGCTGCTGGTGCAGTCCCGCCTGGTGACCTGCTCGTACGGTAGCTCCGCGTCTTACTACGCGAAGCTGCGGGTGCTGAGCGTCGATCTGGTCGCGCGGCGCATCGAGTTCGAGATCCTCGTCAACGCCAACTGCGGCTACCGGGGACTCGAACCGGGCGTGCCGACGCAATGACCCCGTGATCGATCTCAAACGACTGCGCGCGGCGCCCGATGAGGTGCGGGCGGCGCTGGCGCGTCGCGGTGAGCCGGCGGTGCTGACGTTGCTGCAGGAGCTCGAGCGCCTCGACGAGCGTCGGCGGAGCATCGCGGGAGCACTCGACGCGCTCAAAGCCGAGCGGAATGCCGCAGCGCGTGAGGATGCACGGCACGTCAAAGCCGGCGGGACGCTGCCCCCGGAGGTGCTCGTCGAGCGGCGCGCGTTGGGCGAGCAGATCAGCGAGCGGGAAGCCGCTCTGCGGGATGTCGAAGCCGAGATGGCCGGGAAGGCCCTGTACGTTCCCAACGTGCCGCTTCCCGAGCTGCCCGATGGCGACGCGAGCAACAACCGCACCGTCCGTGTCTGGGGTGACCCGCGGCCACCTGCAGCAACGCTGCGCCCGCACTGGGAGATCGGCGAGCGGCTGGGCATCCTCGACCTCGCCCGCGGGGCCAAGATCGCCGGATCGGGCTTCCCGGTGTTCTTCGGGGCGGGCGCGCGTCTGGTGCGCGCGCTGGTCGCCTTCATGATCGATCTGCACGTGCGGGAGCACGGCTACCGCGAAGTGGAGCCACCGTTTGTGGTGACGCGGGCGAGCATGCAGGGAACGGGACAGGTGCCGAAGTTCGAGGATGACGCGTACCGCACGGTGCCCGACGATCTCTTCCTGGTCCCGACGGCCGAGGTGCCCGTCACCAACCTCCACCGCGACGAGATTCTCGACGGCGCCAGCCTGCCGTTCGGATATGTGGCCTACACCCCGTGCTTCCGACGCGAGGCCGGAGCCGCGGGCCGGGACACACGCGGGCTGCTGCGCGTCCATCAGTTCGACAAGGTGGAACTGGTGCGGTTCACGCGCCCGGACGAGTCACCGGCCGAGCATGAGCGACTGACCGACCACGCCGCAGCGGTGCTCCGCGCCCTGGAGCTGCCGTACCGCGTGGTGTTGCTGGCGGCCGGGGATGTCGGCTTCGCGAGTGCCAAGACGTACGACCTGGAGGCCTGGGCCCCCGGGGTCGGCCAATGGCTCGAGGTGTCGAGCTCGAGCACGTTCACGGATTTCCAGGCGCGCCGCGCGAGCATTCGATACCGCGCCCGAGCGGGCGACAAGCCGGCTCTGGTGCACACCCTCAACGCCTCCGGGGTGGCGCTGCCGCGCACCATCGCTGCCCTGCTCGAAACGGGGCAGCAGTCCGACGGCTCCGTCGTTCTGCCCGCCGCGCTCGTGCCCTACTTCGGCGCCGACCGTCTCAATCCGCCCGGTGGCCCCTAAGGAGTTCCTTCGCCGCCGCGGACCGGCTGTGCTCGGGACGCTGGCGCTGCTGCTCGGTGCGTTGTCAGTCGGCTACGCGTGGGTGGTGGCCCGGCATCTGCGGGCGGACGCCCGCGAGACCAGCGAGCTGCTCGGCCGTGTGTTCGCTGGATTGTCGGACCCGAGTCCCGACGCCGCGGCGGCGGCGCTCCTCGATCTCGCTGAGCGCATCCGTACCCTGGGCGTGCCCGTGGCGGTGACCGACGCCGACGGTCGCATCACCGCGACGGCGAACCTCCCGCTGGCCGCCGAGGCGGACAGCGCCGCGCTGGCGACCTGGATCGCCGAGCTCGATGCGGTCAATGCCCCCATCGCCCAGCCCGGTGTCGGCACGGTGCACTTCGGGGCGCTGCCGGTGGAGCGGCCCTTTGCCGCACTCGCGGTCCTGCAGCTGGCGGTGCTGCTGTCGCTCGCGGCGCTGACGTGGTGGGCCTATAAGGTGCGCATCGCGGCGGCGCGGGATCGGTTGTGGGTGGCGATGGCCCGCGAGTCCGCCCACCAGCTCGGGACGCCGCTGATGAGTCTCACCGGGTGGATCGCGCACTTGCGCGAAACGGGGGGCGCCGCAGGCGCCGATGTGGCCGACCACCTGCAGGCCGACGTCGACCGTTTGGAGCGGGTGGCCAAGCGCTTCGAGCGCATCGGCCGCCCCGCGCGGCGGGAGCCAATCGGCCTGGGCGCCCTGGCCGAGCGCGTGGTGCGCTATTTCCACCCTCGGCTGCCCGCGCTCTCGACCCCCATCGAGCTGCAGCTGTCGGCGGCTGGTCCCGGTCCCGCGGCGCTGGGCGACCCGGTCCTGGTCGAATGGGCGCTCGAGGCGGTGATTCGCAACGCCATCGACGCCGTCGGGAGCGGGGGCGGCCGCGTCGAAGTACGGGTCGAGGCGGCGGGGCGAATGGGCCGGGTGCGCGTGATCGACAGCGGGCCGGGTGTCGCGACCGCCGTGCGCTCGCAGCTCTTCGAGCCCGGTGTCACGACCAAGCCCGGCGGGTGGGGGATCGGTCTCGCGCTGGCCCGTCGCGTG
>QKHC01000056.1 GCA_003251175.1 Gemmatimonadota bacterium
TGCCCGTGCCCGACTTCGCGCTGCACGACGTCGCACTCGATCCGGCACCGCTCGCGTCGGCCGCCCCGTATCCGTGTGTGCTCAAGCCGCTGCGGCTCGCGGCATCGCAAGGGGTGATCCGCGCCGACGACCCGACCCAGTTCATCGCGGCCTTCCGACGCATCAGGAGCATCCTCGAACGTCGCGACTCGCAGGATTGCGGACGCGCGGGTCGGCAGATCTTGGTCGAGGCGTTCGTGACCGGCCAGGAAGTGGCGCTGGAGGGCCTGCTCGAGAAGGGGCGGCTCCACCGGCTGGCGCTGTTCGACAAGCCCGACCCGCTCGACGGTCCCTTCTTCGAGGAGACCATCTACGTCACGCCCTCACGGCTCGCCGCAGGCGTGCAGCGCGCTATCACCGACGTGGCCGCGGACGCTGCGCACGCCATCGGCCTCGTCGAGGGACCGGTTCATGCCGAGCTGCGGTGCGACGACCGCGGCGTCTGGCTGATCGAGTTGGCCGCCCGGCCCATCGGCGGACGCTGCTCGGCGGCGCTGCGCTTTGGCACCGACGTCACGCTCGAGGAGATCGTGGTGCGGCACGCGCTCGGCTTGCCACTGCCGTCGCTGGTGCGGGAGCCCAGCGCCCGTGGCGTCATGATGATCCCGGTGCCCGGGATGGGGGGTATCCTGCGCGGGGTGCGGCGGCTGGCCCAGGCGCGGGCGGTCGCCGGGGTGGACGACGTGGTGATCACCGCGACCGGACAGAAGCTGCTGCCGTGGCCCGAGGGGAGCCGCTATCCGGGATTCATCTTCGCGCACGGCGCGCGCCCCGAGGACGTGGAACTCGCCCTACGCGCGGCGCACCGACACCTCGAGTGGGAGCTCGAGCCGCTGGACTGACGCCTACACCGCCTCGGCCACCACCTCGAGCCAGTAGCGCGGGATCGACGTCAGGTGCAGCTCGTCCAGCGCTCGCTGAAGGCCGATCTGAAGCGCCTCGGAGCCGGCTTCGAGCGGCACGCCCGGGAGTGCGCCCTCGATGAACAGCGAGAAGCGACCGATGTCGGCCAGGCAGCTCGGCGGCAAGTCCACGCGCAGACATTCGACCGTCGTCGGGCGCAGGCCCGCCGCTTCGCACAGCGCGCCGTACTCCTCGCGCGTCATCCACTGCAGGCGGTTGGGCTGGGCGTCCGGACGCACGGCGATACCGCGCTCCTTCAGCGCCTGCATGGCGCGCACCACCCAGCGGCGCCAGAACCCGCTGGTGCTCGACTCATAGGCGCCGGCGAAGAAGGTGGTGTTGAACGCGAACCGGCCCCGTGGGACCAGCACCCGCCGGATCTCGCCCAGCACGCGCGCCTTGTCGGCGATGAGGTGAATCGCGTTCAGGAACAGGACCGCGTGAGCCTGCGGCACGAGTCCCGACAACTGCTCCGCCGTACCCTGCCGGAACTCCACGCCCGGGGCGTCCACATCCGCGCGCGCGCGCTCCAGCGCCGATGGGGAGGGGTCGATGCCGATCACGCGGGCGCTGGTCACTCCCCTGAGTTTCTCGACGATCAGCTTGGTGACGGCACCCGGGCCGCATCCGAGATCGACGACGATCTCGGGCAGGGGCCGGACCACGCGATCCACCAGCCATTGGTTGACCGTCGTAAAGAAGCCGTGCTGTGCGAACGGGGAAAACGAATATCGCGCTGATTCCCCGTTGTCGCCCGGCGTCGCGCTAGCGGGCATGCACGCCGATGGCACCGAGGTGCAGATCGAGGTTGTGGTTGATGCGGTACCCCACAATGCCGTTGGTGTCGATGTCGGCCGCATTGATGCTGTACACTTCCGTCCCGTTCACGTAGAAGGTGGCCTTGCCAGCGGCGACCAGGACGCTGAGCTCGTTGGTCGTCTGCCCCTCAGCATTGACGGGCTTGATCGCATCGTGCGACGTCCAGTCCACCACCGCCGTGGGCCGCACGGTGTATCCGGCACGCCGCCGGATCGAGAACTGCGAACGGTCAGCAACGGTGCGCAGGAGGAAATACGTGTAACTCTGCGCCGAGTCGGCGAGATGACGGCCGCCGATGAGCAGTCCATACGCTTCCGGGTGCTGCGGTGCCCGCGTTTGCGAGAACGTCGCAACGGCGTGATAGTTGCCGGAGGCGGTGTCAGCATCCCGCCAGAAGATGGTGGCGGGACCAAGGGTGACGTGGTATCCGTCGCCCATCGCCACGAACTTGACGTTGGTCATCGCGGCATCGCGTTCAGTCCGTCCGTGCCATCCGGGGGGCAGTGTCCCCCCGCCGGCGACGGCTTGGTCGGGATCACCCTGCGCGCCGGCAGAGACGGGTAGCACGAACGCAGCGGCCAGTGCGGCGGACAACACCTTCGCAGTCAAGCACATGAGCAGTACCTCAGGGGGGAACGGAGAGCGGTTCGCACGCGTTTATGTTGTTCCAGGGGCTCGGAGAACGAATCTAAGTGACCCTCGCGCGGCGTCTCAGTCAAGAGGAAGAGCGGCGGCTGCTGGCCCGGCTGCGCGCTGGCGATGAGACGGCCCTGGGGGAGCTCTATGATCAGGTCGCCCCGTGGATCCTGGGCCTGGCGTATCGCATTCTGCGCGATGACGACGCGGCCGAAGAAGTCGTGGGCGACGTCTTTGAGCACGTCTGGACCCGAATCGGTCAGCACGACCCCCGGCGTGGTCCGCTGATCCCGTGGGTGCTCGCGATCGCGCGGCACCGCGCGCTCGACCTGCTGCGGCGCCAGCACCGCTGGGAGCGGCGGGCGGCACTGGCCCACCCTGACCCGGATGACGATGGGTGGGTGGACCCCGCCGACGGGGAGGCGAGCGTGCCCGGGTGGCCGGTGCACGAGGCAGTCCGTGCGGCGGTCGCCGCGTTGCCCGACGAGCAGCGGGAGGTGGTGCGCCTGGCGTATTTCGGGGGTCTCTCTCACAGCGAGATCGCGGCGCACACCGGCACGCCGCTGGGAACTGTGAAAACGCGGATGCGGCTGGCGCAACGGCGGCTTGCCGAGGCGCTCCAATCCTTGAGGGACTGGGTGACGTGATGGACTGGTTGGGAATGGCTGTCCGCCCGCGGATGCCGCGGCCGGAGCTCAAAGCGGCGGTGTTGGCGCGCGCCTACGCTGCGGGCCGCCGCCGTGCCTGGTGGCCGCTGGCCGCTGCGGCGGCACTCGTGGTGGCGCTGGCCGCTGCCGGATATGCGCAGTGGCGCGTGGGCGTCCTGCGGGGAGAGCGGGATCGACTCGCGGCGCGTGCCGCTGCGTTGCGCGATACGCTCGACTTCGTGCGCCGGCCGGGCAGCACCGTTTATCACTTTCCCGTGGTCACCGCAGGCAAGGCGGGGAGCATCACCATCTTCACCGACAGCCAGAGCCGTCGCTGGCTGGTGACCTGCAACGGCCTCACCCCCAACACCCCCGGGGAGGTCTACCAGATCTGGTTCGTCACCGCCCGGGGGGTGCGGAGCGCCCTCGTCATGCCCATGCCGGATGCGACACCGCGCATCGCCGCGATCGGCGTGCCTGATGCGGCGGTCACCGGAGTGATGATGACCGTGGAACCGGACTCCGGGTCGACCGAGCCGCATGGAACGGTGGTGTTCGAGCAGGCCCTGTAGCCGGTCAGCGCTTCGGTTTCCGCCGCCCGGCCCTGGGGGCGGTCTGTGGGGTGTCCGCCAGTTCGTGGACCGTCACGAGCTCGACGATCCGGAGGGTGCGACTCCCCATCGGCAGCTGGATCCCCACGCGGTCGCCCACTCGACCGCCGACGAGCGCCTTGCCGAGGGGCGAGGCCATCGAGACCGGGAGCTCGTCGCCTTCATCACCGCCATCGATGAACTCGCCCAGCGTGAGCGCATACACTTCGCGCGCCTTCGTCTCGACGTCCACGACGGTCACGCGCGAGCCGAACCCCACCCGATCGCGGGGAATATCGTGCTCGGAAACCCCCGAGAGCTTGGACAGGCGCAGCCGCAGGTGCGACAAGCGGGCCTGGGCGAACTGCTGTCGTTCGAGGGCCGCCTTGTACTCGGAGTTCTCGCGCAGGTCCCCATGGGCGCGCGCCTTCTCGATCTCCCCCGGCAGCACGAAGGAGATCTCGTGATTCAGGCGTTCCACCTCCGCCTGCAGCTTGGCCTTGAGCTCGTCGAGCATGAGAATCGGGAGGGACAAGCTAGGGCCGAAGGGCGGCGCTGAAAAGGAGGGGCCGCCCCCTCCGCTCCTCCCGCCGGAGCATAGATTTCCGCCCGTGAAAGCGGTCCTGGAGCTGTCCAAGCCCCGCATCACGCAGCTGGTCGTGCTCACAGCCGCCGGCGGCTACTACATGGCATCGCGAGGGCCGTTCGACCTCCCGCGGTTTTGCTGGACGCTGCTCGGTACGGCCCTCGTCGCTGCCGGCACCAATGCGCTGAATCAGCTGCGCGAGCGTGACACCGATGCTCGGATGCGTCGCACGCGCCACCGCCCGCTGCCGTCGGGGCGGGTCACGCCGCGCACCGCGCTGATCTTCGCGGTCGCGGCGGCCGGGGCGGGGATCGCGCTCCTGGCGTGGCGGGTCAATACGCTGACGGCGCTGCTGGCGACGCTCACCCTCGTGTCCTATGCGTGGCTGTACACCTCGCTCAAGCCGCGTACCACCTACAACACGCTCGTCGGGGCGATTCCCGGGGCCCTGCCTGTCCTGGGGGGCTGGACCGCCGCGGGTGGCACCCTCGAGCCGGCGGCTTGGGCGCTGTTCTGGATTCTGTTCCTGTGGCAGTTGCCCCACTTTCTCGCCCTCGCCTGGATGTATCGCGAGGACTATCGCTCCGCGGGACTCGCGATGCTGTCGATCACCGACCCGGACGGCAGTCGCACCGCCCGCATGACGCTGCTCTACGCCATCGCCCTCGTCCCGGTCAGCCTCCTGCCCGCGGTGTACGGCATCGCCGGACCCCGGTATTTCTACGGTGTGCTCGTGCTCAGTGTCCTCTACGCGGCGGCTGGGGCGGGGATGATGTGGCAGCCGGCGGCGCGGGAGACGTGGGCGCGCCGCGTCTTCCTGGTATCGATCGTGTATCTCCCGGCGCTGCTCACGCTCGGGGTGTTCGACAAGGTCGGACCGTGATCGGCGACCGCGCCGCGCGCGCCCTCGGGCTGGTGGCCTGCGCCTCCGTGACCGTGGCGCCGCAGGAGCCCAGTCGACCGATGCTCCGCCCGCAGACGAGCGGCGTATCCGTGGTGCTCCAGGCCGTGAGCGCGCCCAGTGAGCGCGTAGCCTGGGTGAGTGGGCATGGTGGCGTCGTGCTGCGCACCACCGATGGCGGTGCCACCTGGGACCGGCTGGTCGTCCCACACGCCGAGTCGCTGCAATTCCGCGACCTGCACGCCCGGGATGCCGACGTCGCTTGGCTACTCGCCGCCGGCCCCGGCGAACGTTCGCGGATCTATGCGACCACAGATGGCGGTCACCAGTGGGCACTCCAGTTCCTCAACCGCGATTCGAGCGCGTTCTACGACTGCTTTGCGTTCTGGGATGCCGATCGCGCGGTGGCGTTCAGCGACGCCGTACGGGGCGGCCTGGTCGTCCTGATGACCGACAATGGCGGTGCGCAGTGGCGTCGCGTCGCCGACGCGGCGCTGCCACCGGCGCAGCCGGGCGAGGGGGCCTTCGCTGCCAGTGGCGCCTGCGTCATCTCGGTGGGCGACCGGCATGCCTGGATCGGTACCGGCGCCGCCAGCACCGCGCGGGTGTTGCGTACCACCGATGGTGGCGGCACGTGGACCGCGGTTCCGGTGCCCATCCCCGGTGGGCCGGCCGCCGGCATCGCCGCACTGGCCTTCCGCGACACGCTGCGCGGCGTCGCGCTGGGCGGGAACATCGCCGATCCCGGCGACTCGACCTCGATCACCGTAGCGCGAACTGCCGACGGCGGTCGCACCTGGCAGGCCGCGGGCCGGACCGCACTGCGGGGCGCCACCTACGGTGCCGCGTTCGCGCCTGGAACGCCGCTGTTGCTCGCGGTGGGACCAGGCGGGTTGGACTGGTCGCCCGATGGCGGCGGCACCTGGACCACGCTCGACACCGCGCCGTACTGGAGCGTCGGGTTCGCGTCGCGACACCGGGGCTGGGCCGTCGGGCCGGCCGGGAGGATCGTGCGGGTCGACGTGCCGTGAGCGCGGTGGTGGCGGGAGGTGCTCAGCCCGACAGGAGCGCGCGCGCCCGCGCCACGATGGCGTCGACCGTGAGCCCCAACTCGGCGTAGATCCGCTGGTAGGGCGCCGACGCGCCGAACCGGTCGAGCCCCACGATCGCCCCCCGGTCACCCACCCAACGGTACCAGGGCTGCGGCGAGCCGGCTTCCACCGCGATCCGCCTCGTCGCGGCCGGAGGCAGCACGGCGTCCCGATAGTCCTGCGGCTGCTGCGCGAACAACTCCAGGCTCGGCAACGATACGGCGCGCACCGCCACGCCTTCGCCGCGGAGCCGCTCGTAGGCGCCGAGTATCAGTGCGACCTCCGAGCCCGTGCCCATGACGATGATCGTCGGAGCACCGCCCGGCGCGTCCGCGAGCACGTACCCGCCGCGGTGCAGTCCCGTCGCGGGCGCATACGCAGCGCGGTCGATGACCGCGACCTTCTGGCGGGTGAGGATCAGAGCGACCGGACCGCCCCGATGCGCGATGGCGGCGCGCCACGCCTCCACCACCTCGGTCGCATCGCTCGGGCGGATGACCGTCATGCCCGGGATCGCCCGCAGCGCAGCGAGATGTTCGATCGGCTGGTGAGTCGGACCGTCCTCGCCGAGTCCGATGGAGTCATGCGTGAACACCAGGATCGGGCGCAGATGCGACAGCGCGGCGACACGCAGCGCTGGACGCAGGTAGTCGGAGAACACCAGGAACGTGCCGCCGTAGGGAACGAAGCCGCCGTGCAGGGCGAGGCCGTTCAGCACTGCCCCCATGGCGTGCTCGCGAACGCCGAAGTGGAAGTTCCGGCCCTCACGCTGCCCCGCTTGGAACGACGCGGCGCCCGCGATCTCCGTGTTGTTTGATCCCGTCAGGTCGGCCGATCCCCCGATCAGCTCCGGGAGCCGCGACGCGATCGCATTGAGCACCTTGCCCGAGGCGGCGCGGGTCGCGAGCGCCTGGCCGGACTGGAATTGCGGCAGCGCCGCGTCCCACTGCCCCGGCAGCTCTCCCGCCATGCGCCGCTCCCAGTCTGCGGCCAGCGTTGGGTGAGCGGCCCGGTAGGCCGCGAAGCGCTCCCGCCAGGCCGCTTCGATCGCCGCCCCCCGCGGGCCCGCGGTGCGCCACTGCGCGAGCGCGTCGGCGGGCACGAAGAACGGCTCGGCACTGGGCCAGCCCAGATTCTCCTTGGTGGCGCGAACCTCCGCCGCACCCAGCGGGGCCCCGTGCGCTTCCGCCGTGTCCTGCTTGTGTGGACTTCCCCAGCCGATGTGCGAGCGCACGATCACCAGTGACGGGCGCGAGCGCTCGCGCTGGGCGGCCGTAATCGCCGCGTCGAGCGCCGCGAGGTCGTTGGCGTCCGCGACCCGTTGTACGTCCCAGCCGTACGCCGCAAACCGCTGCGCGGCGTCGTCCGAGAGCGTCAACTCAGTCGCGCCGTCGATCGTGATGTGATTGTCGTCGTAGAAGCCGATCAGCTTGCCGAGCCGCAAATGTCCAGCCAGCGAGCAGGCCTCGTGCGAGATCCCTTCCATGAGATCGCCATCGGACGCCACGAAATACGTGTAGTGATCGACGATGGTGTGGCCCGGTCGGTTGAACAGGGCGGCAAGCTGCGCTTCCGCGATCGCCATGCCGACAGCGTTCCCCACACCCTGGCCCAGCGGGCCGGTGGTCGTCTCCACCCCCGGCGTCACGCCGACCTCCGGATGGCCCGGCGTGCGGCTGCCCCACTGCCGGAACTGGCGCAGGTCGTCCAGCGTGAGGTCGTACCCGGTGAGATGGAGCAGGGAATACAGCAGCATCGAGGCGTGGCCGCACGACAGCACGAAGCGATCGCGGTCCGGCCAGGCCGGGTTGGCCGGGTTGTGCCGCAGGTGGTGCAGCCACAGCACGTACCCCAGAGGCGCCAGGGCCATGGGCGTGCCCGGATGGCCGGAGTCGGCCTGCTGAACCGCATCCATGGCGAGCGCGCGCACCGTGTTGATGCAGCGCTCGATGAGTGCGGGGTCCTGCCGGAGGCCGACTGGCGTCACATCAACCCGGACCTGGCGGCCTGCCAGAGTTTGATGAGCCGGTCGAAGCCCGCCACCAGCAGATCCACCTGCTGAGGGCTCGGCGTGGCCCGCGCAGCGACCAGCAGCTCGTTCACGACGCGCCCCATCTCGCGTCGCCGCCGCGTTTCCGCCTCCCCCCCGATGGCCTCGAGGATCGTCACGATGCGCTCACGAGCTTCGCTGTCGGTCGGCACCTGCCACAGGTACAGGGCCGCGTCCTTCCCCTCGGTGCACAGCTGGCCGAGGCGGTCCAAGGGGGGGACGCGAGGGGCACGGGAGTGGTCTGATGGCGTCATGACCGCCGGGAAATGTAATGCGCGCGGAACTCTTCGCACGCAGGAGGCGTATTTGACCTACCGTCGCCACCCACCACCCCCTAGCTTGCGAATCCTATGCTGACCGCTCCGCTCGCCCTCGCGCTCCTGCAGACGATCTCGCCGCCCGACTCCGGCGAAGTACGCCTGCGCAACGTCCGGCAACTCACCTTCGGCGGACAGAACGCGGAAGCCTACTTCTCCGCCGACGGACGGCAGTTGATCCTGCAGCGACAGGAGGCCGACTCCGGGTGCGATCAACAGTACGTGATCAATGTCGACGGCAGCGGTCTGCGACGCGTATCCAGCGGTCTCGGCCGAACGACCTGTGGGTATTTCTACGCCGGTGATCGGCGGATCTTGTACGCGTCCACCGAGCACCTCGGGCCGGCGTGTCCGCCCCCCGCGGACCGCTCGCAAGGATACGTCTGGGCGCTCTACGACTACGATCTCTATACCGCCAAGGCGGACGGCTCGGATCTCCAACGCCTCACGACCTCGCCGGGGTACGATGCAGAGGCCACGCTGTCCCCGGACGGCCAGACGATCGTGTTCACCTCGCTCCGCGACGGCGACATCGACATCTACACGATGCGCGTCGATGGAACGGGCCTGCGTCGCCTGACGCACGCGCTGGGGTACGATGGCGGACCGTTCTTCTCGCACGACGGCCGATACATCGTGTGGCGACGCTCGGTGCTGGCGACGGCGCAGGACTCGGCGGACTATCAGGCGCTGCTGGCGCAAAGCCTGGTGCGGCCGTCGCGAATGGAGATCTGGGTGATGGGCGCCGACGGGTCGGACCCGCGGCAGGTCACGCATCTCGGCGGGGCGAACTTCGCCCCGTACTTCACCCCCGATGACCGGGCGATCATCTTCGCCTCGAACCATACCAACCCCCGCGGGCGCAACTTCGACCTGTACCTCATCAACGTCGACGGTACGGGGCTCGAGCGGGTCACGAGCTACGCCGACTTCGACGGGTTCCCGATGTTCTCGCCTGACGGACGCAGTCTGGTGTTCGCGTCCAATCGCAATGGCTCGGTCCCCGGAGAAACCAACATCTTCATCGCGGATTGGGTCGCTCGGCCGTGAGCGGGGGAGGCTGGGAAGGCTTCAAACGTGAGATCCTGAGCTGGCTCAAAGCGCTCGTCGTGGCGCTCGCGATCTGGCTGGTGTTGCGCTCCTACCTCGTCGAAGCGTTCCGCATTCCGTCCACCAGCATGGAGAACACGCTCCTCGTTGGCGATTTCCTGTTCGTCAACAAGGCGATCTACGGCGGCGAGTTCCAGATCCCGTTCACGGGCCTCCGGTTCGCGCGCGTCCCCGGCTACGCCGCGGCTCATCGCGACCAGGTCGTCGTGTTTCGCTCGGTCGAGGACTCGACGCCCAACCTGAATATCGTCAAGCGGATCATCGGGGAGGGCGGGGATACACTGCAGATGATCGCGGATACGGTGTACCGGAACGGGCGCCCGCTCGCCGAGCCCTACGCCCTGCACCTCGCCGTCGGGTCGCCGCCCGAGGATCCCATGCGGCTGCGCCAGATCCGCGAAATCCAGCTGCCGCGCTACGTCGGGCCCGATCCGGCCAGCTACCACCCCACGACGCACGACTGGGGCCCGATCGTGATTCCGGACGATCACTATTTCGTGATGGGCGACAACCGGGACGAGTCGTACGACAGCCGCTTCTGGGGATTCCTCCCGCGGGCCCACGTGGTGGGACGTCCCCTGTTCATCTACATGAGCGTGGACACACGCTCGTTCCGCATTCGCTGGAACCGGCTGTTTCGCCGACCCGTCTGACTACCCCACCGCCGTAGCCGGTCTGCTGGACAGCTCGCCCGGCGCCCGCTACGGTTGCGCCGGTGCGATCCATGCTGTGGGCGACCGTGGCTGGCCTGCTGCTTCCCGGCGTAGCGCCGGGACAGGGTGACACCACGGCCCCCGTGGTCCTGCGCCCCCTCGTCGTGTCGGTGGCCCGGGGGGACCTCCCGCTTGATTCGTTGCCACTCTCGGCGACGAGCGTCTCGCGGGAGCGGGCGATCCGCGGCCGGCCCACCTGGGGTCTCGACGAGGCGCTCAGTGGTGTACCGGGCGTCTTTGTAGCCAATCGCTACAACTTCTCGCTCGACCAGCGCGTGTCGATCCGCGGTTTCGGTGCGCGCTCGGCGTTCGCCCTGCGCGGCATCAAGGTCGTGGTGGATGGCGTGCCCCAGACACTTCCCGACGGCCAGGGGCAGCTCACCAACCTCGAACTCGGCACGGTGCAGCGGGTGGAAGTCCTGCGCGGGACGGCATCGGCGCTGTACGGCAACGCCGCCGGCGGCGTGATCAGCATCGAGACTGGCGACCCGCCGTCTGGCGGCTGGACCCAGCAGCTCCACACGTTGGCGGGAACGTTTGCCGAGCGCCGCGGGCGCACCTGGCACAAGTGGCTGCTGGGAACCGCATTTCGGGTGGGTCCCGGAGCGGCGCGGCTCACGG
>QKHC01000050.1 GCA_003251175.1 Gemmatimonadota bacterium
GGACGCGGCGGCCAGTCTGGCGGCGGCGATCACCGCCCGCCGCTGGCCGGTGCGCGTCGCGCGGGATGAAGAGGCCGTCCCGGTCACGAAGGGCGGGGGACCATGACGGGCGCCATCGATCCGATCGCGGAACCCAACATCGCGCTGCTGCGGTTGCTCGTCGCCGCGCTGCTCGGTGGCCTGATCGGCGTGGAGCGCGAGCGTGCTGAGCAGGAGCGCGGTGGGCGGCACTTCGCCGGTGTGCGCACCTTCCCGATGTTCGCCCTGCTCGGCGCGACTCTCGTGCTCGCCGCGGGTGAAGTTGGCGCCCTGGTCGCCGCCGGGTTCCTCGGCATCAGTGCGCTCGTGATCGCATCCTACCTGCGCTCCAGCCGCGACGGTGATGTCGGCGCGACCACCGAGGTCGCGGCGCTGCTGACCTACAGCGCCGGTGTGCTGGCCGGCGCCGGTGCGCTGTTGGTGGCCGGCGCGATCGGAATCGGCGTCGCCGTGCTCCTTGCCGGAAAGCAGCGGCTCGAAGCGTTCCCCCGTGCCCTGACCCGCGAAGAGCTGGGCGCGGCCCTCACTCTCGCCGTGATCGCGGCCATCATCCTCCCGGTTCTGCCCGACGCGCGATACGGTCCGTGGGGTGTCTGGAATCCGCGCACGCTGTGGCTGATGGTGGTGCTCGTGTGCGGCCTGTCGTTCGCCGCATTCGTTGCGATGCGCATCTGGGGCACGGCGCGGGGCCTGTACTTGTCCGGGCTGCTGGGCGGGCTGGTGTCGAGCACCGCGACGACCGTGTCCTTCGCGACCCGCTCGCGGGAGACGCCCGCCGATGCGGCACCGCTGGCCGCGGGCGCTGGCCTCGCAAGCCTGGTGATGCTGGTGCGCGTGGCGATCCTCACCGGGGTCGCGAACGCGCCCCTGCTGGTGCCCCTCGCCCCGTTTCTCGGGCTCTCCCTGGCGGGTGGCGGCGTCGCGCTCCTCGTCCTGATGCGGCGGAACCAGGCCCCGGGAGTTGCCGGGCCACAGGTGGCCAACCCGTTCCGGCTCACAGCGGCGATCAAGTTCGCCGCCGCGTACGCGGTCGTCCTGTTGGCGGTCGAGGCCGCCGGCCGCTATCTGGGAGCGTGGGGAGTCGTGGCAGCGGCGATGCTCGCCGGCTTCACGGACGTGGACGCGATCACGCTGAGCCTCGCAACCGGCGGCGGCGCCGGCCTGTCGCCCGCGGCGGTGGCCGGGACCATCGCCGCCGCGGCCCTGTCCAATACCGCCGCGAAGGCGGCGTACGGCGCCTGGCTCGGTGCGCCGGTGTTCCGCCGCCGCCTGATCGCGGTACTCGGAGCGGCGTTCCTTGCAGGCGGCGCCGCGCTCGCCGTCATCCTGCGCCCGTGACCGCAGTCCGGCCTGCGGTCGAGCCCAGTCGGGGGCTCCCATATCAGGGCGCTCCACCCAGCCCGGGGGTCGTGTGACCGAAAGACCGGCTGTGCTGTATTCGCAAGAGGTGATTGCCCAGCGGGTGATCGAGCTCGCGGAGCGTATTTCGGCGGACTACGCGACGGTGGAGGACATTCTGCTGGTCGGCGTGCTGCGCGGCGCGTTCGTGTTTCTGGCCGACCTGAGCCGGCGCCTCACCGTACCCTGCCGTGTGGACTTCCTGGCTGTCACCCGCTACGAACGCGGTGCGGAGCCGGGTGCGCTGCGACTGGTGATGGACCTGCGCAATGACATCCGCGGTCAGCACGTGCTCATCGTGGAAGACATCGTTGACCGTGGTCACACGCTTGCCTACCTGGTGCGGACCCTCCGCGCGCGGGGGCCAGCGTCGCTGCGCACCTGTGCCCTGACGCGCAAGGCCGTGCAGGTCGAGGCGCCGGTGTCGGTGGACTATGTCGGCTTCGATGCGCCGGACCGGTGGTTGGTCGGCTACGGCCTGGACTACGCGGATAAGTTCCGCACCCTCCCCTACATCGGTACCATCACGCCGCGCGGCTGAGCATCCGTTCAACCGCCCTTCAGCCGGGTTTCACGGTGACCCCGCCAGCTTTCCCCACGGAGCTTGCGGGAGGGAGCCATGGCCGGCAAGACAGTGGTGGTGGGTGTGGATAGCTCGGCGGCGGCGACCCGGGCCGCGGCGTTTGGCTGGCAGCTGGCGCGTGCGGCGCGCGCGGACTGTCGTTTCGTCCACGTCATCCCGGATACCTGGCTGTCCGACTATGCCGGACAACCCGTGATGGGCGCGCGGCCGCTGCTCGACGAAGTGATCGAGCACGGCCGGGCGCGTATCGTCGAGGCACTGGCCGCCACGGTACCGCCTGCGGGCCTGACCCGCGTCGAAGTCCGGGTAGGTCGACCCGCTGTGGGCCTGCGCGCGGCCGCGGAAGACCGGAACGCAGCGTACGTGGTCGTCGGCGGGAAACACCACACGGCCGTGGGCCGCGCGTTCGCCGGCAGTACCGCACAGGACCTCGTGCGCACGCTGGATCGGCCGCTCATCGCCGTTGGTGAGCGAGAGGGGCCCGTGCGGCGGATCCTGGTGGCGCTCGATCTCTCGGAGGCGTCGCGGCCCACCCTCCTGGCGGCGCGCCGGCTGGCACGATTGTGGGATGCCGAGCTGCGCGTGCTCCACGTCGTGGAGCCGGTTCGGGTCCCCGTGACCATCCCATTCGTGCTCGACGAGGTCGAAATCACCCGCCAGGCGGAGGCGGCCTTCGCCCGTCTGGCGCGCGCGGCGTCCGGGACGCCACAGGGCGAGTGGCTGGTGCGTCGCGGCCCTGCAGTGCAGGTGATCACCGACCTGGCTGCTGAATGGGCGGCGGACCTGGTCGTGGTGGGGTCCCATGGCAAGGGCTGGGTGGATCGCGTGCTGATCGGCAGCGCCACCGAACGGCTCCTCGGCGCGCTGCCGACGGCGATCGGGGTGATCCCCACCGGCCGCCGCACCGCGCGCGCCCGGTTGCCGCGCAAGGTGGGAGCTCGGCCGCGGCCGCGACGCCACAAGCAAGGAGTCGCGGCATGACGGTGCGCGAGCTGATGCAGGGACCGCTCAAGACCATCAGTACCGATGCGACGGTTGCCGAAGCGGTCCAGGCGCTGATCGCCGGGGGCGTGTCGGCCCTGCCGGTGCTGGACCGTTTCGGCCGAGCGGTCGGGGTACTGTCCAACCGCGAAATCCTGGTCGCGGAGAGCCGCTGCCAGGCCCCGGCCGAGCGCGAGCGGCTGTTCGAGCGGACCCTCGCGCTCGAAGTGATGGCCCCCTGGCCGGCGGTCGTGCACCCTGACACGCCGGTGCCGGACGCGGCGGCGATGATGCTCGCGCAGAGGGTCCAGCGCCTGTTCGTCGAGGATCGGGGTGCCCTGGTGGGCGTGGTGTCCCAGACCGACATCGTCAGCGCGGTGGCGGCGGCGCGGATCTGACCATCCGGCGGTCGGGCTAGCCCCGTGAGCGCCTGTGCTCTAGGTTGCGGCAATCCCCGGCACTGGTTGGGGTCGTCCCGGAGACCTGCGTGTCAACCAATCGAGGCAGCGCCCGTCCCGGCGGGGCCACTGCCAAGCGCCCGCGCCCTGCGGGGCGCGAGAACGATGCGATGCGCGTGCGCCGGCGGTTCGAGCAGCTGCTCACCGCCGGTCTCGCCATATATGAAGAGCGGTCCGTCCCCGAGTTGCTGCAGCGGGTCGTCGACGCGGCGCGCGACGTCATCGGCGCCCGCTACGCCGCGCTTGGCATCGTGGATGACGATTCCCAACAGCTGCGGGAGTTCGTCACCTCGGGTCTGACGGCGGGCGAGGCCCGGCGCATCGGTGATCCGCCCCGCGGCCACGGTCTGCTTGGCCTCCTCATCAGCGCCAAACGGCCGGTGCGCGTCGCGAACATCGCCCGGCACCCCAAGCGTTTCGGCTTCCCGCCACATCACCCGGCGATGACGAGTCTCCTCGGGGTGCCGATCATCTCCCGCGGTCGGACGTTCGGTAACCTCTACCTCGCCGACAAGATCGGTGCACCTGAGTTCGATGCCGAGGACGAAGCACTCGCGGTCCTGCTCGCCGCGCAGGCCGCGGTCGCTGTCGACAATGCGCTGCTGCACGAGGAGAGCCGCGAGCTGGTGGGCCAGGTGCGCGCCATGCAGCGCCAGCGGGATCTCTTCTTCGCGATGATGAACCATGAGCTGCGCAACTCGCTCACGGGCGTCTACGGGTGGGCGGAGCGACTCGTCCGCCGCCGCCCTGGCGATCAGGCGCAGGCGGCCCGCGAGGTGTTCGACGGTGCCGAGCGCACCATCACACTGCTCAACAACTTCCTCGACCTGACCCGGCTCGACGCCGGCAAGGTCATGCCGGTGTGGCGTGAGGTGCAGCTGCGGACGGCGGTGGCTCGGGCGATCGCTGGGTTGGTCCCCGCCGCCGAGGCCAGGGACGTCACCATCGAGCAGCAGTACATCGGACCGGAGTCGGCGCTGCGCACCGACGGCATGCGGCTCGAGCAGATTCTCGTCAATCTGCTCTCCAACGGCATCCGCCACAGTCCAGCGGGTGAGCCCGTCGTGCTCCGTGTCCGCGGGGGGACGGATGCGGTGGTGTTCGAGGTCTGTGATCGTGGTCCCGGGGTACCCGAGGATCAGCGGGAGAAGATCTTCGAGCCGTTTGAGCGATTCGACCCGCATTCGGGGATGGGGTCGGGGCTCGGGTTGCCGCTGTCGCGCCGCCTGGCCGAGATTCTCGGTGGACGCCTCGATGTCGAGTGCCCCCCAGCCGGGGGAGCCATCTTCCGTTTGTGGCTGCCCCGAACGCCCACAGTCGCCGTATGAAGGCGCCTTCACCCTTCCTTTAGAATCGGTTCAGCGGATCTTCAGTACCGTAACGGCCCATGAAGATTCTCGTCGTCGAAGACGATCGAAAGGTCGCCGGTTTCATCGAGCAGGGGCTGCGCGAGGAGGGCTACGCCGTTGACGTGGCCCCCGACGGCGAGCAGGCGACCATGCTCGCGCACGTCTACGAGTACGATCTGGTTGTCCTCGACGTCATGCTTCCCAAGAAGACCGGTCTGCAGGTTGCAACCGAGCTGCGCCGCGAGGGTCGCTCCACGCCGATCCTGATGCTGACGGCGCGTGACACCACCGAAGATGTGGTACGCGGCCTCGATGCCGGTGCCGACGATTATCTGACCAAGCCCTTCAAGTTCGACGAGCTGCTCGCTCGTGTCCGGGCGCTCATCCGCCGGGGCGGCGCCGGGCGTACCGAGCTGCTGAAGTACGGTCCTCTCGAGCTCGACCGGCTCAAACACAAGGTCCGCGTGGACGCCAGGGCGGTCGATCTCACCCCGAAGGAGTTTCATCTGCTCCAGCATTTCCTGCTGCACCCGGAGGAAGTGGTGCGCCGGACAGAGCTGCTGGAGAAGGTATGGGACATGCATTTCGACCCCGAGAGCAACGTGGTCGACGTGCACGTGGGCAATCTGCGTCGCAAGCTGAAGTCCGCGGCAGGCAAGGAGCTCATCCAGACCGTACGGGGCGTCGGATTCCGCCTCCAGGATCCCGATCAGGACGAAGAGTGAGCCGCTCGCTCCGACGCGCCCTCGCCGTGCGGTTTGCGGCGACGATGGCCGTCGGCCTGATCGCCTTCGCGGCAGCGCTCTGCTGGGGCACCTCGCGCGTACTGCACGAACAGCTCGATCAGGCGATCGCGGCGACCGGATACCTGGCGACGGAACGCCTGGTGCATCCGGCGCCCGTGGGTTTGCTGGAGCCGCTGGTGGCGGCGGACCCTGCGCGATACGCCCGCGAGGTCAACCGGTATGTGGTGCTGCGGGAGGCGGACGGCCGGGTGGCCGGCGCGGTGCCCCAGCTGGCGACGACCCTGCCACTGGATACCGCGGCGCTGCAAGCCGCCCGGAACGGGCGGCGTACTTGGATCTCCACACGCTGGGATGGGGCGGCGATCCGCGTGGTGTACCTCCCGATTGCCGAGGGGGGCGTCACCGGTCAGCGGGTAGTTCAGGCGGCGGCCCGCCTCGGGCCCATTCGGGCAGTGCAGCGCGACCTGCTGCTGGCACTCGCCGGGATCGTCCTGCTGGGCACGAGCGCGACCTTCCTCGGCGCCTGGATGCTCGCCGGGTCAGCGGTGCGCCCCGTGACCGAGATCATCGCCCAGGCGACCCGGATCGCGGCGACGGATCCTGCTCCCCACATTCGGGCGCACGCCGACACGGAGGAGTATCGCGGCCTCGTGGAGGTGCTCAACCGCTTGCTGGCGCGCCTGGCGGATGGCGTCACGATGCAACGCCGCCTCACGGCCGACGTCTCTCACGAGTTGCGGACCCCGCTCACGGCCCTCCGGGGCGAGATCGAGGTGGCGCTGCGCGCCGAACGGACGCCACGCGAGTATCAGCAGGTGCTTGGCAGCGCGCTGGAAGAGGTGGAGCGGTTGACGGCGATGACCGAGGATCTGCTGCTCATCACTCGCGCGGAGTCGGGTGCGCTGCGGCCCGAGCGTCGGCCCACCGATTTGGACGGTCTCACCGACGCGGTGCTCCACCGGCTGCACCAGCGCTGTGATGAGAAGGGTATCGTGATCGAGCGCGCCTTCGGTCTGACGAGCGCGCCGGTGGCGGTCGACCCTGAGCTCGCGACCCGGGCGCTCAATCACTTGCTGGACAACGCCGTGCGATTCAGTCCGCCGGGGGGAACGGTGCGGGTCGAGACGGCCAAGCACGATGGCTGGGCGCGGCTTGCCATTGAGGACTCGGGCCCCGGGTTGGCCGCGGAGGATCTGGCGCACGTCTTTGAGCCCTTCTATCGCGCCGATACCGCGCGCACACGCGACGTGGGTGCCGGTCTCGGACTCGCCGTCGCCCGGGCCGTGACCATGCTGCATGGCGGCCGCATCCGCGGCGTCAGGGCGGCGGGCGGGGGCGCGCGATTCGAGTTAGAATTGCCGCTGCCGTAAATCACCACTCGCGCCAGGAGGTCCGCATGACGCATGGGTCCGCGCCGCCCGATGGACACCCACGCGGCACCTTGTTCCTGATCGGTCTGTACGGCGTGCTGTTCGTGATCGGATGGTTCGCGGTCTACATCCTCGTCTACCTCAGACGTGGAGGCGTGACCGCATGAACGTTCCGCTCTATGAGAAGATCTGGATGTGGGCCGCCGGGGGGATGATCGTCGCCTTCATCTTGATGGTGTTCGCCGGCGTCGCCTTCAGCGCCCTCGAGCCACCGTCGCACGTGGAGACGATCGACCCGGCACAGGTCTGGACCGATGCGCGCTTCGCGAACCGCGGCGTCACCCAGAGCCCGACCGGGGCGACGGTGATCGCCGTAGCCATGATGTTCGCGTTCAATCCCGCGGAAATCCACGTACCCGCCGGCAAGCCCGTGACCTTCCGGCTCACGAGCGCGGACGTGACGCATGGATTCCAGATCGTGGGCACCAACGCCAATACCATGGTGATTCCAGGCTACATCAGCCAGTTCACGACGACCTTCTCGACGCCGGGCGAGTACCTCATCGTGTGCAACGAGTACTGCGGTCTCGGGCACCACCAGATGTACGCTACCCTCATCGTCGAGGAGGCGAGCTCATGAACCGCGCCGATCGCCTCCCCTACGCCCACCTCTGGGTCGCGATTCTCGCCTTCGGCGCCGCCGCGGCGATGGCGCTGATGCAGGCTCTGTCTCGGGCCAGCCTGGACCTGCCGTACCGCTCGGCCAAGATGTACTACCTCTCGGTCACGGCACACGGCGTGCTGATGGCCCTGGTGTTCACCACGTTCTTCATCATGGCATTCGGTTACGTGGTGATCCGCTACGCGCTGCGCCAGGACGTGCTGGGCGCCGCCGCGGCGTGGGCCGGATTCTGGATCGGTGTCGTGGGCGTCGTGCTCGCTGCCACCGCCGTCCTCGCCGGTAAGGCCACCGTCCTGTACACGTTCTACCCGCCCCTCAAGGCCCACCCGGCGTTCTACCTCGGGCTCACACTGGTCATCGTCGGGTCGTGGCTGTGGGCCGGCGTCATGATCGCGAACTACCGGGCGTGGAAACGGGCGCATGCCGGCGAAGCGGTCCCGCTCGCCATGCACGGCATGCTCGCGACCGTAATCGTGTGGTTGATCGCGACGGTGGGTGTCGCGGTCGAGGTACTGGTATTGCTGCTTCCCTGGTCGCTGGGGCTCACGCGCACGGTGGACCCCGTGCTCGCCCGTATCCTCTTCTGGTATTTCGGCCATCCGCTGGTGTACTTCTGGCTGCTCCCCGCGTATGTCGCTTGGTACACGCTGCTTCCCCGGGTCGCAGGCGGGAAGCTCTTCAGCGATTCGCTCGGCCGGCTCGTGTTCGTCCTGTTCATCATCCTGTCCACCCCGGTGGGGTTCCACCACCAGGCCCTCGACCCCGGGGTGCCGGCGGGATGGAAGTTGCTGCACACGTTCCTGACACTGTGGATCCTCTTCCCGAGCCTCATCACCGCGTTCACCGTAACGGCATCAATGGAAGTCGCGGGCCGGATGAAGGGGGCCACCGGCCTGCTGGACTGGCTCAAGCGCCTGCCGTGGGGCGATCCGTTCTTCGCCGCCGTCGCTCTGTCCATGATCCTGTTCGCCATCGGCGGGTTCGGCGGGGCGGTGAACGCATCGTTTGGGATGAACGCCGTCGTTCACAACACGGCGTGGATTCAGGGACATTTTCACCTCACCGTCGGCACCGCCGCCGCGCTCACCTTCATGGGTCTCGCCTACCATCTGGTGCCGCGGCTCGCCGGGCGTGAGCTGGAGTTGGGCCTTCTCGCGAAGGTGCAGCCCTACCTGTGGTTCCTCGGCATGCTGCTGTTTTCGATCTCGAACCACGTGACCGGCTTGATGGGGATGCCACGACGCGTGTACGAGGCTGACTACGGCGGTGCCGCCGCGGCACAGGCTTGGCACGGGCTCACCACGCTGTCGGCGATCGGTGGCTTGGTGCTGTTCGCCAGCGCCGCATTCTTTCTGCTCGTGATGCTCGGAACCGCGCTCGCGGGCAAGCGTCGTGCGCCGGAGCCGCTGGAATGGGCGGAGCCGCTCCATCCGGTCGGCAAGCCCGGGTTGCTCGATCGATTCGGACTGTGGGTACTCGTTGCTGTCGTGCTCGTGCTCATCGCCTACGCGGTGCCTATCTGGAATCACCTCCGCATGGAGCGATTCGGATCGCCACCCTTTACACCGTTCTGATCGTGCGTCACTGAACCCCCACCCCCACCGCGAGCCGGCCAGGGCCCGCGGTGGGGAAGTGGGGCAGTGAATCCCGAACCCACTCGCGGAATCAGCATGTGCCCCTATATTGCGTCGCGGAACGCATCACCCGGGGGCACCATGGATTGGATGCGCCTGTTCCGCGAGGGGTTCATCGCGGGATTGATCGGGGCGGGTTGCGTAGCCCTCTGGTTTCTCGTGGCCGACACCATCGAGGGGCACCCATTCTACACCCCGGCGATGCTGGGCTCCGCCGTGTTCTGGGGCCTGCGCGATCCCGGGCAGGTCGAGGTCGCGTTCCCCGCCGTGATCGGTTATACGATGGTCCACGTTGTCGCTTTCACCCTCGTGGGCATCGTGGCTGCGGGCTTCGCGTCGCTCGTGGAGCGAGTTCCGCCCACGCTCTTTCTCGTCATCGTACTGTTCGCGGCCTTCGAAGTCGGCTTCTACATCATCCTCGCGCTGCTGGCGCAACCGCTGCTCGGCGCTCTCGCCTGGGTCAACGTTGCCATTAGCAACGGCATCGCCGCCCTCGGGATGGGCTACTATCTGTACCGGCTGCATCCGCGCATCCGGGAGGCTCTGGTGCGGCACCCGCTCGGCGAGGCCGAGGACAGCGGCAGCCGCCCCGCCTGACGTCGTCGCTTCGCCTCCCCGCGCCTCGAGCGAAACACGGTGAGCGGCGAGATCGCGGTCACGCCGATCCTGGCGGTGCTGGTGGCGGCGGCGCTCGCCGCCGGCGCGGCTGCGTTCGGCGGAATCCCCTTGGTGCTCCGAGGGCGCCTGCCGCTTGCTTGGATCGGGTGGGCCAACGCGATCGCCGGCGGGCTGATGCTGGGGGTGGCGTACTCGCTGTTCACCGCCGGCGGGCGCCCCGACGCGCTGCGCGTGGCCGCCGGGGCCGTGCTGGGCATCGGCTTCGTCGCGTTCACGCACCGTGCGACGGGCACGCACGATCTCGATCTCAACCGGCTCGATCAGACTCCCTCTGAATACGGTTACCAGGTCATTCTGGTCAGTGCCCTGCACGCGGCGGCGGAGGGTGTCGCCATCGGCGCGGCCATGGCCGTCTCACTGCCCTTCGGCATCTTCACCGCCGCAGCGATCGCGGTGCACAACGTCCCGGAGGCGACCGTCCTGGCGGCGATCCTGACGGCCCGGGGCGTGCGACCGCGTGATGCGGCGGGGCTCGCCGTCGCGGCCAACGTCAACCAGATCCTGCTCGCCGTGGTCACCTTCGCCGTCATCGGCGAATCGGCCGGACTGCTGCCGTGGGCACTGGGCTTTGCCGTGGGAGCGCTGGTCTGTCTCGTGCTGGCGGAGCTCCTGCCCGAGTCGTACCGCCAGGCGGGCCGCACCGGCATCGCGTTGGCGACCATTCTAGCGATGGGCGTGGTCATCCTGCTCGACGCGGTACGCCCCCGGTGAGCGGCGCGCCAGCGGTCACTGTCTTCTGGTACGCCCTCCTGACGGCGCTGGCGACCGGACTCGGCGCGATCCCGTTCGCGTTCGCCGGTACGGTCTCGCGTCGTGCCGCGGCGATCGCCAATGCCGTCGCGGCAGGGCTGATGCTCGGCGCGAGCTTCGCGCTCGT
>QKHC01000116.1 GCA_003251175.1 Gemmatimonadota bacterium
GTGCTCCCGGTAAACGGCGGGTCGCCGGTCAGCATCTCGTAGCAGACGCAGCCGAGGGCGTAGATGTCGGCGCGGGCGTCGAGGGTGCGCTCCCCCATCGCTTGCTCGGGACTCACGTAGTGCGGCGTGCCGAGGGACATCCCTGTTTCGGTCATCCGGGTACCGCCCTCGGAGCGGCTCGCGGCGAGCGCGATGCCGAAGTCGGCCACCAGCGCGCGTCCATCGTGGAGCAGGATGTTCTCGGGCTTGATGTCGCGGTGGATCACGCCGTGCCGGTGCGCGTAGTCGAGCGCGCTCGCGATCTCGGAGGCGATCCGCACCGCATCGCCGATCGGCAGCTGCATCTCGCGGTCGAGTCGATCGCGGAGCGATTCTCCCTCGATGAACGGCATGACATAGAACACGGTACCGTTGACGCTGCCCGAATCGTGCAGCGGCAGGATGTGCGGGTGCTGCAGATTGGCGGTGGTCTTGATCTCCGACAGGAACCGCTCGGCGCCCAACACGGCCGCCAGCTCCGGCTTGAGCACCTTGAGTGCGACCTTGCGCTCGTGCTTGAGGTCCTCTGCGAGATAGACGGTGGCCATGCCGCCCGCGCCGAGCTCGCGCTCAATGCGGTAGCGGTCGGCGAGGGCTGTGGCGAGCCGGTCGGGGACGGTGCTCATCGGTTGGCCCGCCGCTCGCCGCGCAAGTCCGTGAGCCAGTGCTGCACGAGCACGGCCGTCGTGGATCGGTCGGCGTCGTCCGCAGTGTTGCGCCGCACCATCAGGAACCGACGATCGTCCGGGCTGACGTCGAAATAGGTCTCGTTCAAATCGGTATAGGTTGCGGCCCCGATGCCGAACAGCACACGCTGCTCGCCCCGCTGGAACGTGGCGCCAGCGGCCACCGCCTGCGACACCAGCTCCTGGTTGCCGTTGACGAAGAACAGCTCCCGCCCGCTATGCGCCCACACGGGGCTCGTACCACCACCCGTGGTGATCTGCCACTTGCCCGATTCCACGTCGGGGAAGGGCCGTACGAAGACCTCCCGCCGTCCCGTCTCCGTCGACACGTAGGCCAGCCAGCGGCCGTCGGGGGAGAGCGCCGGCGCGGTCTCGTCCCAGGGCGCCGTCAGCAGCGGCCGGGGCACCGAGTCCTGCCCTGGCCGGAGCGCCACGATGTCCCGCACGTCCTGATTACCACTATTGAGCCGGAGCACCAGCCACTGCCGGTCGCGGGACCAGAGGGCCTCCAGGATCGGAGTCTCGAGGTCGAGGACGAGGGAATCCGTCCCCGTTCCGTCCGCTCGCCGCTGATAGAGGTCGGAGTTCCCGGCGCGACCGGAGAGGAACGTCACCGCCTGCCCATCCGGCGTCCAGCGGGGGCCGAAGTTCACCGAATCGCTGAACGTGAGCCGAGACTCCGCGCCCCGGTCGAGCTCCTTGATCCAGACGTCCTCGTGCCCGGCCGCAATCAGGGCAATCGCAAGCCGTGTCCCGTCCGGCGAGACGGCGAATCCGCCGCGCGTCCATCCACGGATGGACCATCCCGGATCCACCGGGGACGCCGCACCGGTCCGATCGACCCACACGACATCCGCCCGGGACCCGCCGGTCGCCGCCCCCCCCGGAACGAACAGCAGCGTGCCATTGTGCGAGAGTGCCAGGTCCGCCGTGCTCCCAGTGGTGCGGACGCCCTCGAGCACCGGGACCGGCGTCGACGTGAACCGTCGGGTTCCCGCGTCGAACGGCGCGGCGAGAACGGTCCCGTCCGGCCGGACGAAGACCACCCGGCCGTCCGACAGACTCCACCCCCGGACGCCTTCGTCACTCAGCGGCGCCCAGTCGCCGGACTCGAAGTCCAGCGTCACCAGCCGTGTGATCCCGCACCCGCTGGTACACAACCCGACCAGGACGCCGCGTCCCCCCGGCAACCCACCGATCGACACCGCCGCCGTGTCGTACGTCCATGTGTGCACCGGCCCACCATCCTGATCCACCACGCGCACCCTGTATTCCGGGTCGTTGAACGCCACGGTACCGTTCTCGAGCCACGCCACACTCGGACCGTTTTCGGTGTTGGCCGAATCGGCAAGGGTCACGGCCGTGCCACCGGCGCTCGGCACCTTCCGCAGTCGGCCGTCCGCGATGAAGGCGACCCACTCCCCGTCCGGTGAGAACGCGGGCGCGCGCCCACCGGCGGTCCCCGTCAGCACTTCGGCATCGGCGCGGTCCGCGGTCTTGATCCACAGATGCCGTTCCCCGCCGACCGTGTCCGAGAACACGATGGTGCGGCCGTCCGGCGACAAGGCGAGATCCCGGCCGACCAGCCGTGGAGCGATCTCCTGGCCGGTGAGCGCGATGCGGTAGCGGATGGAGGACGGGGGCGCTGGCGACCGTAGCCAGCCCCAAAGGGCGAGCGCGGACGCGGCGATCGCAAAGGCGGTGAGGCCGATCGATCGCGGATTCCCGATCCATGTGCGCCCCGCGGTGGGGACGGCTGCCGCACCCGCGGCACCCGCAGGCACGATCGTGAAGCGGTCATCCGCGAGCGCGTCGGCGAACGCCTTCGCGCTCCCGAACCGGTCCGCCGGCAGCTTCTCCAGCCCCTTGCCGAGCGCTGCTGCCACGTTGTGGGGAACGCTCTTCCGCAGCTCCTCGACCGGCTGCGCCCGCTCGGCGATGATCTTCATGATGATCGCCTGCGCCGAGCCCCCCGTGTGCGGCGGCTCGCCGGCGAGCATCTCGTACAGCACGCTCGCGAGACTGTAGACATCCGAGCGCGCGGTGATCTGCTTGTCCGCCGTCGCCTGCTCCGGCGACATGTAGTGCGGCGTGCCGATGCTCGTGCCGGTCTCCGTCATCCTTCCGCC
>QKHC01000142.1 GCA_003251175.1 Gemmatimonadota bacterium
CGGTGATCGCCGGCGAATAGCCGGTGGTGCGCATCATCGAGCTGATGCCACGCTTCGCGTCGTAGGCGTCCACCATCTGCCACGCTACGCGCCGTCCATCCGCGGCGGTGACTTCCACCCGCAGGGCCACGAGATCGCGCCCCTCCGGTCGGGTGAGCTTGGGCGACACGGCAGCGATGAAGACGTCCCTGGGGGCGACTGTGGTACCGTCACCCAGGGTAACCGGCTTCTGGTCGAGGAGTCCGAGCTCCCGAATCGGTCGCATGATTGCGACGTGCCCGGGATATCGAAGGGTCTTGTACTCCATCACCCGAACCTTACCGGCGTAGGACCAGGGCATGATGGAGATCCCTCCGCCGGTGTGGAACGCCTCCAGCGTCCCCAGCGGCGGTGGAAAGTCCACTGACTCCAGCTCGGAGAGGGCATCGACCCGGGTGGGGCGCCCGTCGCGCAGGATCCACGAGGGGGTCGTGTAGTAGTCGAGCGCACCCTCCAGGGAATAGACGATCTGGTAGTTGAGCGGTGGCTCCGGCTCCTGCGGCAGTCCTCCGACGTAGATCCTCACTGCGTCGGCCCCGCCGAGGCGGCGGATTCCCTCGGCTGCGAGGACGTTGATGAGCCCGGGGGCCAACCCGCAGTCAGGGATGACGGAGACTCCCGCGCGGCGGGCGGCACCGTCCAGCTTCTTCTGCTTGAGCACGATCTCGGTGTTGCCCCCCAGATCGGCGAAGTGCACGCCGGCCGCCACGGCCGCCCGGGCGGCCGGCAGGTTGAAATAGTACGGCAGCGCGCAGAGCACGGCGTCGTGACCCCGCACCGCCCGCGCCAGCGCGCCTGACCGGCGCGCGTCCAGACGCGTGAGCTTCAGCCGCTTGGAACGCCTGCGTTTGAGGAAACCAGCGATGCGCTGCGGCCGGAGGTCGGCGAGCGTCACCTGCTCGACGGCGTCCTGCTGCAGCAGATCAAACGCGCACGCGCAGCCCTGCAACCCCGCGCCCAGCACCAACATCCGCATCGACCGCCCGCCTTCCCGAACACGATTCTGGTGACCGTCATCGGCGGCGGAAAGCTAGCGACATCGCCCACCGGCCCGGAAGCGTCGGCGGAAGTCCTTGCGGGCCATTAGATTCGCGGCCGATGACCAGCGCCGATGGCACCCGTCAACGCCTGCTGCGAGCGGGTATCGAGTTGTTCACCACCCGGGGCTACCAGGGCACTACCACACCGCTGATCGCCCGGAAGGCAGGCGTCGCCGAGGGCACCATCTACCGGCACTTCACCGGAAAGCGGGACCTGTGGAACGAGCTGTATCGCGGCGCCCTGCGGTGGGTGCTGGCACAGGCGGAGCAGGTCGACGCCGACCGCAGTTCCGCGCGCGCGCAGCTGGAGCGACTAGCCGACGCGCTGGCGCGGTGCGCTGCGCGCGACCCTGCCGTCATCCGCCTGGCGCTGCTCCAGCCCGCCGATGACCTGCCCGACGAGCCGTCGCGCGAGCTGCGGCGGGCATTCCAGGCCGCACTGGAGGGGATCGTGGCCCGCGGCAAGGCGGACGGCAGCATCCAGCCAGGCAACGCGGCGTTGTGGGCCGGCGTCTGGCTCGCCACGCTGCGGCACGCGCTCGAGCGGGTGTCGAGTCGAGAGTGGAGCGAGGATCACCCCGCGATCGGCCAGGTCGTGGCGGCGGCCTGGCGCGGGATCGCAGCGCCGGGTGGACGCGCATCACCGCAACCGCCGTAGATTAGCGACATGCTATCGATCCGGGTCGTGGCGGCGCTTGCCGTGTCTGGCCTCTGGACTGCGGCGAGCCCGGCGCAGCAGTTCGGGGTGCCGGACCGGCTCGCCGCCGTGGCGACGGTGTGGGCCGAAGCGCGCTACAACTACGCCGCGTGGGACCGGGTGCGGGCGGATTGGGACTCTGCCATGCGGACCATGCTCGTTCAGGCGGGCGCCCACCAAACCGATCTCCAGTTCCTGCGGCGGCTGCGGCGGCTGGTCGCCCTGCTCGCCGATCCGCAGGCTGACATCACGGCGCCGTCACTGACCCACCGGCTCGCCCGGCCGCCACTGGCGCTGCAGTGGGTGGACGACCGGGCGCTCATCATCGACTACGTCGAGAACGCCGAGATGCGTGTCGCCCGGCCGGAACGGCTCGCGGAGGTCACGGCCATCCAGGGTGTACCAACAGCGGATTGGATCCGGGATTCGGTCCTCCCGGTCACGGGCGGGGCGAATGAGGACGACCGGTGGCAGCGCGCGACCGCGACAATGCTCGATGGAGTGCGCCGAACCGCCGTTCACCTCACGCTGCGCCTCCCGGACGGCACCCAGCGGGGCGCGAGCGTGACGCGGAGCATCCCGTTGTCGGACCGATGGCCGCTCGCACCCCCGCGGGTGGCGGCGGCATGGCTTCCCGACAGCGCGGTGGCGGTGCAGATAAACAGCCTCGCCGAGCCCGACGTCGTCCCGCAGTTCGATCGCCTGTTGCGCTCCTGGCGGGGCGTCCGTGACCTGATCCTCGACCTGCGCGCCTGCGCGGATGGAGACGCCGAGACTGGGTACCAGATCCTCGCCCGGCTCATGGACCGTCCCTTCCTGACCGTGCGCCGTCGCACGCGGCGGTACGAGCCGGTGGCGCTATCGGCGTTCACGGACGACGGGCTCATCGGCTGGACGGAGGCGCCGCCGGACACCGTGGCCCCCAGCGGGGAGCGGCTCCGCTTCGCGGGTCGGGTGGTGATCCTGGCATCGCGGCGCACTGCGGGAGCCGCAGAGGACCTCATCGCCGCGTTCCGCGCTGCGGGCCGCGGCGTTGTGGTGGGCAATTGGACGGCAGGCGTAGCTGGAA
>QKHC01000031.1 GCA_003251175.1 Gemmatimonadota bacterium
ACCAGCTCGTAGAGGCGCAGCGTGGTGAGGGGGTCCTGGGGCGGCGGCTTCAGGGTGAGCGTCGCGCCGCACGCCATCGCCGGCGCGATCTTGTGGGCGGCGAGCAGCACCGGGAAGTTGAACGGCGTGATCCCAACCACTGGCGACAGCGGGAAGCGGCGCGTCAGCGCCACCCGTCCCGCGCCGTGGGGCAGCACGTCCGCCGGCAGCACCTCTCCGCCGATGCGCGTCGCCTCCTCGGCGGCGTCGCGGAACACGAAGATCGCCCGGTCGAGCTCGGCGCGCGCCTGGGCGATCGGCTTCCCCGCCTCCAGCGCGAGGGTGTGGCCCAGGGCCATCCGCTCGGACTCGATGCCGTCTGCCACCCGGCGCAGCGCCGCGGCGCGCTCGTAGGCGGGGAGCTCGCGACATGCCCGCGTCGCCGCCACGTTGGCGTCGAGGGCCGCCCGCACCTGTGTTGGGTCCGCCAGCGGGACCACGCCGACTTCGGCGCCGTCCTGGGGTGAGCGGATCACACTCACGTCCCGATCGGCTGTCTGCTTCATTGTGTTCCCCCTTCCAGCGTCGCCACCACCAGCTGCGCGATCGCGGCGTCCTGCACGCCCACCCCGGTGAGGTCGGCGATGGTGATCTCGTCGTCGCGTTCCCGCCCCGGACGCCGTCCGGCGGCGAGGTCCCCCAGCTCGGCATACACGGCGTCGCGGGTCAGGGTCCCGGCGGCGATGGCGTGGCGGAGATTGCCGTAGCGCTCGGTCTGTGCGGTGCGGTCGGCCACGAGTTTGTCCGCGCGGCCGAGCAGTGCCGGCTCGAGCTCGACCTTCTCCGGACTCCCGGTCCCGGCTGAGGTTACGTGCGTGCCCCGCCGCACCGCCGCGGCATGTACCAGCGGCGCCGTGCTCGCGGTCGCCGTCACGATGATCCGGTGGGCGGGCACCTCGGCATCGAGGCTGGCGGCGACCCGCGCCTCCACCACGCCGGCGAGCTCGCGGGCCAGCGCCGCCGCGCGCTCGGCCGTGCGGTTCCAGATCGTGAGGCGCTCGATGGGAAGCTCGGTGATCATGGCACGCGCGGCGAGGCGCCCTACGGCGCCGGCGCCGACGAGAAGCGCGGCGCTGCGGTCGCGAGGGGCGAGGTAACGCAGCGTCAACGCGATGGCGGCGGCGGTACGCAGATCGGTCAGATAGCCGTGCTCGGCGAGCAGCCAGGCGGGCCGCCCCGTTTCGGCGTCGAGCAGCAGGAACAGGCCGTCGCCCGACGGCAGGCCATGGTCCCGGTTGCGCGCGAACCCGGTCGCCACCTTGATGACGAGGTAACGGTCGCCGCCGAGCAACGCTCCCTTCACGTGCACCTCGGCAGCCCGCTCCGGCAGCTCCGCCACCAGTGGATCGGGCAGGGCCGCCGTACCGAGAGCGAGCGCGCGGAACCCCCGCTCGACCGCCGCGATCGCCGACGCCATCGGGATCCGGTCGCGGAACGCCTCGAGCGGAACGACCCGCAGCTCAGTCGCGGAAGACGTGACGCAACCCCCGCTCAGTCTCCGCGAGCGCGGCCTCGAGCTCGGCTCGCTCGTTTCCCATGCCGAAGCGGATGAATCCCGGCGTGCCGAAATGCTCGCCTGGCACGAGCAACACGTCGTGGTGCGCGCGCACGTGCTCGATCAGCTCGATGCCGCTCACCGGCGGCCGATAGCGGGCGAAGCAGATGGCGCCGGCTGCGGGCGGGTGCCAGGAAAACGTGTCGCCGAACCCCGCCAGCCACCGCTCGAGTACCGGGTAGTTCTCGTTGAGGATGCCGCGGGTGCGTGCCAGGATGCGGGCCCGCGTCCCGGGCTCGAGCGCCAACGCCGCCAGATGGTCCGCCGCGCCCGAGGGACCGATGGTGGTGTAGTCGTGCCGCATCCAGGCCTGCTCGGCCAGCTGCGGAGTGGACACGACCCACCCGATGCGCAGGCCGGGAAGGCCGTACGCTTTCGAGAGCCCGTTCACCACGATCACCCGCTCGTAGCTCCCCCAGAACGAGGGCGTCGTGACCCCCGAGCGCTCGGCGCCCTGGTATACCTCGTCCGCGAGCAGCCAGGCGCCGACGGCGGCGGCACGGGCGCGAATGGCACCGCGAGTCTCCTCCGAAAGCACATGCCCGGACGGGTTGTGCGGGTTGGTCACGACCACGAGCTTCGTGCCGTCCGGGATCGCGCGCCGCACATCGGCGCCGTCCGGCTCCCAGCCGCGCTCGAAGCGAAGCGCGAGCTCGGTGACTGTGGCGCCGAAGTTCCGCGCGAGACCGTTGGTCTGCAGATAGTTGGGCACGATTACGGTCACCCGGTCGCCACGCTCGATGAGATGCCAGCAGGTGACGAAGTTGGCTTCGCTCGACCCGGTCGTGACCAGCACGTGGTTCGGCGTGGCGCCGGGGTAGAGCGCCGCGATACGCGCCCGCAGCAGGTCGGTCCCGTTGGACTGGCTGTAGCCGAGCCGCACGGCGAGCAACGAGTCTGCCGCGTCGCCGGCCAGCGCGAGCAGCTCGCGCACCGAGAGGGGGTGCACGCCCGACTCGGACAGGTTGAAGCGTACTCGGTGCTCCCAGGTGCTCTGCCAGCGTTCCAGGTCGAAGGGGTGGAAAGTCATGCGGTGAGCCTCGCCAGGTCTCGCGGGTGTTCCAGCCAGTAGTCGGGGTCGAGGTCCTCGAGCTCAGACCGCGTAAACGGTCCCCACAACACGGCAGCGGTCCGGACGCCCGCGGCACGCCCACATTCGATGTCGTGTCGCGAATCGCCGACGAAGACCGCGGTCCCGGGGTCCGCGCCGAGCAGCTCGAGGGCGCGCAGCACCGGCTCGGGATGGGGTTTCGGGTGGGTGACCTCGTCCGACCCGACGACTGCATCGAACACATCGTCGAGGCCGACGAGGCGCAATCCGCGCAGCGCCCCCTGCCGCATCTTGCTCGTCACCAAGCCGAGGCGGGCGCCGCCAGCGTCGAGCGCCCGGACCTCTTCGACCACGCCGTCATAGGCCCGCACCAGGCCGTCGTGGTGCGCGAGATTGTACTCGCGGTAGGTCGCCACCATGGCACTGATCTGCGCCTCGTCCTCGGTGAATTGGCGGAACTGCACCCACAAGGGCGTCCCCAGCCCGGTCATCCAGTGGTGGTCGGGGGGCGCCGATCCGTAATGCACCTGCATCGTGTGCCGGTAGGAGCGCAGGATCAGCTCGATCGAGTCGATCAGCGTTCCGTCGAGATCGAAAAGAACGGTGGTGAGCACAGCGGGAAATGTACAGCCGCGCGGCGGCGATGACTGCCGCGCGACGTCCCGCTCATCGCACGACCAGCGCCGCAATCAGCTCCACCACCGCCGCCGGAGCGTCGGGGGCAGGCGCGGGCAGTCGCTCGTGCCACGCCAGTACATCGTCCACCGCCAGCGGCCGATCGCGCTCGACGAGCCCGTGGAGCGTCTGCTCTTCGCCGGCCGTCATTCCGCGAGCCAGACGCGTGACCAGGGTGTCGAGCCGCGTGAGGCGCCGAGCGTCGCCGGCACGAGCGGCGGCGCGTGCCGCGGCCAGCACCCAGGGAATCAGGCGTCGCCCCACCGCGTCGCGGTCCGCGGCACGCCAGCGGGCGGCAGCGAGCGTCCGCAGCCGGGCCCTGATGAGCGGTGCGGCACGGGTCAGCGCCATCGCCACCTCGCTGCGGCCAGTGATCCCAGCGGTCACGGCGGGGCAGCGCGCCGCGTTCTCGAGCAGCGTTGTGACCCGCATGGGGTCGACCCGGCATCCCGATGCATCCACCACGATCGCCTCCGCGAGTCCCGCTGTCCCACCGAGCCGCACCACGAGAATCACGGCTGGCTCGGGGCCGGTCACCCGGGTCCAGGCGGCGACGGGCGCCACGGCGGCCGGCTGCTCGGCGATCGCCTGGAGCCGATCACACCAGTCGAGCGCACCGTCGCGTCCCGGGCCCCGGGGAGCTTCCGTGGCCGCCGCGCCGCCGATGTGCTGCAGGGTGAGCTTGCGGGACAGTCGCTCCTCCAGGCGCATTGCGCGCGCCAGCAGGCGCGGCGGTGCGAAAGTGACGGTTTCGATCTCGGCGTGCGGAGATCCGAGACGGTCAATTCGGCCGACGCGTTGCGCCAGGCGGGCCGGACTCCACGGCAGGTCGTAGTGCACCACTCGTGCGGCGTCTTGAAGATCGAGCCCCTCACTGACGAGGTCGGTTGCGATCAGCACGTCTGTCACAAGCGCCCGGGGAGGGGGCGGAGCTCCCCGAGCACGCGGTGCGAATGCCCGCAGCACGTCGTCGCGGGTCACGCGCTCGTGGCCCCAGAGGCCCGAATCGCCCGTGACCACGGCAACCCGGTGACGCCGGCCGAGGCGCCGCGCCAGATGGACGGCCGTGGCGCGCGCGGCGGTGAAGACGATGGTCTTGGCGGGGCGTGTCGTGAGGAGTGCGTCGAGGGCGTCGGCCTTGGGGTCTGCTCCGTCGGCGAGGAGCGCGAGCACGCGCCGTAACCCGGGCCGGTCCACGGGCGGGGCGTCCGCGGCGGCCTCGGTGACGACCAGCGACGCGAAAGCGAGCTGAATTTCCCCAGCCTCGCCGCCGGGGAACCAGCGGGCGAATTCGCGGCTGGCCAGCGAGCGCCCGTCGCGGGCCGCGTCCGCGGCGGCGGCGGCGAACGCGTCGAGCCGGGTCACCGTGGCGCGCAGCGCCGGCAGACTCGAGGCGAGGCGCGAGAGCAGCAGCACTCGCACCAGGGCGGCGGCGGGCGCGGCGGTTTCGAGGGAAGCGATCGCATCGCGGAGCTCGCACAGCCTCGCTGCTGACGCCGGGCCTGCCCGGATCACCTTGGCGCGCCCGCGCCGCGGAAACACCAGCTGCGGGCCCGTCCCGCGTGCGATCGCCCGCTGCCGCGATCGTGCGACCACGAACCGGGTGACGGCTGCCCGGAGGGTGCGCGGGTCTACCCGCTCGTGGGCGGCCACTCGCAGCGACCGGATTCCCAGCGCCGCCAGTGCGTCGTCGCGGAGGAACAGCCGCAGCAAATGGAGCGGATCGGAGTGGCGGTTGTGAAGTGGCGTGGCGGTGACCAGCAGCGTGCGCCGACCGACCGCGAGCCGGGCCAGCGCGCGGTACCGGCGCGTCTCGGGATTGCGAAAACGATGCGCTTCGTCGACGATCAGCAGCCCGACATCGTCACACGTGGCAGGCGCGGTGGCATCATGGCTCAGTGCTTCGTGGGTGACCAGCGCAGCGGACAGCCGCAGGCGCGCGAGCAGGCCACGCCATTGCCCGATCAGCACCGCCGGAACGATGACCGCGAACGACTCCGCGCGCGCCCGTGCCACCGCGAGGGCGACGTAGGACTTTCCCAAGCCGACGGCGTCGGCGAGGATCGCACCGCCGTGGCGATGCAGCATCGCGAGCAGCCGACGCGCTGCAGGCCGCTGATGCGGCGCCAGCCACGGTGGCACGGCCGCCCGCCCGTCGGGCGGCAGGTCGAGCAACGCCAGCGCTGCGCGTCGCGCCACGGCTGGCGGGGCGGCGCACGGCCCCGCGACAAGCAGCGGGCCGAGTGGTGCCTCGGTCAGGTGCTGGAGATCCTCAGCGAGGATGCGGGGCCAGCGGTTCCAGCGCGCGACGGTCGGTTGCATCCAGCTCCAGCATCTCGGCGACGAAGTCGTCGTCAACGCGGTGGCGCTCGCCCAGCTCAGTGAGGCGCGACCAGCGCGGATCGCGGGGCTCGGGCACGGGGAGTCCGCCCACCACGCGAGCGTTGAATCGCCGGTATCCGCCGCGAGCGGGATCGGCGCCCAACCGGGCCAGCGCCGAGAGCCAGCGGGCGTTGAGCCACGCGGCGAGCGCCGCGGCGATGCCGGCGGCGGGGACGGCCACGCCGTACACGGTGTTCAGCGGCACGGCCGCGCGGGGTGGGACCACGGCGCGGAGGCATCGCGCCACGTCGGGCCAGCAGACGCGCCACCGGGCCGTTCCCAGGGCCGTACGGAACAGCTGCCAGGGCGGGCCGTCGCGGTAGTCCGCGCGCCTCAGCAGGCGGTCGCGGTGCTCAGCGAGCACACTGGCCAGCGCTGGCGTCAGGCGCGCCAGTGGCCGGCCGTGCCCGTCGTGGGTCCACAGCAGCCACCGCGCCGGTGACACCCCGAAGGCGTGGATGTCGCGCCCCCGCACGGCGGGCCGCGCGCCCGAGCACGGGGCGGTGCGGAGGAACACATCGTCGGCGCCCGTCTTCACCCCGAGCAATGGCGGCCAGCGGTCCCGCAGCGTCGGCCACGCCGTGCGGAGTCGCCGTGCCACTCGCGCGGCGTCGGGAAGCAGAACCCACGGCCCCGGCGCCTGGAGTGCGCGTTGCGCCACCGTGGGGCCGGCGGCGGCCAGCGTCGTGGCGACGACGTTGTCGTGGGCCGGGTCGGCGCGGGCGGCGACGAGTGCCATGGGATACACCGCGGCGGCGAAGTGGCTCGTACGGTCGTCGACGGGAACGACGCGGGCGAGACGCGTGCACGCGGACAGACGGCTGCGCAACGCTTCGCCGTATCCGCTGGACGCGATCTTCGCAGGCACCAGCAGCGCGATCGCCCCCGCAGGCGCCGTCAGCTCGAGAGCCCGCTCGACGAATGCCACCGCCACATCGGGCGGATGCGCGAAGCCGCCCCTTCCGGGCCGCCAGCAGCTGTATCGAAGTCGCAGCGCCTCACGCACCCGTGCCGGCAGCCGCTCCCCGCGGACCCATGGTGGATTGCCGGTGATCAGATCGAAGCCACCCCTCTCCATCACGTCCCCGAAATGCGACTCGAACGCGAAGAACGGCGTGGTGCCGTCCCGGTCCAGGCGGCGCCGCACGTCGCGCAGCTCGCGGCGGTGACGGCGCAGTTGCCGCAGACGGATACGGTCGGCTGGCGTGAGGCCCTGGCGACCGCCGAACAGGTCGGGGGCGCGGGCTGCCGTGACAACCTCGCCGATCGCCGCATCCAGCCGCGCTTCCGCCCGCGCCAGGAGACGCCGCATCGTCGTCGACTCGGCCCGTGCCAGCGCGGCGGCGGCCGCCCGCTTACGGGAGCCGGTGGAGGCGTACAGGCTGTGGCGAGCGGCGCCGATGCGTCGCAGCTCGGGTACGGCCACGCGCGCCGCACTCGCACCTCCGATCGTCACCGCCGCTGAGAGGGGATCGAGCAGGGCGTCGCCCTGTCGCACATGGCCGTCGAGGTTCGGCAGCGGCGCGACCGCTGCGGGGTCGACGGTGGGGTCGTCGGCCACGAGGGCGAGCCAGAGACGCAGCTCGGCGAGCCGGACGGCCGTGGGATCCACGTCGACACCGAAGAGCGACCAGCGCAGCACGTCCCGCCGTCGCCGCGCCAGGTGGCGGTGGGCGTGGTTGCGTAGTGCCACGAGCTCCTCGAGGGCGCCGAGCAGAAACGCTCCCGAGCCGACGGCGGGATCGAGCACCGTCAGCCGCTCGATTGGCGGGCGCGGCGATGGCGCTTCACCGCGGTACACCCAGGCCTCGGCCGCTCGAGCCGGCATCCCGAAGCGGCTGACCAGCACCGCTTCGAGACCCGCGCGCACCACCTGTCGCACCAGCGCCGCCGGGGTGTAGAACGTCCCGCTGGCCCGCCGACTGTCCGGGTCCATCACTCCTTCGAACACGCGCCCCAGCATGTCGGGTGCGACGCGGTCGGTCCCGTCCCCCTCGCGCGCCGAGAAGTGGAACCGCTCGAACAGGTCGTCGAATGCGTCCCGCCAGTCCGCATTGGTCCAGGTGGTGGTGCCGCGCTGGCGCTCCAATGTCGTCGGCTCGAACAACCCGCCATTGAGGAACGGGATCCGGCCGAGCCGGGCGGCGTGGCGACTGCGGCTCGCCGCGGGACGATTCAGCGCTCCGAAGCACAGCGGCTCGAGTACCGACCCATGAAAGGAGCGTCCGGCGGTGAGGGCGGCCTCGAAACGGTGGATCAGGTAGCGGCGGTCGCCGTCCAGCCAGCCCCGGGCTTGCACGAAGTAGAGAAACAGGACGCGTGTGAGCGTCGTGAGTGTGATGGCGCGGCGCTCGATGCGCGGTGCGCTGATGGCCGTGCGGTCGGTGAGGTGCTCGAGGGTGGAGCGAAACGTCCGAAAGAAGCGGCCGGTCACCGCTTCGCTGGCGAGCGTCTCACCCACTCGCAGGCTGAGCGCCAGGGCGGATTCGTCGGGGACGGGAGCCAGGCGCTCGAGTGTCGCCAGCACGCTGGCCGACGGGGCGGCGAGCGGCACTCCGAGTCGTCGCACCTCCAGCCCGCCGCGGGGTCGCACCCGCCACGCCGCGCATACCAGCCGTCCGGCCTCCCCGTCCAGTGCGCACGCGATCCCGCGCTCCGTGTCGGCCGCGAGGCGGCGCGCCGCCGCATCAGCAGCCGCATCGGGATCGGACGCGGCCAGCGCGAAGATCCGGAACACGCCATGGCGGGCGACCACCGCCGCCCGCGTGACGCCCGCCGAGTCGGCGGCCGTGCCGAGCCAGGGCCCGGGCGGCACGGGGTCCCACGCCGCGTTGTAGCCGAGCGCGCGGAACAGTTCGCGGAGATCGTCGATCCGCTCGGTGCGGGCGAGCCGCTCGCGCAGCGCCACGGGCCCGTCGCTTGGCACGAGCCACGATGGCGGCGCTCGCCGCCGGATCCGTCATCCGATTCGTCGCGGGCGCCTGCAAAAAAGCGCGGGGCTGGCTTCAGCCCCGCGCCGTGGAGTGCCCACGCCGCCTGCCATCTACCATCTGCCCTCTGCCTATTGCTTTCGCAGCTTGATACTGCCGTTCACCGTCTGCAGGTCGAGCCGCCGGCCCCCGGCGCCGATCGTGCCCCGGATCCGCCGCATGCCGAGCCGGCCGCTGACGGTCATCGGGAAGTCGGTCTCGATGTCACCGTTGACCGTCTCCGCTTCGATCTCGGCGGAGAATCCGTCCGGGACGTACACGGTGATGCCGCCGTTCACCGTGCGAAAATCCAGCGTGCCGGTCCAGTCGGCGCGCCCCATGCGTACCTCGATCGACCCGTTGACCGTCGCCGCCTCGGCGTGCCCGCCGGTGCTCACCCGCACGTCCCCGTTCACCGTCGCGACGTCGACGTCGCCGCCGAGACCATCGGTCTCGACGTCCCCGTTGACGGTGTGACCCGTGAACAGCACGCCCGCCGGCACGCGCACCTTGAAGTTGACGCGCACGTCGTTGTCCTCGGTGCTCATATGTCCGCCGTGCCCCGGGGCGCATTCATTGTCGTGCCGAGCGTGGCGCGGTGTCGGATACACGGCGCAGATGGTCACGCCACCCTCGTGCTCCAGCACCTCGATCTGGACCTCGTCGGGATCGTCGTTTCGCGCCCGCTTGTCGGCCGTGACCTCGATCTGGTTACCGCTCGCCGCGACGGCGTCGATACTGCCGTTCACGCCCTTGATCTCGATCGCTTTTCCCGCCGCCAGCTGTCCGGTCCAGCGAAAATCCTGGGCGGCGAGCGTCGGGACTGCCGCCACCGTCGCGAAACCGACCGCCGCCAACGTCACCGTGAGTCGCATCGTCATCGTCTCCATAGAATGGGAATCAATACTCGTCGCGTCCGCGGTCCCGCTGACGGTCCTGGCGCCAGTTGATGCGCTCGCCTGGAGCCGGGACCTGAATCTCGTTGGGTCGGCGCAGCAGGATGGCGCCATCGAACGTCTCCAGCTCCACGCGAGCGCCGCCGTTGCCGAGCGTGAACGAGAAGCGGCGCGCCTTGGTGTCCCGCAGCTGCAGGGGAAAACTCGCGTCCAGCCTGCCGTCGAAGGTCGCAACGCTGATCGTCGCATTGGTCCCCTGGGGGATGCTCACCGTCACGGCCCCATCGTGCGTGGTGAGCACGTACCGGCCGTTGTTGCGGATCACGCCTACGTAGAGGATGTCGCCGTCGACCGTATTCGCATCCACGGCATCAGACTCCGCCTTCTCGATGATGATCGAGCCATCCACCGTCTCGGCCGTGATGTTGCCGACGATGTCGGTGAGTCTCAGGTCGCCGTCCACCGAGCTAACCTCCACGCGTCCCTGGGCGCCGCTCAGTGTGACCCCGCCACCGACGGACTGCAGCGAGATCTCGTCGCGTCCACCCGTGACGCGAACGTCTCCCTCCACCGTCTCGACCCGGACCGCCGCCTGCGTTCCCTCCACCACCATGTCGGTCGATACCCCCTGAAGCTCCACCGCCATCCACGCCGGCACCGTGATTTGGTACTCGACCAGATGCGGCATGCCTCGACGACTCTCCGCTTCGACCCGCACGGCACGGGTGGATGTTCGGATATCGATGAAGTCACGACTTGAGTGACTCGCCTGCACGCGGACGCGGTTCTGCGCCCACGTCCGCACCACGATCTCGCCGCCGAAGTTGTCGACCTCCAGGCGGGCGCCCTGCTGCACCTCCAGGGTCGTGTCCGTCTGTTGGGCCAGCATCAGGCCCGCCACCGCCCCAAGCAACGCCAGCATGCTTCCCCCTATGTCGGCTCGGCGACGAGGGCGTTCGCCCGCCGGAGCAGCTCCAGCTTGCGCCGCATCGTCCGCGCGAGATGGTGATTCAGGTATGCATTCGA
>QKHC01000057.1 GCA_003251175.1 Gemmatimonadota bacterium
CAGATCCGCGTTCGCGGGCTGACCGAAGGCATCGACGGGTTGGAGCACGAGCTCGACATCGCCCTCAAACGGGCGCTCACGCCCGAACGACCGGCGACGCCGCAGGATCAGCCGCCCTCCTGAGTGCCGGGCGGGTTCGGGGGTGGCGGGGCCGGGCTGCGCGCGCCACCGGTCGCGCGCCGCAGCGCGTCGCGGAACGCGTGAGCGGTGGGATACCGCTCGGCAGGATCGGGGTGCACTGCCCGCTGCAGCACGGCTTCGAGCTCGCGAGGGACATCGGGTCGTGCCTCGCGCAGCGAGGGCGGGGGCTCGGTCGTCTGGCGCGCCAGGACCGTGGTCGGGGTGGCGCCTTCGAACGGTGGCCTGCCAAGCAGCGCGAAATAGGCGACCGCACCGATTGAGTACAGGTCGGCGCGGGTGTCGACGCGCTCCCCGAGGAGCTGTTCGGGCGCCGCGAACTGCGGCGTGCCGGAGCGCGACGTCGCGCCGCCGAACGGCGCGTCGCCCCGCAGGGCCAGCGCCAACCCGAAGTCCGTGATGCGCAAGCGGCCGTTCGGCTCGAGCAGCATGTTCTCGGGCTTCAGGTCGCGGTGGACCAGCCCCAGCGCGTGCGCCTGCTCCAGCGCCGAAAGGGCTTCGTGCAGGAGGCGGACGGTGCGCTCGAGTGACAAGGGGCCCTGTTGCTGCACCACCTGAGCCAGGTTGGCGCCAGGGATCAGCTCCATCGTGTACCACAGCAGGCCGGCTCGCCCGCCGATCTCGTAGATGCTGACGACGTTGGGATGGCGCAGGCGAGCCGCGAGCTGGGCTTCGCCGCGGAACCGCTCGACCACGCCGAAGTCCGCGACCATCCAGGGATGGAGCACCTTCATCGCGCCTTCGCGCTCGAGACCCAGGTCTCGCACCCGATACACCCGCCCGAAACCGCCTGACCCGACTTCGTCCAGCAGCTCCCAGTCGTCCCCCAACGCGCGCCGCAAGCGGCGCTCGAAACCCTGCTCAGCAAGCTCGGGAAGGGCGGCCGGCGACTGGAACGCCCCCGCATCCAGCACGAAATCCTCGAGCATCTCGGTGGCGGTGAAGTAGCGGTCCGCAGGCTGGCGCGCGAGCGCGCGCAGCAGGACCCGCTCAACCGCCAGCGGCACCGCGGCGCGCAGGGCCCGCGGGGCCACGATCGCCGTCGGATCGAGTGGCGGTTCCTCACCCGTGAGGGCCAGGTAGGTGAGCGCGCCGACCGTGTAGACGTCGGCGCTGGGATCGCCGCCACCCCCGGAGCGCACCTCCGGTGCCACGAAGGTTCCGCTGGCGCCTGGATCGCCTGCGGGCACGTGTCCGAGGCACCAGTTGCTGTAGCGCAGATCGGAGACCACAGCGCGGCCCGGCAGGTCCACCAGCAGCGTGGTCGGCGCGATGCGGCGGACGATGATGCCGCGGGCATGCGCGTACTCCAGCGCGCCGAGCAGATCGCGGATCATCGACATCACCGTCGGAATGGGGCGCGGGCCGCGGCGCATCGCCTCCGCCAGACTCTCACCCTCGACCCAGTTGGTGGTGCGGTAGGCGAAGAACTCGACCTCGGCGGCGGCGTAGACGTGCCGGATCGAGGGATGGTCCAGGGCGGCGAGCGTCTGTGTCTCGCGCAGGAACCACGCCCGGCCTGGAGAGTCAGGGATGAGGTGTGCGCGAATCGCGATGCGTCGCTGCAGCATCCGATCCCACGCCTGATAGAGCACCCGCTCGCGTGACAGCGCGACCAGGCTGTCGAGACGGAACGCCGGCTCGAGGGCGCGGGTCAGGCCGGGCAGCAGGTCCACCGCCGGGGTGTCGTGCATCGCGCCCGGAATCTAGCGTGGTGCCGCGACCGTGACGGTGGCCCAGCCGCCGCCCGGGCCGCGCGCGTACCGTGCATCACGCAGGATCACCGTCGGGGATCCCATGCCCGAGTCCACGGCCGCGGTCAAAAAGCGCGCGAAGACGCCGATGGCCCGTCCGTCGCGCGTGTCGCGCAGCGCCCGCCGCACGGCGGGGCGTGCCGTCACCCACCGCGGCGTCGCGACGCTGTCGCGGCTGGCATAGATCGGCTGCCAGCGGAACGGGTGTCCCACGACGGTCAACGCCGCCCACTGGGCGTCGGTCCCGAACCGCGCCACCGCGGCGCGGCGCACGGCTGCCTTGGCGCGCAGGCTCACGAGTCCTTGTGCCCCGGCGTAGGCGGCGAGCAGCGTCAGCGCGTACGCCGCCACCCGCCGGCGTCCGCTGATCCCGTACCAATGAGCCACCCAGCCGATCACCCCGACCAGCACGGCAATGATCCAGACGCCCTTGAGCCAGCCTGCCGGGACGGGATGCAGCAGCACCAGCGCGGTCGCCGGCACGCCGATGAGGGCGAAGCCGAGCAGCGGACGCCAGTGGCGCGGCCCTCCCCAGGAGAGCGCGATGAGCGGCACGATCCAGAACAGCGGATCCACGATGGCCACCAGATCGCCATACATCCACCTGCCATCCCACGGAAGGAAGGGGCGCCAACCGTATGAGCCCTGCCAGTCCATGTAGGGATGACTCAGCACCGCGCATCCCACTAGCAGCGCCAACCACCCCCAGGGGACCGGTGCGGCGGTGCCCGCGCGGCGCCGCCACCACCACCACCCCGTGCCCAGAACGACCACCAGCCCCACGATCTCCAGCGCGACCCCAGCCAGGGCGTGGGTGATCCCGCGATGCTCGGACAAGAACACCGCTCCGGGCCATGGCCACCCGGTGAAGACCTCCGCCCAGTCGGGTGCGTTCGCCGCGACCGCCCCGAGCACGGCAGCCCGGGGCACGCGCGACCCCACGGCGGCGCGTCCGATGGCGGCCCCGACCAGGGCGTGGGCCAGATTATCCACAGGGCGAGCAGTATAGCGCCCTCTGGCGCGGAACCCTACATTCCCCGCTCCTCAAACCACCTGCCCCAGGGGGATGCCGTGCCTGCATACGCACCCCTCGCCGGCGACCGTCGGCGTCTCAGCGATCGACGCCTGTTGCTCGATCGGCGGTCCGGCGTGGACCGCCGCTATCAACCGGATCGCCGTGTCACCGCCGTAGCCGTTACGGCGGAGCGACGCGCGCCGGATGAGCGTCGGGTTACGGACGACCGACGGCGCGCCGGGCGCCGGTCACCGGAGCTGCGTCGCCAGGTGATGGACCGCCGTCGCCGTCGTGTGAGGTCGGCGACGCGTGTCTGACCCCAGTCGGGGATCGACTGACGCCGTGGCTGCGCCGTCGCACCCCACTCCCTATCTGAAGCTCATCGGCGATCCCGATCGCCGCGTGCACGAGATCCGCGATCCGGTTGCGACCATCGGTCGCGATCCCGTCGCCGACATCGTGTTTGCCGGAGCCGACGCCGCGGTGGTCTCGGGGCGGCACGCCGAGCTGCGGTTCGTTGGCGGCAGCTGGCGCATCTACGATCTCGCGAGTCGTAACGGGACCTTCGTCAACGGTCGCCGGGTGGCGGGGGACACGGCGCTGTCGGCTGGGGATGACATCCGGCTGGGCGAAACCGGGCCCCGCCTGCGGGTGTCGGCTGTCGCGGCCACGCCGGCAACGAGGGTCGACGCACGCCCTGCGGCGACGGCGCGTCGGGGAGGGAGCGCCGCTGGCACCGTCGAGATCAGTGCCCCAGCCGATCCGCGACCCTACGCCGTGACCCTGCTCGCGGCCACGTCCGGCCAGCGCTACGAGGCGCGCGGGACCACGATTCGCATCGGGCGCGGCAAGGAGTGTGACGTGCGGCCCGTCGCGAGCGACGAGACGGCCGTGTCCCGCGTCCACGCCGAGCTCGTGGCCACCGCAACCGGGGCGTTGTCGGTGCGGGACGCGGGCAGCAAGAACGGGACGTTGCTCAACGGTGCGCCGGTGACGGCGCCGACCCCGGTGCGGCTCGGCGATCGCATTCAGCTCGGGCCCGATGGGCCACTGCTCATTGTCGAAGGTCTGGGCACTTCGCCCGGCATCCCCGTGGCGCCCCGCGGCGGGCTGGGCCAGAACACGGTGATGGGGATGATCGGGGCGGCGCTCGCACAGGCGCGGGAGCAGACCGGGGGCGGCAGGCGCACGTCCACCTTCGTACGCTCGATGGCTGAGCAGATCCAGCGGGACTCCCGACGCAAGATCCGGTGGCTCACCGGAGCGGTGGCCGTCCTGGTGGTGTCGCTGGTGGGGGGCGTGTACGGCGTGTATCACCTGCTCTCCGGCGAGGTGCAGCAGACCGAGCAGGCCATGCGCGGCGTCGAGGACTCGGCCCGCGCCGACGCGGAGCGTCTGCGGCGCGAGCTGGCGGACGCCCGAGCGGCGTCGGCGCCGGCGGAGGAAGTCGAGCGCCTGCGATCGCAGCTCGAGTCTGCGCAGGCGTACGCCGCGGAGCTGCGGGACGCTCTGGAGCGTGCCGAGACAGCCATCCAGTCGCAGCTCGCCACCGCCGAGCGGCGCCGTCAAGCGTCGCAGTCCGAGGTGGTGCGGCTGCGCGACCAGCTGGCAGCGGCCGAGCGCCGTTCCCTCACTCCCGAAGTGGTCGACAGCCTGCGCCGTGCCGTCTCGTCGGCGGAGCGGCAGACGGCGGAGCTGACGGCACGACTGCGGGCAGTACGCTCGACGGACTTCGCCAGCATCGCGCAGCAGAACCAGAGCGCCGTGGGCCTGATCACCGTTCGCCTGGGCGGCGACTACTATGACGGGACGGGGTTCGTCATTTCCCCGGACGGGTACCTGTTGACCAACTGGCACGTCGTGGCGGACTCGGCCCACGAGCGTCCCGACACCATCTGGGTCACCATGGCCGACGAGCCGCGACCGCGGCTGGCCGACGTCGTCGCTACGTCCGCTGAGCGCGACATCGCCGTGCTGAAGGTCCGCGGCTATCAGGGCGGATGGCTGTCGGCGGTGGATTGGGACGGGACGCGGGCGCGCCAGGGCGAGCCGGCGGCGCTGATCGGATTCCCAGCGGGATCGGGGTTCGCCCGCGACCGCTCGCAAGTCGTGCGCACCTCGATGACCGCCGGGATCCTCTCGCGCGTGACCCCGGACCTGGTGCAGTTTGACGGGATGACGACGGGCGGGTCGTCGGGAAGCCCAGTCTTCAACGCCCACGGCGAGGTCATCTCCGTGCACCGGGCAGGGCTCCGGCAGGGGCCCGGGTTCGCCCTGTCGGTGCCCGTGCGGTTTGCCATCCCGCTGCTGCCGCCGGCCGTCCGCAGCCAGCTGGGGATTGGCACCTCAGCTCCCTGAGGGTTCCAGCTGTGGCGGTGTAGCGGGCGCTCCACATCTGGGCACCGCGGTCCCACTGCCGGCCTTCCACAGGTTCTCCACAAGGATTCTGGATATCCGGCCCGCGGGCTGTTGCCCACGTGATGGTGGGCACTTACTTTAGGTGCCCGACCCGACCATCGACCGATGGGTGTCAAAATTTTATACAGCGCAGATCTCGCGACGGGGTGTGGCACAGGTGTTGCGCCAGCTTGCCCGTAGCTTTCGGCGCGCGCGGGTCGTGGCCGAAGTCGCCTCTTTCTTCAATCAGGCGTCAAGAAAGGACGGTCGGAATGCGTAGGCTCCTCACTCTCGCTCTGGCGTGCGGGCTCGCGGTAGCGGCGACCGCGGCGCAGGCGCAGGTCAACAACGCGTCGATCACCGCCACGGCGACGGTGCAGGCTCCGATCAACGTGGCGGCGGTGGCGAACCTGGACTTCCAGAACGTGTTCCCGGGAGTCAGCAAGACGGTCGCGGTGGGTGATCCGACGGCGGGGCAGTGGAGCGTGGCCGGACAGACTGGCACGCCGGTGACGCTCAACTTCACCCTGCCGGCCAACCTGGCGAGCGGCGGCAACCTGCTGCCGATCGGCTCGTGGACCGGCAATCACAACACGACCGCGTCACCCACGGGCACCTCGTTCACGCCGTCGGGCACGCCAACGGCGGCAACGCTCAGCGCCGACCCCGTGGGCCAGTTGTTCGTGTACATCGGCGCGACCGTCACGCCGGCGACCAACCAGCCCGGTGGCGTGTACACCGCGGCCGTGACCCTGACGGTTCTCTACTAGGCGCGGCGCCCGCAGCGCCCCGCGGTGTTCGGCGCCGGCAGGGGGCGGTCCCTCTGCCGGCGCTGTTGCCAGGGGCCGGGCGATCGGTTCATGCGTGCACTGGTCATCTGCGCATTCGCGCTCGCGTCGGCGATCCCGTTGCCCGCTCAGGGTCGGCCGCTGCGGGTGCGGGGTATCCGGCCCCTGACTTTCGGAGTGGTCTTCCCCGGGATACCGCGCGTCGTGCCGCGCACCGATCCGGTCGGCAGCGGTGAATTCGACATCCGCGGTCAGAAGAACTCCACGGTGCTGCTGCAGTTGACGCTGCCACCGTCGCTGACCGGGCCGGGAGGCGCGGCCATGCCGGTGACGTTCGGCCCCAACGATGCCGGGTATTCCGACAGTGGTGCCATCGGGGCGCAGATCGGGTTCGATCCGACCGTGGGAGGCTCGGGGGTGCTCGGGAAGAACGGTCAGGGAACGGTGTTTCTCGGTGGCACGGCACGCCCTACGACCGGCCAGGCGGCCGGCACTTACACTGGCACGGTCGTGCTGACCGTGACGATCCTGTGACGGCGGTGAGGCAGGTGGCCGTCCTGCTGCTCGCGGTGGCGACACCCGCCGCCGGGCAGGGTGTGATGATCGCCCCGACGGCGATCTTCATGGATCACGGTACGCGCTCCGGCTCGGTGCTGCTCTACAATCCGAACACCGAGCCGGTGGAGGTCACCATCTCGGTGATCTTCGGCTACCCGACGACCGATTCCACCGGCGGTCTCTACCTGCGCACCGTCGATGAGCCCGACTCAACGCTACCGTCGGCGGCGGGGTGGCTGCAGGCGTTTCCGCGCCGGCTCACGGTCATGCCACTCGAGCGGCAGACGGTGCGCCTGCTGGCACGTCCGCCGCAGGGTCTCCCCGACGGAGAGTACTGGGCGCGGCTGGTGATCGCGGCGAAGGGTGGACAGCTGCCGGTGACCGGGGTGCCGGACAGCGCCGACATTCAGGTCGGCCTCACGCTCGAAGTCCGGTCCATCCTCGGGGTGTACTACCGCAAGGGCGCGCCGACGACGGGGGTTGGGCTCTCCGATTTGAGCGCCGAGCTCGCCGGTGACACGCTGGCGGTCCGGGTGCAGCTCACGCGGACGGGGACCGCGGCCTTCATTGGGACGGTTCGCGGTGAGCTGGTGGACACGGCGGGGGCGGTGCGCGCCGCGTTCGATGCCCCGGTCGTCGTCCATTATGCCATGGCGCCGCGCTACCGGACGTTCGCCGGGATTCTCCCCCCCGGCCGCTACCGACTGCGGTTGACCGTCGCGCCCGGGCGCGAGGACATCGACTCGCGACTGTCACTCCCCGCGCTGACGGTGCGCGACTCGGTGGAGGTCCGGGTGCCGTGAACGCCCGCCGCGGCGCGGACCGCGCGCTCGCTCTCGACCCATGGCCTGCGGCCGCCGTCGCGGGAACGCTGCTCGCGCTGCTCGTCCCGATGGTGTTGCCTCCCGGTCTGCCGGCCCAGGGGACCGCCGCGCGCCGCGACAGCCAGCCGGTTGCCCCTGCCGTGCGAACCCTCGCCGCCGCGTTGGCCGACACCGTGCCCATGTTCCGCGCTGAAGTGGTCGATCCCACGGACACCACCGCCCAGCCGGTCATGATCGAGCTGCGCATCGGCCGACTGGCTCGCGCGACGGTGCCGGCGTACCGAGTGCGCACCGAAGCGCTGATCCCGCTGACGCAGTTCCTGCAGATGGCGGAGATCCTGTTCTCGCTGACCCCCGAGGGCCACCTCGACGGCACGGTCGATCCCGGTGGCATTGCGCTGCGCGTGGATGCCCGCTCGGACACGCTCGCCTTCGGGGCCCGGCGGCTCACCATCGATCCTGCATTCAAGCGCTTCGAGGACAACGAACTGTTCGTCGGAGCCGAGCGGCTCGCGGACCTCCTCGGGCTGCGCATCACCGTGGACTGGAATGAGCTCGTCGTGAGTGTGGTCGACGCGAGCGGGCTGCCGATCGGGCGGCGACTGCAGCGCGAGGCGGCGCGGGAAGCCTTCCTGCGTCGCCGCGGCGCCGGTGGGGCCGAGCGGGTGCTGGGACTCGATCGCACGCGCTGGGGCGGCGTCGTCCTCGACTACTCGTTGTTCCTGCCGAGCACCGCGCCGCTCGACGGGGGCGCATACACCGGTTCGGTCGGCGCCGATGTGCTCGGCGGCTCGTTCGAGGCGGCGGCATTCAGTCGCAGCGGCATCGAATCGGGCGACGTGCGGCTGGAAGCGTCGTGGTCGGGCGTGTGGCGGGACAGTCGCCTGGTGCGGCAGCTGTCCGTCGGGGACGCGCTCTCCACCGGCCCGCGCCTGCGCCCCCTCCAGGGCGTGAGCATCACCAACTCTCCCTACGTGCGGCCCTCGTTGGTCGGGTCCTACCGCTATGGGGGTCGCATCGAGCCGGGCTGGGTGGTCGAGGCCTACCGGGGCGGTCAGCTGGTTGCGTTCGATTCTGCCGACGCCTCGGGCGCCTACGGATTCGAGCTGCCCTCCTACTACGGCGAGAATCCGGTCGACCTCGTCGCCTACGGTCCGTTCGGCGAGGTGCGGTCGTTCAACCAGACCTACCGGGTGCTGACACAGCTGCTCCCGGCCGGCCAGTTCGAATACGGGATCTCCGCCGGCGACTGTCGCGCGACCCTGTGCGACGCCACCGCCAACCTCGATCTCCGCTACGGCATGTCGCGCCGGTGGACCGTGCGTGCGGGTCTGGAACAGCTGTGGCGCGACACGGTGCCCGATCTCACCCAGCCCTATGCGGCGATCAGCGGGACGCCGGTGCACGCGCTGGCGGTCAATGTGGAGGCGCTCGCGCGAGGCTTCGCCCGGGCGGCGGTGAACGTCGAGCCCTCGTTGCACCTGCGCGTCGCGGGCGACATCGCGGCCTACGAGCCGGATACGCGTGGGCCCGCGCTCACGCCGCAGGGCCGGCTGCGGGAGTGGGGACTCGCTGGATTCGTGCGACCGATTCCGTCCTACACCTCGTTCTACGTCGAGGGGGGGGTACGGCGGACCACGAGCACGGCGGGCAGTTTCACCCAGGGTCGTGTTGGCGTTTCCTACCAGGCGGCCCAGGTCCGCTTCCTGCCCTACCTGCGCATGGAGCGGACGACGCCGGTGGGCGGCGCCGCGACGCAGCGGTCCTTCGCCGGTCTCAACGTCTTCATGCTCCCCCGCCTGTGGTGGAACTCGTTCTGGGGCACCCTGTGGGCTCGTGGCGATTTCGAGATGGAAGACGGGCAGGGGCTGCGCACGGCCGCGGCGATCGTCGGTCGCGAACTCTGGGAAGGCGTCCGGCTCGAGGCCGGCGCTCGCTACCAGCGCGAGCTGGGCGGCACCAGTCTCGTGGTGACGCTGCAGACCTACCTCCCCGGCGCGCGCACCACGACCGCGATCGATGCACCGTCCCGCGGGACCGCGACCGGTAGCTTCCTGTTGCAGGGATCTGCCGTCTACAACGAGACCGCCGGCGTGGTCGGCTTCACACCCGGGCCGTCGATCCAGCGTGGTGGGCTGGCCGGCCGGGTCTTCATCGACGACAACGCGAACGGCCGCTGGGACGCCGGCGAGTCCCCAGCCGGAGATGTTCGCGTCCGAGTGGGAAACTACTCGGCGATGTCGGACTCCAGCGGGTCATTCCGCGTGTGGGGGCTGCTGCCGTTCGAGCCGGTATTGATGACGATCGACTCCTTGAGCATCGCCTCCCCGTTGCTGGTCCCCGCGTTCGGCAGCGCGAGCGTTGCGCCGAGCCCGAACCGGTTCCGCACCGTGGACATTCCCTTGGTGCACGCGGGTGTGGTCGAAGGTCGTGTCCAGCTGCGCACGCCGCTCGGGGAGCGCGAGATCGGCGGCGCCAGCGTGATCTTCACCAATCGAGCGACCGGACAGCGCCAGGCGGTGGTCACCTTCAGTGACGGGGCCTTCTACATGCTGGGGGTGCGGCCCGGCGAATATGACGTAGCCGTGGACCAGCGCATCCTCGATGCCTACGGTGCCCGGGGAGACGTCGCGCGCGTCACGATCGGTCCCGACGGGCGGTTGCTCGGGGCGGCCCTCGTGGAGCTGCTGCTCATCGCGGAGCGGTAGGGCGCCGCGCCACCTCCCGGATCAGCGTTTCCAGCCGGTTCAAATCGAAGGGCTTCTCCAGAGTCGCGGCGCCCGTTGCGGCGATCATCTCACGCGCCAGCTCCGACGTGAGGTCACCGCTGGCCACGATCACCCTGCCGACGAGCGCCGGCTGCTCCTGGCGCAGGCGCTCCGCGAACGTCGCCCCCCCGCCACCGGGCAACCGCACGTCAGTGACGACGACGTCGAACGCGCCGCGCCGCAGCGCGTCGCGCGCGGCCTCGGCATCTGCCACGGCGACGGCCTCGATGCCGCGGCGCGCGAGGAATCGCGTGATGGTCTGTCGCAGTCCCGCTTCGTCCTCCACGACGAGCGTGCGCGGGCCGGCGCCGCCACCCGCGCCGGAGGTCGACACGGGCGGAAGGCTCCGGTCGCGTTCCGCTGGCAGCGTCACAGTGAAGATCGTGCCCCGTCCCGGACTCGAGTCCACCGTGATGTCGCCCCCATGCTGCTTGACCAGCCCGTAGCAGGTGGACAGCCCGAGTCCGGCGCCACCGGCGCGCGTGCTGAAGAACGGATCGAAGACCCGAGCTGCGACCTCGGGGTCGATGCCCGGACCGTTGTCGATGACATCGAGGCGCACTGCCGTGTCGGTCACCGCGGTCCGCACCGTCAGCGTGGCCGGCTCGGCGGTGGCGGACATGGCCTGCTCAGCGTTGAGCACCAGATTCAGGACGACCTGCTGGAGCTCCGCCGGGTTGCCCCAGACATGCGGTTCCGTGGTGTCGAGCTCGAGGCGCAGTGCGTAGGGCTGCTGCGCCTGCCGGTGAGCGCGCAGCGCGAGCGTGCGCCGCACCAGCTCGTTCACATCCACGCTCGCGCGGGCCGTGCCGCTGCCGCGCGCGAAGGCCAGCAGATTGTTGGTGATGCCGCCGATGCGGATCGCCTCCGTGTACATCGTCTGCACCAGGTCCCGCTGCTCGGTGGTGAGCGGCTCGAGCAACAGCGCCTGCGCCACCGCCGCGATGCTCGCCGCCGGGTTGTTGACCTCGTGAGCGACGCCACCCACCATCTGGCCCAGCGACGCCAGCCGCTCGGCCTGCTGCAGCTGGGCTTCGGTGCGCCGCAGATCGGTGACGTCGCGCGCGAGCGCGATCACCTTTGCGATCCGCCCTTCGGTGCGCACCGGCGCGTACGACACCCAGCTCGTGCCGGATGACCCGTCGTCCCGGTTGTACGGCACCTCATAGCTCACCAGCTGACCGGCGAACGCGAGCGCGAGCTTCTCGCGAACGAACTTCGCGGCGGCGGGATCGAGGAACTCGAACAACGACCGTCCAGGGGGCGTGTCGGCCGAGGCGCGCACCATGGCCCGCGCCGCCTCGTTCAGATCGAGCACCCGCCCTTCGGCGTCGAGGACGACGACGGCATCGGGGACCGCCGCCATCACCAGCCGGAGTTCTCGCTCTGCCGCCGCCGTCTGGGCGAGTGCCTCCGACAGCGAGCGCGTCTGCTCCGCGACGGCTTGCTCCAGGCGGGCGGCGTAGCGGCGATCAGCGAGGAGTGCGACCGAAAACCGCACGGACAGGATCACCACACCCACGACCACCAGCGCTCCCAGTACCGGGTTGGGCGCGCCACCACGTAGACTGCTCGCGACGACCCACGCGAGGCCGATCCAGGCCACGTTCAGCACGACGATCCGCGGTGCGAGCAGTGGTCGGTGGAGGGGGGCAGGGGAGACGGGTGGGTCGGGGGACGGCGCAACGGCACCTCCCACCGCAACGAGTGCCAGGCCGAGCCACCAGCCCAGCTCGAGCGTCATCGCGGTGCCGGGGGCGAGGGGCGCGGCCCGCAGCGCGCGCACCAGACTCGTGACGCCGTATGCTCCCACGCCTACCAGCGCGAATCCCGCTGCCCCGGATGGGAACCGCGCGTGGCGCAGGAGCCACGTCAGCACCGTCCACACGATCGCCGCGCCCCCGGCTGCGGTGAGCAGGCGCAGCAGCTGATCGGTGCGCAGTTCGCCCACGGGCGTCGGCGGCATGTGCTGCTGGACGAGCAGCGCTGCCACGAGCAGCGTCAGCAGCACGGTGTCCAGCGCGATCTCGAGGTCCGCGTGGCGGCGCGCGCCCCGTTGCAGGAACTGCCACGCGGCGAGGACGAAAAACAGTTGGGCGGCGGCAGCCCCGGCTTCGGCGGCCCCGTGTGACAGTCCCAACAGGACCACCGCGCGGGCGG
>QKHC01000029.1 GCA_003251175.1 Gemmatimonadota bacterium
GCCCACCACGCCGCCCGCGCCGCCGGGCGGAGTCTCCGCGCCGGAATCGAAAAGAAGACGGAGAGCACGAACAGCAACGTGACCAGGTGCGCGCGCCAGGTCATCGCCGACACCAGGTGCCCCGCGAGGAACGCTGCGCTCCATTCGAACGGCGACAGCGGCTCCCGCCGCACGCGGAGCGCGGCCACCGTGGCGAGGAACCCCAGGCCCACGGCGATGGTGGCGACCCGAGTCAGGGAGCGGACCACACCGGCCGACCAGTGCACGACGCGGTAGTCGGGCTCCGGGGGCTGAGGCGGGCGGGTGAGGCGATGCACCGCGCTGGCGAGGCTGTGATTGGTGGCGCGGGCATTGACCTCGCCGCGGACCACGCCGGCGAGCAGCGTGGTCCGGTAGTCCTCCAGGTCGCGCACCCCCTGCGCCGGCCCGCGCTGCGCCAGGGGAAGCAGCATCACGGCCGCGCCCGCCACGAGGGCGGTGACCAGCACGGGGCGGCGTCCGCGCAGCACGGCCCAGCACACAAAGAAGACCGGGATGAGCTTGATGCCGGTTGCAGCCACGAACGCGACGGTCGCGCGCCGCTGGTGTCCGTCCACCCAGGACGCGATGCCCCACAGGACCAGCGCGAAGAGCGCGAAGTTGACGTTGACCGAGTTCAAATTGGCGAGGAAGTACTCGAGCGAAAGCATGCCCGCCACCGCGAGTGGCCACCCGCCCGCCCAGCCGGGCCACGTCGCGACCAGGATCCGGCGGATGAAGAGCACGACCACCGGCACGAGCGCGAGGTTGACGACGAAGAAGACCCCTGCGGCCACCGGCAGCGGCAGCAACGCGAACAGCTGGAAGACCATCGCCGCGAACGGGGGGTAGGTGGGGTCGGCAAAGCCGACCTGGTACACGTACAGCGGCTGCCCACTGAAGAACCAGCGGCCGGCGATCCACCGGCCGTGGAAATCGGTTCCCTGTACCATGGCGCGGCCCCGCTGCACGGCCAGCATGACCACCACCGCCAGCAGCAGCGCGGCCAGCACGAGCGCCGCCACCCGCGCGGCGGGGTGGGCCCGCGCGAACCACTCCCGGACGCGGGCCCAGGCGGTGTCGGCGACGGTCACCGCACCAAATGGAAGGCCGTCTGGCGGCTCCGGATCCACCGCATGCCGCCATCGCGTCCCAGGGCCGCGTCCTCTTCCTGCGCGATGCGCACCGCCTGGCCGCCCCACTCCGGCACCGCGGTCGTGGCCTGGAGCTCGATCGAGAACCACGTGTCCGGCCGCAGCAGGACGTCGCCACGCCCCGGAACGCCTTCCTGGTGATCCCACAGTCCGATCAGCGGTCCGGCGCCGTGACCGCGGTCGCCGATGGGATGGGTGTAGACCGTTCCATCGATCCCCGCTTCGCGCATCCGCCCGAGCGCGGCGGCGAGGACGTCATTGCCACTGCGGCCCGGCTGCATCTCCGCCATCACGATGTCCTGGAGCTGGTTGGCGGCGCGGAGGGCCTGCTGCAGCCCCGGCGGGGCCGCGCGCTCACCGGCCCGGAGCACGTATCCCATGTGCTGCGTGTCGGTGTTGAGGCCGAGGGCGGTGAGACCGAAATCGCAGTGCAGCACGTCGCCGCGCTGGATCACGAGGTCACCGCGCTGCAGCCGCTCGTCGTCGAGCGCGATCCCTTCGCGCTGCACCTCCACGTCAGTGTGGAACCAGGTGTCGAGTCCGAGGTCGGCGAGCCGCTGTCGCATCCACCACACGACGTCGGCGGTGGTGGTCTTCCCCGGGGTGATGACCCGGTTGGAGAAGGCGGTGCCGACGATGTCCCACACGATATCCATCATCCGCTCGTACACCGGCAGCATGGCGGGCGCGCGAATCGCGATGTAGTCCAGCGCCAGTCCCTCGGCGCGAACCACGCGCGGCAGGTAGCCCGGGGGCAGCACGCGCGCGAGCTGCTCCCACTCGCCGGCCGAGAGCCCGTCGGCAAAGGCGTGGGTGTGCGAGATGTCGACCGCGATGGTGCCGGGATCGCGCGCGCGGACCAGGTCCGCGAGGAGGTCCCACTGGGCCTGGCCAACGAGCTCCGGGCGCCGGCCGATCGATGGGTCGATGCTGTCGCGCGCGAAGTACGGCTCGAATAGGCCACCCTGCGACGACCCGCCCAGCGCCAGGCGCTCGATGCCGAGCTCGGGGCCGCGGTCGTAGAAGACGTAGATGGTGCGGCGCCGGGCCGCAAACGTGGTGGGCGCGACGAGCGACCAGAACACGGGGTCCTCGTTGTACTCGCGCATCGGCAGGACCCACATATCGACGCCGTATTCACGCATCAGTCCGGGAAGCACGGAGTCGAGGCGATAGCGCAGCCACTCCTGCTGCAGCACGGCCTGCTCGCGCAGCGTGCCGAGCGGGCGTGCCGCCGTGACGGTGAGGGGCAGGGGCGCGGCGGTCCCCTGCAGCAGGGCGAGCGCCGCCAGGGCGGGCATGAGCATCATGCTTCTCCTCTCCACAGGGCGGCCGCGAACGCGAGCCACCCGACGATGAAGCAGCCGCCGCCGAGCGGTGTGATCGCGCCGAGCGCCCGCACGCCGGTGAGCGCCAGCGCGTACAGGCTGCCGCAGAACAGCACCGTGCCGGCGACGAACAGCCAGCCCGCCGCCCGCGCGGCGGGACGCGCTGGGCGGCCCGCGACGGCGGCGAGCGCCAGCAATCCCAGCGCGTGGTACATCTGATAGCGCGCGGCGGTCTCGAACACGGCGAGCAGGTCGAGCGCCACGCGCATGCGCAGCGCGTGTGCGCCGAAGGCGCCAGCGACCACTGCCAGGGCGGCGGAGCACGCGCCGGCGACGGCGAAGCCGCGGTGTGTCACTTGATCCGGCGCCCGGTCACCTCGATGCCGCGCACCCGCTCCACGCGGCCGGTGTCGCTCACGAAGCCCGACACGAACCAGCCCACGACGCTCACGATGAGCGCGGCCAGCACGGCCGACCACAGGCTGGTGACGACGACGCCCGGGACGAGCCACGCGACGATGGCGACACTGATGCCGTTGACCACCAGCAGGAAGAAGCCCAGCGTCACGAGTGTGAGGGGCAGGGTGAGCAGGACGATGATCGGCCGCACCAGCGCGTTGACGATGCCCAGCAGGAGCGCGGCGATCACAACGTTCTGCCATCCGTCGATGTGAAACCCGCGGATCACAGCGTCCGCGGCCCACAGGCCGAGCGCGGTGACGGCGAGGCGGGTGACGAATCCTCTCACGGAGCGCCTCCGGTGTCGGGAGGGGAGGGAAGATAACCCGCAGGCCGCGGCGCCGCGCGGCCCGCGGTGAACTGGCCCGTGACACCCGGCCGCACGCGGATCGGCAGGCGCTCGTCGAACAGCAGGCTGCCCCGCAGCGAATCGCGCCCCCACCATTGCAGCGCGACCCCGGCGATCGCCCCGTGCTCGGCGGGCCAGCCGACCACGATGGCCTGCTCCGGCTGCCCGTACCACCGCACCTCCAGCGTCTCGGCGGGGATGGTAAAGGCCAGCTGCCCACGGAAGACACACGCTCCCTGGAGCAGGATCGTGGCCGTGTCGAGCTCGAGCTCGTCGAGGGCGAAGCGGTCGCCCAGCTCGGGCAGGGTGAGCGAGTCGCCGTAGGCGACCACCCACCGTCCGACGTACGGTTGGGAGAAGCGCGCCAGCCGGTGGAACTGCGCGGTGTGACACGGGCCGGGTGGGGCACAGGCGGTGACCAGCGCGGCCAGTGCTCCCAGCGCCGCCCGTATCCGCACGGTCACGGACCGATGGTATCCGCGATGCGCACCCGCGCGCTCGCCGAGTCGGCGGCGTTGTGCGCCGTCCCGACGGCGCGGGCGCCGGGGATGCGCGACTGGGCGAGCATGCTGTCGCGCTGCCGCTCGGTGAGCGTGTCGCCCGGGCTCGCTGCCCCCTCGTCCGACGCCGGCTTGCCGCACGCGACGCACAGCAGGGCACTCAACAGAATGAATGATGTACGCATGGATCTCCGGATCCCTCTTGCAAGTTGGCGCCCGGGAACTAGACTGGCAACCGAACTCGAACCGGACCGTGCTGATGATGCGGGCACTCGCATTGCTGGGGCTCGCGCTGGTGGCCTGTCGGCAGCCCGACCTGCCCGACGTGCTGGCGCGTGGCTCGTGGGTCGACCTCAGCTATCCCTTCGATTCAACCACCATTTACTGGCCCACGGCCAGCCCGTTCGCGCTCACCGTGCTGTCAGCCACGCGGACACCGGCGGGCTACTACTACGGCGCCAATCACTTCGCCGCGGACGAGCATGGGGGGACCCACCTCGACGCGCCGGTGCACTTCACCGAGGGTCAGCAGACGGCCGATCAGATTCCGGTCGATCGCCTCGTCGGTCCCGGGGTGGTCATCGACGTTCCCGGCACCGCCGAGGCGGATCGCGACCGCCTCATCGTCCCCGACGACGTGGTCGCGTGGGAGCGCACGCACGGCCCGGTTCCGGCCGGGGCGATCGTGCTGTTCCGCACCGGACGGGGCACCTTCTGGCCCGATCGCGAGCGCTACATGGGGACCGCCCGCACGGGCCCCGAGGCGGTGCCGGAGCTGCACTTTCCCGGTCTCGATCCCCGCACAGCCAGCCTGCTGCTCGAGCGTGACGTCGCAGCGGTGGGGATCGATACCCCGAGCATCGACTATGGGCAGTCGACCACATTCGAGACCCATCAGGTGCTGGGGGGTGGGGCGGTGCCGGTGTTCGAGAACGTGGCGCACCTCGAGCGGCTGCCGGTGACGGGTGCGCTGGTGGTCGCGTTGCCGATGAAGATCGCCGGCGGCACCGGGGGGCCGCTGCGCATCGTGGCGTGGCTCCCCCGACGCTAGGGCTCGCCGAACACGAATTCCCGCGTCGTGAAGTCGAGCGTCCAGGCGTAGCGGTTGAGGAACGCGTGGGACAGCAGTCCGTCGATACGCACCCCGCCGAACGAGGTCCAGGTGGGATCCGCGACCGTGGCGAAGAACTGATCGCGCTGCTCCAGGGGACCCAGGGAAACGGGCAGCGGTGACTCGAAATGCCGCTGCGTCGTCGCTATCGAGTCCACGCCCCACTCGCGATACTGCTCGGGCGTCGTGATGAAGCACGCCTGACGCAGGCCGTTGGGACCGGGGGCAAGAGAGACGAGACCCGAGTCGATGAAGTAGGTGAGGTCCCGGCGCGCACCAAACCCACCACGCGCGAACAGGTAGTGGTCCCCCCACAGAAAAAACGGCACCGCCGTGCGGCGCGCTGGGAGCATGCCCAGGTGCTGCGCCCGCCACGTGGTGTCAGCGCGTGGCGACAGGATCAACCGGTGGTTCGGATAGTCGATCGTCGCCAGAAACTGCTCCAGCACGTTCGTTCCGAAGATCACGAGATCCTGCCGGCCTTCGAGCGACGCCAGCACGGCCACGGGCACGTTCCTGAGCACCGCCGCACCGAGGCGGAACTCGCGCGCGATCCCCCGCCGCAGGGCGACCTGTCGGGTGGCGTGAAACCCGGTGCCGGCGTCGATCGTCTCGATGCCCAGCGCCGCTGCCCGGCTCGGTCCCATCGCGAGGAACGCCCCGCCGGTGTCGAGGTGGACGATCGTCGGCCGACCCTCGACGATCGCATCGAACGCGGGCAGGTACGGCGTCAGCGGATGCTGTGCGAAAGGCACGGTAGTGAGCGTGTCGAGGCTGACGGCGAGCGGCTGTGCGGCGCGCTGCTCGAGCGATCCGATCAGCACGTCCTCCAGCCCGCGCTGCCGCGCGAAGTCGCGGGCGGCGCCCGGCCGCCCCAGGTGCAGGTAGGCGTCCACCACCATGCGGTCCAGCTCGCCGCGCCGCTGGTAGGTCTCGCCGAGGCTGTCGTAGTGCGCCAGCGCGCGCTGGTAGTCTCCCCGCGCGAAGGCGGCAATGGCCAGCAGATGGCTGCGGTCGTCCGCGGGAGGAAGGACGGTCGCCAGGGACTCGGCCTCGGCGATCCGACCGTCGCGCCACGCGCCCCAGGCGGCGTCGGGATCGGGCGCGCCCACCGCGACCTGGGCCAGCGCCACGAAGGCGGAAACCAGTGAGAGCACGATCACGATGATGCGTGAGGCGGTGCGACGGTCGCAGGCCCCGTGGGGGAGGGGGTGTGAATCATGGCTCCGGTGCCGCCGGCACCTAGGACGTGACTGCCACGACCGGTGGACCCAGCACGTCCAGCCGCGGCGCGATGCCGAGCCCGGGGCTCATGCTGGCCGCCATGCGCCCGTTGATCCGCCGCGGGGCGCCGTCCGCGATGCTCACTGACACGTAGGAATTGAAGTCGGTCGTCGTGAACAGCAGCTCAGGTGGCGTGCTGTGCGCGAGGTGGGCGATCGCCGCCGTAACCACGTCGCCGCCCCAGCTGTCCTCGATGGTCATCGCAATGCCGAGCGTGGCGCACAGATCGCGGGCCTGCCGGGCCCTGGTGAGCCCGCCGAGCTTGCTGATCTTCAGGTTGACCACGTCCATCGCCCCGTCGGCGTGGCCACGGAGCAGCGGCGCGATCCCGTCGATGCACTCGTCCAGCACGAACGGGTGGTCGGTGTGGCGGCGGATGGTGAGACACTCCTCGTAGCTGCGGCACGGCTGCTCGATGTAGACGTCCACGTCGCGCACGGCGCGGACCACGCGCAAGGCCTCGTGGGGGAGCCACCCGGTGTTGGCATCGGCCACGAGCCGGTCCCCTGGCTCGAGGGCCGCAGCGACGGCGCGAATCCGCGCCACGTCAACGTCGGGATCTCCGCCGACCTTGAGCTGGAAGCGACGATAGCCCTCCGCTCGATACCGGACGACGGAGTCCGCCATCGCGTGGGGGGTGTCCTGCGAAATAGCCCGGTAGAGACCGACGTCGTCGCCGTAGCGGCCGCCGAGGAGGACGCACACGGGGAGGCGCGCCATCTGGCCGAGGATGTCCCAGCAGGCCATGTCGAGGCCCGACTTCACGTAGGGATGTCCCTGCAGCGCCGCGTCCATGCGGCGGTTGAGCCGCTCCAGCTGGGTGGGGTCCTCGCCGAGGAGGTGCGGGGCGAGCTCGCCGATCCCGGTCCGGCAGCCGGCCGCGAATGCGGGCAGGTAGAACGGGCCGAGGGGACAGACTTCCCCCCAGCCCGTGATCCCGGCGTCGGTGTCGACCGCCACGACGGTGCTGTCGAAGACGCTCACCGCCTTGCCGCCGGACCACCGGTAGCTCCCCTCCAGCAGCGGAAGCTCGACCCGGTAGGCCCGGACGGCGGTGATTTTCATCGGCGCCGCGGTGCGCTCAGGACGGCCACAACCACCCGAATGCGCCCGCCGTGAGCAGCGCGTAGACCAGCGAGTCGAACAGGCCCTTGATCGTGCTGCTCCACTTGCGGCCCCACCAGATGGAGGACTGCAGCTGCGCCAGGCCGTAGCCGGCGAAGGCGGTGGCGCCCGCGAAGCGGAAGACGGACAGGTACGGTGCGCCGGCAGGCAGCGCCCGCCCCGTCAGGTAGGCCGCGAACAGGCTCACCACCACGCAGTAGATGAACCACTGCACCAGGTTCTTGCCCATCGCCGGTGGCCCGCTGGGCATCACCGTGAGATACACGACGGGGCCTTCGGTCATCTTCGAAACGAATTCGGGAGACTTCATGGCGGCGGGGCTGCCGGCGTGCGGGATCACGTAATCCCCGGGCGGGACGGCTGCCTTGCGGAATGCCTCGCGGATCCCGTTTTCGCCGGGGACCGGGGCCACGTCCGACCGATGGTAGGTGAGGAGCATGTGGATGACGAAGCTGGCCACAAACGCGAACACCGCGCCGAGCACGATCGGCAGCCAAAGCGACATCACGGGCACCATGGAGTACGCCTCCTGTCAGTGGGGCGGGCGGGAACCTACGGGCTGAGGGGAGTGCGCGCTAGGACGCGCGGTGAGCTAGGGCTCGGAGGTGCATGCGACGGTCAGGACGTAGTCGTCGCTCCGTCCGCGGGCGGGGTCGGCATCATCGCCACCATCCCAGCGCGCCTCGACAAAACAGGTCGCCGTGCCCAGCCAGTAGGCGAATGCGGTGCCGTCGGGACCGTCGGCGCTGTACTGCAGGTTCTCCCGCCACCCCAGCGCCGCGAGGCCGTCGCGCACACGCTGGTCGGGCGGCGCGGCCTGCCCCAGCGCCGAGCGCGTGGCGGCGAGCCGGACGACACACCCCGGCAGCCGTTGCTCACTGCGCGGGTCGAGGATGACCGTGTCGCCCGTCAGCGTGAACTGCCCGGTGTCGGGCGGGAGCAGCGCCGCCACGGCGGCGCAGACGCCGGCCCGGTGCTGCGCCGCGAGTGGCAGCGCAGTGGGCAGGACCGCGAGAAGCAGCGCCGACGCGGTCGTCCATGCGGGGGTGCGCGCGGGGGCTACGACGGCAGACCCCTGCGCGCGAGGTCCGACAGGACCTCCGTGAAGCGGTCGATCTCGCCGCCGGTCGTATAGACGTTGGGCGTGACGCGGAGGCCCCGGAACTCCGGATGGTTGATCCCGGTCACGATGATGCGATGCTGGTTCCACAAGTGCGCGACGAACTTGCCCGTGTCCTCATCCGTTTCGAGCTGCGGCAGCGAGACCAGCGCCAACCCACACGACTGCGCCGGATCGTACGGGGTCAGGATCCGGACGCCGGGCACCTGCTCGAGCGGCTTGGCCCAGCGGTGGAACAGGAATCGCAGCCGAGCGGCTTTGCGCTCGGCGCCGATGCCGTGATGGAAGGCCAGCGCTTCGGCGATCGCGTTGTGGTTGGCCGCGGGATGGGTGCCGATCTCCTCGAACTTCCGGATGTTGTCGTCCATCTGGGGCGGGGCGGCCATCAGCGGCCAGATTCGCGCGATCTTTTCCTTCCGTACGTAAAGGAAGCCGGTGCCGTGCGGCGCCAGCAGCCACTTGTGCAAGCTCGTGCCGTAATAGTCACAGTCCAGGTCATCGCGGGTGAACGGGAAATGCGCGAACGCGTGCGCCCCGTCCACGACGACCTCGATCCCGCGCGCGCGTGCCATGTGGCAGATATCCCGAATCGGGAAAATCTGGCCGGTGAGATTCGTGATGTGGCACACGTGTATCACCCGCGTCCGCGGTGTGATGGCACGCTCGAGGCGCGCCACCAGGTCCGCCGGCGACGGTGGCGGCACGGGGAAGGAGATCTCGGTCAGCACGATGCCCTCGCGGCGTGCGCGCTGACGCCACGTGGTGAGCATGCGCGGGTAGTCCTGATTGGTGGTCAGGACCTCGTCGCCCCGCTCGAGGGGGATGCCGAGCTGCACGATCTCGAGGGCCTCGCTGGCGTTGCGCGTGATCGCCATTTCCTCGGGATCGCAGCCGAAGGTAGTGGCGAGGGTGCGGCGCACCGATTCGACTTCCGGCTCCAGCAGCCGCCACATCGAATACACCGGGGCGGTGTTCGACAGCTCGAGATACCGCCGCATGGCGTCCTGCACGACGCGAGGGCTCGGGCTCACGCCGCCGTTGTTGAGGTTGATCAGGGTGCGATCGAGGGTGAAAGCCTGCTGGATCTCGAGCCAGAAGTCCTCATCGTCAGCGAGGTCGGCGGGGGATCGGGCGCCAACCGCGCGCACTGCCGCCTGGACCTGGGCGAGGCCACGCTCGGTGAGTGCGGGCGCCGTCGCCACGGCGGCGAGCCACGATCGAACGAAGTGTCGACGGCTCAGCATGGGTCCCAATATGAGGGACGCCGCGGCGGCGCGCGAACCTCAGAACCCCCGCAGGACGTTGACGCTCGGCTGCAGCAGGCCGCCGATCTGTGTCTGCACCGTTCCCGGGTAGTGGAGAAACCGGTTGAGCGCGGCCGCCAGGCTGCCCGTGAGCACGTCGCCCTGCACGTCGCGGAACTTGATCCCCGCGTCCGTGCCGATGATCGTCGCCAGCAGCGCGCCGTTCATGAAGAGGCTGATGTCCGCAGCGTAGGTGGTGCCATTCACCGTGCTCCGCTGCTCGACCCAACCGTCCATGGTCAGCGACTCGCCGCGGGTGAACACGCGGAAGTCGACTTCCTGGCGGCTGCCGTTGGAAAAGAAGCGGAACACCAGCGCGGTCCGCACCAGCAGCGAGCGGTCGGGGAGGCCAACGTCCACATCCATGACAGCCGTCTCGAGGTCGGCGGCGAACCGCGCCGTGAGCGGGGCCTCGCGGCCCGTCGTCGAGAGCGTGCCGGTCGCCCGAATGTCGTACGCGGCGGTCCCGAACGAGCCGAGCACGCGCAGGTCCGTGCCGGAGCCGGTGTAGACACCACTGCCCGAGACGAGGGCGTGCAGCTCCGGGACGGCGCCAGGCATCGCCACGAGATCGGTCTGGCCCACTTCGCTCAGGGGTCGGGACGGCTCCGCTCCCTGGATCTGATACAGCAGGTAGCGGACACCGCTCGGGGGCGCGCCCTCCCGCGTGGTGCGGGCGTAGGCATGCGCCAGTGTGTCCCAGGCGAAGGTCAGCCCCAGCAGCGAATCGGGAAAGATTCCGGTGTCCGGGGGGGG
>QKHC01000060.1 GCA_003251175.1 Gemmatimonadota bacterium
GGGCCGCATCGGCGGGCATCAGCCTGCTCGTCTCACCGCTGGAGCTCGACGCGCTCGGCGAGCGCTGCCCCGCGTAAGCCGTCCCACGCCCGGCCGCACCACCGCCTATCCGAACGTGAACGAGTAGGCCTCCACGCCCTCGCCCACGCGCACGGTGACAGTGTGATCGCCGCCGTCGAGGCCGTCGGCAAGGGCGTAGGACTGCGGCGTCCCATCCACGTCAATGCGCTGCTCCGCGCCGCCGTCAAGGCTCACCCAGACCGTGCCGCTGCCGCCCAAGACCATGCGCACGGTGGTGGCATGGAACGCGAGACGGATGCTCGCGTCGGCGTCAGTGGGCGTTACGTACTGGCTCTCGATGGTCCACTCGCCGTCCAGCGCGAAGGAGTCGCTCGGCTGTGGTTCGGGGAACGTGAAGGACCCCTCGCCGGCCGAGTACGGCTGCTCGCCCGAGTAGTTCACGTCCTTGGAGTAGCCGAGGAACGTCTCGCGGGTGGTGGAGCCAAGGTCCGGGGTGACGTCCTCCGTGTCCGTGGGCGCGGGCAGGTCGACGCCGGGGTTGGCCTGCGTGAGCAGCTCGCGGATCAGCGCCTCGGTCTTGTCGTAGCCGCCCTCGCCAAACTGGATGTGGCGCACCACGCCCTCGGCATCGATCAGGTACGCGGCGGGCCAGTAGCGGTTGCGGTAGTTGGTCCACGTGGACAGGTTGTTGTCCAGCGCGACGGGGTACTCGATGCCAAAGTTCGCGGCGCCGGCACGCACGTTGCCCTCGTCCTTCTCGAACGCGTACTCAGGCGAGTGGATGCCGATCACCGTGAGGCCCGCATCGCGGTACGCCTGATCCCACGCGACCACATGCGGGATGGAGCGCTGGCAGTTGATGCAGGAGTACGCCCAGAAGTCGACGAGCACCACCTGACCGCGCAGCTCCTCCAGGTCCAGGGCGGCACCGTCCGGGGTGTTGAACCACGTGTCGATGCCCTTGATGCTGGGTGCGGTGCCGCAGCTTTCCAGTTCCGCAGCGCCGTTGGTGCACTTGTCCAGATCCTTGTTCTCGTCGTTGATGAGGCCGCCCAGGCTGAGCGCCGCCTGCGCGTCCTCGTTGTCGGTGAGGTCTCGCTGCAGCGCGGCCGTGTAGTCGGGGATGAGGCGCTGCAGGCGCGAGGGGACGTCGAACGCGAGTCCCACGGCGAGCGCGATCATGGCCACGCCGGCCGCCACTCGCAGCGCGCGCTCGCGGGTGCGGAAGGCCTTGATGCGCTCGGCGACCCGACGGCCGGCCAGCGCGAAGAACAGCAGCGGCACGGCCACTCCGATTCCGAACGACACCGTGAGCAGCACCGTGCCGATGCCCACCTGGCCGGTCGAACCGGCCACGATGATCGCCGCCAGCACGGGCCCCGCGCACGGCACGAACACCGCGCCCAGGGCCAGGCCCACGCCAAAGCCGCCGCCGCGTCGGGCCTGCGTCTTGCCGCCGAGGCGCTGGAACGGGCGCTCGAGAATGCGCTCAAAGCGCGGCACGATGAGCGCGATGCCCAGCAGCACCAGCACGGCCATGCCGGCCCAGCGGATCACTCCCTGCGGCAGGCCCAGCGAGCTCAGCAGCAGCGAGCCCACCAGGGTCACGAGCGTGAAGCTCGTGACGAGCCCCGCGATCACCAGGTAGGGCCTCCAGCGCGATACCTGGATGGGAGGGGCGGCGGGCGTGGCGACCGCGGTCGCGCTTGTGCCCCCGGCGCTTGTGCCGGCGGGGCCTCCCACGCGTGGCCCGCTCACGGAGAGCCCGTTGCCAAGGTCGATGCGCCGCGCGGACTGCGCGCCGCCCGTCAGAAAGATGACAGGCAGCACCGGCAGGATGCACGGCGAGATGCCCGTGATGAGCCCTCCCAGCAGTCCGATGATGACCAGCGTCATGGGGGAACTCCGTCCGTTGCGGCGCCGCGTGGGCCGGGCGCCTCTCGGGTAGGGGTTCGTTCGCCGGGCCGATGCGGTTCGGTCGGACCCCTCCCAGCCGGGCATCGGCATCGGCCCAGAAGTTTTTTCGAAACTCACCAAACCGCCGCCGAGAACCGGGCGAACCCCATGTGTCGCCGCACCCCGCGGCGGGCGCCCCAGAGGCGTCACCACGAGGGCCCAGTCCCCGGGCCTAGAGGGAGTACATGATGTTCCGCACCAACAAGAAGGTCTCCGCAGGTATCGCCATCACGTTCGCCAGCGCGCTGGCGCTCACGGCGTGTTCGTCGGGTTCCGACGACATGGAGATGACCACGTCCGAGGCCATGACCAGCGAGGCCCCCATGACCTCCGAGGCCATGACGGACGACTCGATGGACATGGCCGCCTACGCCAACCTGGTGGGCACCGGCTGCTCGGCCTACGACGAGGCGGTGCCGGACGGCGCGGGCTCGATCCAGGGCATGTCGCAGGACCCGGTCGCCGTGGCGGCCTCCAACAACCCGCTGCTCACCACGCTCGTGGCGGCCGTGAGCGGTCAGCTCAACCCCGACGTCAACCTGGTGGACACCCTCAACGGTGACGAGTTCACGGTGTTCGCGCCCGTTGACGACGCGTTCGCCAAGATCGACGCCGCGACCATCGACACGCTGTCGACCGACGCGGACCTTCTCACCACGATCCTCACGTACCACGTGGTGCCCGGCCAGATTGAGCCCGACCAGATCGTGGGCACCCACACCACCGTGCAGGGCTCGGACCTCACCGTCACCGGCTCCGGCGACAACCTGATGGTCAACGGCGACACCATGGTC
>QKHC01000129.1 GCA_003251175.1 Gemmatimonadota bacterium
GGATCTCGTGCGCCGCGGCCGGGCGGCCCACAACGTCGCGTACGCAGACCAGCTGCTCCGCGCCGCCCTCGATCTGGTGCAACAGGCGGCGAGCGCCGGGGGGATGGCTGCACCCACCATCAGCCTGGGCCCCGCGGTAGGCGAAAGCGCCTGCTTCAGCTGCCACATCGGCGTCGAGCGGTCACGCGTCGCGTTTCAGGGTCTCGAGTTCGCGCACGAGCCGCACGTGCTGCGGGGGGGGCTGTCCTGCGCGGACTGCCACACCTCGCTGGACAACCACGGCGGCACCACCCTCGCGTCGCCCGCAGCCTGTAGCGCGTGTCATCACTCGGCGATCCGCCAGCGCAACTGTGCCACGTGCCACGAGGGGCCCGGTGGCGCTCCAGCCCAGACGCTGGTGCTCACCACGGGCGACTTCTCCCACGCGGCACACGCGAGCGGCAACGTGGCGTGTCGTGACTGTCACGCGCCGCCCGCGATGAGCGCGTCGGGACTGCGCTGCGACAATTGCCACGAATCGCATCACGTGCCCGAGCGCTCGTGCCGCAGCTGTCATCGCGACAGCGTGTTGGCGTGGCACGATCGCGATGCCCACAGCGGGTGTGCGGACTGCCACGACTTGGCGGGGGTCGATCAGTGGAGTCGGCAGGTTTGCACCGTCTGTCACACCGACCAGGCCAGCGGTCACTACACGACGCGGCCTTGCGAAGCGTGTCACAAGATCCCCGCCATGCGGCAGGGTCAGGAAGACTAGATCCGATGCGCCTCGGCACACTGACGGGCTCGATCTGGCGCGGCGCCTTCGTCGGCGTGCTGCTGGCGCTCGCGGCGGCGCCGCTCGCGGCGGCGCAGCAAGTCGTCTGCGAGAAGTGTCACGGCAACCGGGACTTTCTGATGGGCCGTCGGGGCGGCGGTCCGGACAGCAGCCTGTATGTGCCCGCCGCCATCCTGGCCGACACGCGCCACGCCAGCCTGCGGTGTGCCGATTGCCATCAGGGCTACGACGCCGGATACCCGCACGGCGCGCAGGCCAAGGTGGTTCCCTGTCAGACGTGCCACGAGGCGGCAGGCCGCGACTGGGCGGGCTCGATACACGCGACGAACGCCGTCACCAACGGCGACGCGCCAACGTGCACCGGGTGCCACGGATCGCACAAGGTGTATGGCAAGGATGACCGCCGGTCTCCGACGCACCCGCTCAACGTCGCCGCGACCTGCGGTCGCTGCCACGCGGACCCGGGGATCATCGGTACGTACTTCGCGACGGCGGACAAGGCCCAGGCTCGGACGGCCGTCGCGCAGTTCTACAAGACGGTGCACGGCAGCGCCCTCACCCGCGACGGGCTGATCGTTTCGGCGACCTGCAGCAACTGTCATGGTGCGCACCTGGTGCTGCCGGCCGACTCGTCCGCGTCGACCGTCAATCGGCGCCACATCCCGGCCACCTGTGGCGCGTGTCACGTCGGCATCGCCGAGGTGTACGACCGCTCGGCCCACGGCGTCGCCTATGCCCGCGGTGATACCACCGACAGCGGGAAGTCGGCGCCGGTCTGCGTCGATTGCCACTCGGCGCACGAGATCGTGCGGGCCGACCAGCCGCAGTGGTTCCTCGGGGTCGTTCAGGAATGCGGTACCTGCCACGAGCACCTCTATGAGACGTATTTCGACACCTACCACGGCAAGGTCACTCACCTGGGCTCGACGCTCGCGGCGACCTGCAGCGACTGCCACACACCGCACGACATGCGGCCGATGACGGACCCCGAATCGTCCGTCTATCCGGCGAACCTGGTGGCGACGTGCGCGCGCTGCCATCCCGCGGCGAACGCGAACTTCGCCCGGTACCGCCCGCACGGCGATCACCGCGACCGCGCGAACTATCCCGTGCTCTACTGGACCTGGCGGATGATGACCGGACTCCTGGTGGTGGTGATGGTGTTCTTCGCCCTGCACACGCTGCTGTGGCTCACGCGCCTGGCGATCGACGCGGCGCGGGGCGGGGCCGCCGGGAAGGGGCACGGTGAGGCGCCCGCCGGGAGCGAAACGCGATCATGAGTCCCCGAGTCCTGGATGCCGCCGATCGCGGTGCCCGGCCGCACCTCTGGCGGTTCACGCCGCTGCAGCGGACCCTGCATGCCCTTGTGATCGTCTCGTTCCTCGGCCTGGTGTTCACCGGCCTGCCGCTGCATTTCGCGGCCGCGCCCTGGGCGCGCGGGGTGGCGGGGATCGTCGGCGGCATCGAGTCGGCGGGGTTCCTGCACCGCGTGTGCGCGATCATCACGTTCGTCTATTTCTTCACGCATATCGGGTCGTTGCTGCTGCGCATCGCCCGCGGGGCGGACACGAAGAAGCTGCTGTGGGGGCCGGATTCCATGGTGCCCCAGCCCAAGGACTTCCGCGACCTGTTCGGCATGTTCCGCTGGTTCCTGGGTCTCGGACAGCGGCCCCGGTTCGAGCGCTTCAGCTACATGGAGAAGTTCGACTACTGGGCCGTGTTCTGGGGGATCGCCGTGATCGGGTCATCCGGGCTGCTGCTCTGGTTCCCGGAGTTCTTTGCCCGGTTCCTTCCGGGATGGGTGTTCAACGTCGCAACCATTATCCACGGCGACGAGGCCCTCCTCGCGATGAGCTTCATCTTCACGATCCATTTTTTCAACGTGCATCTGCGCCCTGAGAAGTTCCCGATTGATCTCGTGATCTTCACTGGCCGAGCCAGCGCGGGCTACATGATCGAGGAGCATCCGCTCGAGTACGAGCGGCGACAGCAGGCAGGCACACTGGAAGGGCTCGTCGCTCCCCCGGTGTCCCGCGCGGCCTATCTCTGGTCCCTCGCCCTGGGGTTCACGGCCCTGAGCCTCGGGGTGCTGGTGATCGTTCTCGTATTGTGGGCGGTGCTGCATTGAACACGCATCCGACACTCGTCGGGGCGGCGGCCGCGACGCTGCTGCTGGCGCACGCGGGAGCGGCCGGCGCCCAGGGATATCACCTGCGACTCGACACGCGCGTCCAGTCAGTCGCGTATCGTGGCGTGGCCATCGACAGCATCCCGGTCGCGGACACCCTCCAAGCCCCAGGCCGGGGACCCACCACGCCGGACGGCTTTGCGGTGGTCTGTCCCCCGAATGGCACGTACTGCACCTTCTTCAGGCCGGGTCCGGAGCGCAGCGCCCAGCCCTTCACCGCCACGGCGGACGTCACCGTATGGGGTATCGGCGTGCCGGGCTTGAGCGTACACGGGCTGGGGCGAGTCGGGTGGGATCTGAGCGGCTCGGACCTGTGGCCGGGTACGGACCCCGCCGTGCAATTGCTCCAAGGTTACGCCGAGTACGCCGCGCGGCGCGGCACGGCACGTTTGGGACGACAGGTCGTCACGTCGCGGTTTGGGACGACGGGCTTCGACGGCGCGGGGATCGTGTTGCGGGAGCCGCGGCGCGGTCTCGACCTGCGGGGGTACCTCGGCTGGGGGCTCGCGCGTGGGGCTGCTCTTCCCGTCACCAGCCCGGCCACCAACCCGCTCGCCGATTTTCAGCCCCGGTCGCGGCAGATCGTCGCGGGTGCGGGCCTCGGCTGGCGCAGCTCGTCTGTGGACGCCCGACTCGACTACGAGCGTCAAGTCGACCGTCGGACGAAAGGGTTCGTCTCCGAGCGGGTCGGCGTGCAGGCTGCGGTGCGCCCGCTGGTCGGCGTGAGCCTCACCGGCGGGGCCGACTACGACATGGCTGCTGGCTGGTGGGGGAGCGCCGAGGCCGCGCTCGCGTACTCGCACCGCGTGGCTCAGGCGCAGCTGGGTCTGCGACGCTACCGCCCCCACTTCGAGCTATGGACCATCTGGGGCGCGTTCAGTCCGGTGCCATACCACGCCTGGGACGCCGCGCTGGCGCTCCGGGCCCATCGCCGGGTCACCGTGCGGGCTCGATATGAACGCTACGCCTTCGACAACGCCGAGGCATCCACGCCGCTGTTCCAGGCCGAGAACGACGGGTGGCGATGGGACGTCGGTGGGACCGTCACCGCGGCCGCCGCCTGGACGGTGGACGGCGCGTACCGGGTCGAGTACGGACCGGGTGCCGCGTCGCGAGGGGTATCGGGCAGTGTCGCCTACGCCCCGTCCCGCCGACTCTCGGTGCGCGTGGTGGGCGCCGCGACGAAGCGGCCACTCGAATACCGCTTCAACGAGGCGGTGGTCCGCATGCTCGGTGTCGATGCCGAGTTCGAGCCGACTTCCGGTATGCGCGTGGGTGTGACTGCGAGCCGCTACGATGAAGACCACCGGCGCCCCGACGCAGCGGCGTACCAGTGGGACCAGTTCCGGCTGGCCGCGCGCGTCGTGCTGGATCTCGGAAGCGGTGCGGACGTGCGTGGTCTGCCTCCCGCGATTCGCCTGCTGCCCGGTGGGAGGGCCGACCGATGATCTTGCGCCTTTTCGTTCCCGCGTCCGTCCTGGCCGTGGCGCTGGGCGCCCTCGCGCCGGTCGCCGCACAGGAGCCAGAAGCACCGGCGCGGTTCGATCATCTCCTGCATCGCCGCGTGTTCCCGACGTGCGTATCGTGCCACGCCGGTGCAGGGGAAGATCCCGAACAGCCGCTGTGGCCTGACCCCGCGACCTGCGCGGAGTGCCACAACGGGACCGATGTGGAGCGGGTCAACTGGCAGCCCCCCGCCGAGCCGCGCCCCAGCAACATGAAGTTCGTGCACGATCTGGTGCCCCTGATGACGCGCGAGACCCCGGAGGGCGAGCAGGAGCTGACGTGCAAGGACTGTCATCTTCCGGCTGACGGCACCTGGATGGCCGTGCACCGGGCCACGCCCGAGGGGTGCCTCGCGTGTCATGGGACGGGGGTGGAGCATCTCGCCGAAGCGGACACATTGTGCAGCACGTGCCACCTTCCGTTGCATCGTGCACGGGGCCTGGCCGCCACGGACGTGGCGGCCTTTCCGGTGCCGCCGTCGCATCGGCGCCCCGGCTTCGTGAGCGCCAGCGGTCACGGCGCTCAGGCCACGGGCACGTCCGATCCCGTTGCGTCCAGCTGTACGGTCTGCCACGCGAGGGACTTCTGCATCACCTGCCACGTCAACGCGCCCGAGACGCCCGCCATCCAGGCGCTCGAGCCCGACCCGCGGTCGCGCGCGATCGTGGTCACGCTGCACGCGCCGGCCAGCCACGCCGCGCCGGATTTTCTGCGCCGCCACGGTCCCATGGTTCGGGAGAACCCGGGTCAGTGCAGCACCTGCCACGCGCAGGAGAGCTGCCTGGTCTGTCACGCTCCGTCGCAGCGCGTCTCGGCGGCCCTGCCGGCCAGCGGGCCGGGGCGCGCCACGGGAGCACGCCCGGTGCGTCGCGTGCCCGAGTCCCACGGTGAGAACTTCTCGCGTCGCCACGGCCCGGTGGCTGCCACCACGCCCACGACCTGCGCTGGCTGCCACGTCCAACCCGATTGTCTGACCTGTCACCGTCCCGACGCGGCAGCGGCACCGGGATTTCATCCGGCGGGGTTCCTCACGACGCACTCGGCATCCGCCTATGCCCGCGAGAGCTCCTGCAGCGAGTGCCACAACGTCGGCAGCTTCTGCCAGCAGTGCCATCAGACGGCGGGTCTCGTGAGCACCCGCGCCTTGGGGTCCGGGTATCACGACGCGAGCCGCTTCTTCCTGGCGGGTCACGGGCAGGCCGCCCGACAGAGCCTCGAGTCGTGCACCGCGTGTCATGTGGAGCGGGACTGCCTGCAATGTCATTCGGCGCTCGGGGGCCGCCATTTCAATCCTCACGGGCCGGGCTTCGATCCGGAGCGCCTGCGGCGCAAGAACGCCGAGATGTGCGTCGCCTGCCACGGGCAACCGCCGCCGGGGCCCTGAGCGTCGTCACTGTTGCGCCGCGGCGCTGGCGATGCAGGGATCGCGGAGGCAGATTCGATCCTGGGTGAGCACGGACGTGAACTTCGATCAGCGGAGGGGTGTGCGGAGATGACGACAGCGGGGGGAGCACTACAGGCGGGCAGGCGTGCGTTCCTCAAGTGGGCCACGGCGGTGGGCGGCTTCGTTTCGGCGATGCTGGCCGGCGTACCGGCCCTGCGCGCGTTCCTGTCACCGACGTTCCGCCACACACGGCCAGAGAAGTGGATTCAGGTCGGCGATACCTCCGCCTTCGATCTCGATACCCCGGTCAAAGTCGACTTTGTCGATACGGCGAGCGATGCCTGGGTGGAGACGCGGCGCCTGCGGAACGTGTGGGTGTACACCGAGGATGGGGAGAACTTCACCATCTACAATGGCCGCTGCACTCACCTCGGGTGCAACTACTTCTTCGACACGGAGGCGAACGTGTTTCGCTGCCCCTGTCACACCGGCTACTTCGACGTGAAGACCGGTGCCGTCCTGGGCGGGCCGCCCCCTCGCTCGCTCGACGTGCTGGAGGCCCGGGTCGAGGACGGGATGCTCTACACCCGCTACGAGGACTTCCGCCTCGGGGTCCCCGAAAAGAAGGCGGTGTAGCATCATGCCCGGACCATTTCGGTGGCTCGATCAGCGCCTCGACCTGCATGGCGTCAAGCGCGACTTGCTCGACCGCGAGGTGCCGGCCCGGCTGACGTGGTGGCACACCCTGGGGTCGGCGACCCTGACCGTGTTCCTGGTGCAGGTCATCACGGGCACCACGCTCGCGACGTACTACTCGCCCTCACCGGACCACGCCTACGACAGCGTGCGCTACATCGCCGATCACGTTGCGAGCGGCGCCCTGGTTCGCGGGATCCATCACTGGGGCGCGAGCGCCATGGTGGTGTTGATCCTGGCGCACATGATCCGGGTGTTTTCTGTCGGAGCCTACAAGTATCCGCGCGAGATCAACTGGCTCCTGGGCGTCGGCCTGTTCATCGTGGTGCTGGGTTTCAGCTTCACGGGTTACCTGTTGCCGTGGGACCAGAAGGCGTACTGGGCCACGGCGGTGGGGACGAACATCGCCGGGACCACCCCGTTCGTGGGGGCCGCGCTGGTGGCGGTCCTGCGTGGGGGATCGGAGCTGGGAGCGGCCACGCTCGCGCGGTTCTATGCCTTCCACGTGCTCTGGCTGCCGCTGTTGCTCACAGCGATCGCGGCGCTGCACCTCATCGTCGTCATCCGCCAGGGCATCGCGGCGCGGCCACGGGACCTGGAAACCGGGGCACCCGCGCGCACCTCGGACCCGGAGTATCCGGCCTACTACCGTGAGGCCTACGCGGCGACGAAGCGGGGCGGCATGCGTTTCTGGCCGGACATTCTGGGCAAGGACGCGATCGTATCTGCCACCGTCGTGCTGGTGATCGTGCTCATGGCTCTCGCGTTCGGTGCCCCGCTCGAGGCCCCCGCCGACGCGACCGATACGTCCTACGTACCGCGCCCCGAGTGGTACTTCCTGCCGATCTACCAGCTGCTGAAACTCGTTCCGGGGTCGCTCGAGGCCGTGATCGCGGTCGGCGTGCCGACAGCGCTGCTGCTGGCCATGGTGGCGCTTCCGTTCTTCGACCGCGGCAGCACCCGCAACCTGCTCCATCGGCCCGTCGCGCTGGTCTCGCTCGTCGTGTTGCTCGCGGGTTCCGGGATGTTGATCGGCGCTGCCGGGCCAGGGCCGGGACTGGCGACCCTCGAGGGGCCGGCGCTCAGTGCGCAGCAGCGCGCGGGGCGCGCGCTCTATCAATCGCAGCAGTGCGGTGGCTGCCATCGGGTCGCGGGGCAGGGCGGCGACGAAGGACCGGACCTCACGGCCATCGGTCTGCGCCACTCGGCGGGATGGCTGCACAGCTTCATGGAACAGCCGGCGCGCTTCCACGAAGAGACGCGGATGCCGGCCTACGGTCCCCCGGCGATGTCCCATCAGGAGATCGAGGAGTTGGCACAGTATCTCGCGACGCTGCGCGGCCGCGGTGACCAGCAGCCGCAGTTCTACGACACGTTCCCGCCGCCCCGACCGCACTAGTCTTTCACGCAGTGCACTCCGAAATGCGACAGGGGACCGGTGCTGCACCGGTCCCCTGTCGTGTCAGCGCGGGCGACGCCGCAGGTGACTCAGGACTCCTTCTTGCCCAGCGTCAGCACGTACTTCGCGACTGCCTGCATCTCTGCCGCGGACAACTTGTCCTTGAACGACTTCATGTCACCCGCCCCGTTCGTCAGGACCTTGACGATCGAGTCGGCCGACACACCCGACAGCTCGGAAAGCGGCTTCATCTCCGGGTACATGCCAGCGATGCGCGCGCTGGGCGTGCCAGTTGCGCCATGGCACTTCCGGCAGTTCTCCTGATACACCGTTGCCCCGTCGGGCTCCTGCGCGGCGACGGAGCGCACGCCGCCGGTCAGTGCCAGTGCCGCTCCCACAACCAGCGTTGCCGCCAAGCGTCTCATCTGCGTTCCTCCAGGGTGCGTTGCAGGTGAATACCTCAAAGACCAGATCAAGGTTCCACGGGGCCGCTGGAAGCGCAAGCGGGCGAGCCGCCACGCGGCGGCAAGCGTGAAGACCCCTTCACGGTCAGCCGATCGGCGCTCCCCGTTCAGGAACCCTGAGCCTTGCCCAGCGTCAGCGTGTATTCAGCCACGGCCCGCATTTCCTCGGTGGTCAGCTTGTCCTTGTACGTCTTCATGCCCTCCGTTCCCCCGTTTACCAGCAGGGTGATGATCGAGTCGGCCGATACCCCCGTCATCTCGGACAGCGGCTTGAGAGTGGGATACATCTCGGTCATCCGGGTCGACGGCGTGCCGGTGGCACCATGGCACTTGCGGCATTGTTTCTGATAGATCGCCTCGCCATCGGGTTCTTGTGGCTGAGGAAGGCGGGCCGCGGCCGCCAGCATCACGAGTGCGCCAATGGCGCCGAGGGAGAATACTCGCTTCATCACCACGTCCTCCTGTGGAGTTGGTTCGTCCTGCTCATGTCGCAGGGTGACTGAGGCGCCAGACGTAGGCCGCCACCGCCCGTACCTGAGCGTCCGACATCGTGGACCCCCCACGAGGTGGCATCATGACGCCACCTCTGGCCTGGGACTGTGGCACGCCGGTGACGATCTGGCGGACGATCTCTTCATAGCTTCCCGTGCTGTGGAGCCACAGCGTGTCCGCCAGGCTCGGCCCCAGGACTCCCGTGCCGTCCCGACCGTGACAGGCGCCGCACAGTCCCGCTCCGCGGAACAGGGCTCTCCCCTCTTCGATCATGGCCGGGGTCACGTCGCGTGGAAGCCCCCGTTCCTGCGCGGCGATGCCGACACCTGCACACAGCACCACGGCTCCTGCCAGCGCGACCCATTCCGGGTTGCCCATCGGTGTCTCCTGAGCTCAAAACGCGGTCGTGAAACCGAATGTGAACACAGTGTGACTCGCCTCGAGATCGCCGGTGACCTCGCCATAGGCGCGCAGGTTGCGACGTACGACGTACCCGCCACCGCCGGTCACCGACTCATGGCGTCGAGCCGCCGCGGCCCCGCCCAAGCGCACGTCGAGCAGTGGCTGCGAGCACACCACGCGATTGTAGAGCGCGACGCCGTACCACCGGCTTCCCGGTGGCCGAACCAGCAGCTCGGCGAAGCCGCCGTCGGTCACGGCTGCGGGCTCCGCGTCGCTGAACGTGGGGTGGTTGTCTTCCCGGTGCACATACTGGCCGTTGAGTTCCAGGGCGCCGAGCTGCAGGGTCGCGTCGCCTCCCACCATCCACAGGGTGTTGGTCAGCGTCGGCCCCCCCGGCGCCGCGCCATCCTGCTGGCCGCGATACCCCATCACGCCCAATCGCAGGGCCGGGACGATGTTCCGGGTGACGTGGCCGAAGACGTTCTTGAGGCGGTTGTCGTCGAGGCGTCGGTCACTCGTGGCAGCCCCGATGCCGTTGCCGTTCACGATCTGACCGGTGAACGTGAAACCGACCAGGTCCGCCGCCGCCATCAAACCACGCTCGTAGGTCAGGTCGGCGGGCTGGTCGCCGATGCGGGCGCGATAGATCGCATAATCCTCGTATTCGAGCCGCAACTCGCGCTTGAACATGGCGTCCGACACCTGGAACTGACCGACGGTCACATCGAGGGGCTGGCCGCCGATGTCGTTCACCTGGATCCACGCGTCCTCGAGGCCGCCAACTTCACCGCGTTCGTAGAGCAGGAAGTAGGCGTAGTAGGACAGCTTGCGCGAGATCGGTCCGCCCGACAGGACCTTGAGGTTCCACGGAGTCTGGAAGTCCGTGACAACGTCCCCGTTGCCGTAGGCTCGCACGTACGCGTCCAGCCGCACCGCGAGGGGCACATCGCGAAACAGCCACAGCAGCTCGTCTCCGGTGTCGACCGTGTCGCGGGGCTCCTCGTCGGGATTCATTCGCAGGCCGTTCCCGGCGAACGCTTGCCCGAACTCGTTCAGCGCGGGCACCGGGTTGTGACACAACTGGCAGCTCACACGGTACCGCCGGGCGAAGGCCGGGATCGCCGCGGACACGGGCGGCGGGGCCAGCAGGGCTATGGCGAGTGCGGCGGGAGCGAGGCGGCGGATCATCGAGTCTCCCTGGTGGCGAAGGGTCCCAGCAGTGTACGTGGTGGACTTTGAGCGGGGAGTAAAGATGCCATGAAAGTCTGCTGGTGCGGGTCTTTCACGCCCGTTTCAGCAAGGTTTCACGGCACCCCGCTTAACGTAGAAAGCGCCCGCCTTGGGGAGGCGAAGGGAGAGGGGACCATGTTCGGGATGACGCGCAGGCCGATCCGCGATCCAATGCTCGATCTGCTGTACAATCTGGAGCGTCGGATGGGGCGGGTCTTCAACGAGCCGCTGTTGTTCGACACACCCGAGGTGACGGCCGCGACGGCCTGGACGCCGGTGGTCGACATCTTCGAAGAGCCCGAGCGCCTCCGCATCGTAGCGGAAATCCCCGGTGTGAAACCCGAGGATGTGAAGATCGCCGTCGAGGGCAACCTCCTCACCATCTCCGGCACGAAGGAGCAGGTCGCTGAGGAGAAAGCGGAGCGCGTATACCGCTACGAGCGGACCTACGGAACGTTCGAGCGCAGCTTCACGCTGCCGGCCACAGTGGATGCTGACCACATCAAGGCCAGTTATGAGAACGGGGTGGTGCATCTCACGCTCCCCAAGGTGGAGAAGGCCAAACCCCGTCTCGTGAAGGTCGACGTGGCCAAGCCCGAGAAGGCACTCAAGGCCTGAGCTCAGGCCTGAGCTGGTCCGGACCGCGCAGCGAGACGCACGCCGGGAACTTCACGCTCCCGGCGTGACGTTTTTCGTGCTACCGGGTGGTTTTCGGACGGGGGGACCGGGCGCCCCGAACCAGGGCATAGATGGGGCAGATGCGGAGCAGGCCGGTTCCCAGCACCAGCAGGCCGACCGATCCCCACGCGATGGCGAGGAAGGGGCGGTCGCCCAGCGTCCCCGCACGCGCGAGAAACACCAGCCCGAGCAGGATCCGGACCGTTGCATCGAAGGGGCTGACGTTGCGCAAGTAGGTCATCGAACCGCTCTCACGTAAGCCCAAGCTGCGAAGGGGCGCGTGAAGGCAGCCGGAAGGACCCGTGAAGACTCAGTGGGAGATCCCTGAAATCGGCCTGAAGGTGGCCAAGCGAGATTCCGGGGGGTACCTTGCCGCGAAGGGGGTCGCGATGCCACCAGGAGTCCCACGCTCAGTTCCGGCACCTCCCGGCGTGCGCGATTTCGCCGGGGCGGTGGCCCTCGGACTGAACGACGCCCCGCGCTGGCTGCCGGCCCGTTTCCTATATGACGCGGCGGGGAGCGCGCTGTTCGAGCGCATCTGCGAGCTGCCTGAGTACTACCTGACCCGCACCGAAGCGGGCATCCTGACCCGCGCGGCCCCGGAGATCAGGAAGCTGACAGGCCCTGTCACCCTGATCGAGCTCGGGTCGGGGAGTGCGACGAAGACCGATCACCTGCTGCGGGCGTACTCAGAGGACGCCGACTCGGTTCGCTACGTACCGGTCGACGTGAGCTCGTCGATCCTCCGCGCTGCGGCCGAGCGGATTGAGGACCAGTTTCCGGGAGTGAAGGTGGACGGGCTGAACGGGGAGTATGAAGCGGCGTTCCCCCTGCTGGCCCAGTACCACCCATCCCTGCTGCTGTTCCTCGGATCCACGCTGGGGAACCTCAATCAGGCGGAGTCGGTGGTCTTCTGGCGCCGCGTGGCGAGTGCCATGCCGGCCGGCAGCCACTTGCTCCTCGGCGCCGACCTGGTCAAGGATCCGGCGCTGCTGCATGCCGCGTACAACGACGCTGCCGGCGTCACGGCCCAGTTCACGCTCAATCTGTTCGCGCGCATGAATCGCGAGCTCGATGCCGGCCTGGATCTGAGCCGCATCGCGCACGAGGCACGGTGGAATGCCGAGTGGCAGCGCATGGAGATATTTGGTCGCTTCCTGTCGACTCAGCGGCTTCGCATCCGTCCCCTCGGTCTCGAAATCACCATCCGTGCGGGCGAGCACGTGATGACGGAGATCAGTCGCAAGTTCGTCCTGCCCCGGCTGACGACCTACCTCGGCTGCTTCGGGTTCCGCCTCGTGCGGGCGTTCACGGATCCACGCCAGTGGTTCGCCGTCCTGCTGCTGCAAAAGGAGTAGTGTCATGGCCGTGTCCATGCCCCAGACCGTCCCCACACTCGACGTGCTCGCGAGACGCTTTCGCGAAGTCCGCGACCGCACCGAATGGCTCTGCGCGCCGTTGTCCGCGGAGGACCAGACCGCCCAATCGATGCCGGATGCAAGCCCGGCGAAGTGGCACCGGGCACACACGACGTGGTTCTTTGAGACCTTCCTGCTGCGACCGCTCCACGCCGCATACCAGCCGCTCGATGAGCGATATGCATACCTGTTCAACTCGTACTACAACGCCGTGGGCCCGCAGTACTTCCGGCCACACCGCGGTCTGGTCACTCGGCCCGGCGCGCAGGCCGTTGGCCAATACCGGGCACACGTGGATGCGGCGATGCTCGACCTACTGGAGGGGCGTGCGCCACTGCGCGGGGACGTTCCCGCCGCCACCATCGAGCTGGGGCTGAACCATGAAGAGCAGCACCAGGAGCTGATTCTCACGGACCTCAAGCACCTGCTGGCCCACAACCCGACGTGGCCGGTGTACCGCGAGCGGGCTCGGCGCCCGTCGGTCACGCCGCCCGCCCTGGCGTGGCGCGAGTTTTCCGAGGGGGTGTACGAAATCGGTCACGGCGGGCGTGGGTTCGCCTTCGACAATGAGGCACCTCGGCACAAGGTGTTCGTTCAGCCCTTTGCGCTGGCCAACCGGCCCGTGACCGTCGGCGAGTACCTCGAGTTCATCGGCGATGGCGGATATCGGCGGCCGGAGCTGTGGCTGTCCGACGGTTGGCGGCTGGTCCAGGAGCGCGACTGGCAGGGGCCGCTCTACTGGTTGCAGGATGGTGGCGCGCGTCGCGCCTTCACGCTGAGCGGGTCGCTCGCTCTCGATCCTGCCGAGCCGGTATGCCACGTCAGCTACTTCGAGGCGGATGCCTACGCCCGCTGGGCGGGGGCGCGCTTGCCAACGGAGGCGGAGTGGGAGGTGGCCGCCAGCGACCAGCCGGTTGCCGGGAACTTCATGGAGAGCGGGAATTTCCATCCGGCGCCCGGGGACGGAGCCGCGCGGCTGTTCGGTGACGTGTGGGTGTGGACGCAGAGCGCCTACCTGCCCTATCCCGGGTTCCGACCGCCGGATGGGGCGATTGGAGAGTACAACGCCAAGTTCATGAGCGGGCAGATGGTGCTGCGTGGCGGGTCCTGCGCCACTCCGCGGGGGCACATCCGGGCGACCTATCGGAACTTCTTCCCCCCCGACGCACGCTGGCAGTTCAGCGGGATCCGTCTCGCCCGAGACGGGTCGTGAGGATGTCCATGCCGCGGGGCGGGGCGGTCGCGTCGCTGGGACTCCTGATCACGCTGATGGGCTGCGGACGCGACCGGCCCCAGCCGGCGACCCATCAGCAGGACACCCGGGCGGCAGTCCCGGAGACGCAACAGGCGCCGGACGTCCCGTCACCGGAGGTGGCCGATGCAGCCCGTCCAGCGCCGCCGGTCGACCACCGGTGGGGTGTCGTGCCCCTCGCGGGTGGCGACCGGTTTCAGACCACCCTCTACGATCTCTCCGTGATCGGTCAACTGCGAGCGACGCGCAAGCAGCCGTACTACGTGCTCGCCGGGCGCCGCTGCGAGGGCTGTGACGCCAATCTCGCGTTGTATGTGCACTCGCCGAGCGACGGTCCGATGGGTGTCGAAAGCGAGCAGCCGCGGTTCCCGTACCCGGGTCGGGAAGTGTTCTATGAAGACAGCACCCCGTTGTACGAAGCGCGGACGTTCTTCGGGGATTGCGCGGCCGCGTATCCCAATGCCATGATCTGGTTTCAACGTCAGATTGACGTGGACGGACGCTGGCGCGCCACCGTGCGAGTCGTCCAGGTGGCCAACGACACGCTCACGACGACGGTCCTGGAAACGGGTGGTCCGGCGCTCAGCGAAGCGGAGGATGCCGTGGCGCGGGGCCGCTGCCGTGAGATCCCCGGGCGCGACCGCACCAGCGAGCCCTAGCGCGGTCGCTCAGCCGTCGCGCAGCTGCCGCAGGACGTACTCGAGAATGCCGCCGTGGCGGTAGTACTCGCGCTCCTGCGGCGTATCGATCCGGACGATCGCCAGAAACTCGATGGCAGGACCGCCATTGTCGGGCGTGGCGCGCACCGTGACCTCCCGGCCGCGCGGCGACCCCGACGAAAGCACATCGCCGAGGCCGGCGATGTCGTAACGCTCCCGCCCAGTCAGACCAAGCGTCTCGGGCGACTCGCCGGAGCGGAACTGCAGCGGCAGAATTCCCATCCCGACCAGGTTCGAGCGGTGGATGCGCTCGTAGCCCTGGGCGATCACCGCACGCACCCCGAGGAGGCGCGGCCCCTTTGCCGCCCAGTCGCGCGAGGAGCCGGAGCCGTACTCGGTGCCCGCGATCACCAGCAGCGGAACCTGATCCGCGGCGTAGCGAACGGCGGCATCGTAGATCGACAGCGGCTCGCCGCTGGGAAGATGGAGTGTGTACGGTCCCTCGGTTCCCGGAGCGAGCTGGTTCTTGAGCCGCACGTTCGCGAATGTGCCACGGACCATGACCTCGTGGTTGCCGCGGCGCGCGCCGTAGGAGTTGAAGTCCCTCGGTTCCACCCCGTGGGCCACGAGGTATTCTCCGGCGGGGTGCGTTTTGCGGATCGATCCGGCTGGGGAGATATGATCGGTCGTGATGCTGTTCTGCAGCAGGCACAGGACGCGCGCACCCAGGATGTCACCCACCGGGCCGGGCTCGGGGGGCATGCCGTCGAAGTAGGGGGCGCGCCGGATGTACGTCGAGGCAGGATCCCAGGCGAACCGGTCGCCTGCGGGCACCGGGAGTTCCCGCCACCGCGCGTCGCCGGCAAACACGTCCGCATACGACGATCGGAACATCGCCGAGCGGATCGAGCTGCGCAGCGTGGCCTCCACCTCCTTGGCGGATGGCCACAGGTCCCGCAGGAACACCGGGGCCCCGTCCACCCCGATCCCGAGCGGCTCATGACGAAAATCGATGTCGATCCGGCCGGCCAGGGCGTAGGCGACGACGAGGGGCGGAGAAGCGAGATAGTTCGCGCGTACGTCCTGCTGAATGCGACCTTCGAAGTTGCGGTTGCCCGAGAGCACTGAGCAAGTGACCAGGTCACCCTCGGCGATACCGGCCGCGACTGCTGCGGGAAGCGGCCCCGAATTCCCGATGCAGGTCGTGCAACCGTATCCCACGAGGTGAAATCGCAGCTGCTCCAGGTACGGCGTCAGCCCCGCCTGGTCGAGATACTGGGTGACCACCTTGCTGCCCGGGGCCAGGCTGGTTTTGACCCAGGGCTGGCTGCGCAGGCCACGCTCGACGGCCTTGCGGGCCAGCAGTCCCGCGGCGAGCATCACGGACGGATTGGACGTGTTGGTGCAGCTGGTGATGGCGGCGATCACCACGGATCCGTGTCGCAGCTCGTGCGCCTCACCGTCAATGGTGACCGTGACGTGGGTGGCCCGGGCCGGTGGCGTCGCCGTGGCCACATGGCCGCCCTCGCCCTCCCACCGCCGCTCGTTCGCCGCCGATACCGCAGCCGGACTCTTGGGGCGGGCCAGCGAGTCCAGGGCGCTGCGAAAGCTCGCGGGCACCTGAGACAGCGCCACTCGATCCTGCGGCCGCCTCGGGCCGGCCACGCTCGACTCCACCGCGGCCAGGTCCAACGGCAGTACGTCGGAGTACTCGGGCTCCGGGCCCGATTCCGAGTGGAACAGGCCTTGCTCCTTCATATACGCTTCGACCAGGAGCACCTGTTCCGGTGCCCGTCCGGTAAACTCGAGATACCGCAGGGTCTCGGCATCCACGGGGAAGATGCCACAGGTCGCGCCATACTCCGGCGCCATGTTGCCGATGGTCGCGCGGTCGGCGAGCGGCAAGGTCCCCACACCGGGCCCGAAGAACTCGACGAACTTGCCGACCACTCCCCGCTGGCGCAGCAGCTGCGTCACCGTCAGCACCAGGTCCGTGGCGGTGGCGCCCTCTGCGAGTCGGCCCGTGAGCCGTACGCCCACGACCTGAGGTATCAGCATGGAGACGGGCTGACCGAGCATCGCGGCTTCCGCCTCGATGCCACCTACGCCCCACCCCAGCACGCCCAGTCCGTTGATCATCGTCGTGTGGGAATCGGTCCCGACCAGGGTGTCGGGGAACGCCTGGGCGTTCCGCCCGTCGCGGGCGAACACGACCTGAGCCAGGTGCTCGAGGTTCACCTGGTGTACGATCCCGGTGTCGGGCGGCACCACGCGGAACCCGTCGAAGGCCTGTTGCGCCCACCGCAACAGGGCGTAGCGCTCGCGATTGCGCTCGAACTCGAGGTCGGCGTTCTGCTGAAAGGCCTGGGGCGTGCCGTAGGCGTCCACGATCACCGAATGGTCGATCACCAGGTCGGCGGGCAGCTGGGGGTTGACCCGGCGCGGATCACCCCCCATCGCCGCCATCGCGTCCCGCATGGCGACCAGGTCGACCACGGCCGGTACGCCGGTGAAATCCTGCATCAGCACCCGCGCCGGCATGAAGGCGATCTCCCGGCTCGGCTCGGCGGCCGGATCCCACCGGGCCAGCGCTTCGATGTCGTCCGCTCCCACCGCCTGCGCGTCCTCGCGACGGAGCAGATTCTCGAGCAAGATGCGCAGTGAGAACGGAAGGCGACTGATGCTGATCCCGGTACGCTCCAGCGCGTCCAAGCGGAATACTTCGAACGGCCGGCCGCCGACCGTCAGCGTGGCCCGACTGCCGAACGAATCACGGCTCATCGATCACCTTCACCGCCGTCACAAAATATTCCGTCTCCCCGAAACAGGTCGTCGGGACGCCCTTGTGCTGCTCGTAGGTCAGGGCGACCCGCTTCCCCATGGAGCTCAGAATGTGCTGTGCGATGAGATCGTCTCGCACGCTGAACGTGAACTTCTCCTGCATCGCGCCGGGAACGTTGACCATGGCCAGCTCGCCTTCCCACGTCTTACAGATCCATCCCTTTTCGGAGAACTTCTGCACGTACCCGGCGCGCTCGCCTCGTGAGTAGGTCCAGGTCAGCGTGAAGAATGTGTAGGCGGCGGCGATGAGCGCCACGCCCGCCACGACGGCAGCGAGCCACAGCAGGACCTGCCGTCGCGAGATTGTCACCTTGATCATGGTGCGGAATCTAGCTCGTAGCGCTCGGTGCGATAAGGCGCGAAGCCGCGTGCGACATAGTTGGGCAGCGCTGCGGGATGGTCGAGCGTGCACGTGTGCAACCACACCCGCTCGGCGCCGAGGGCCCACGCGTCATGGACCGCGCAGCTCAGAAGGTGCTTGCCCAGTCCCACCCCGATCGCCTCAGGCAGCAGTCCGAAGTAGGCGATCTCGACCGACCGATCCTCCGGCACCCGCCGCAGCTCGTACCAGCCGACCGCGTGCCCGGCGCGGCGCGCCACCCACACCACCACCTCCGGACGGGCGAGGTGAGCCAGAATGTCCGCGTCGGTCCAGTCCCAGCGGTCGCGCCACTGCCAGTCCGCTCCCGTCGAGCGATAGCAGTGCCGATACTCGTCGACGGCGCCGGGCGCCAAGCGCGCGAGGGCCACATCGGAGAAATGCCCATACGCGGCGACGAACTGACTCGGGTGCCGCAGTTCGAGGTAGGTTCGTATGACCTGCACCGGTCCTCCATGCGCCGTTGCCGCCGCAGCGCTCCGTGGTCTATTTTAACCCCATGACCCAGATGCATCCGAGGCTGTCGTACGATACCGTGCCATTGCCGCTGGCTCTCCACCTCGCCATGCACACGGTCATCGGACTGTTCTGCGCGTTTGCGGGCCCTCTCAACCTGATCGACCCCACGAAAATCCTGCCTCAGGGACCGACCGACATCGTCACATCCGGTGTCGGCTTTCTCACCTTGTGTGGCCTGTCGTGGGGCTACGTGTTCGGCGTCTTCATGGGCCGTCGGGAGGTCGTCGGCCTGGGACTCGTGCTGAGCGCCGGGTATGTCGTGGCGGCTGCGCTCGTGGCGGTCCGAGACCCGGCGATGGCTGCCCTGCTCGCGGTGATCGGACTCTACGGTCTGGCGATCCTGGTGCGATACCGGCGGCAGATCACGGCGGCGTAGGCGGCGTCAGTGAGGGAGACGCCGGTGCCTCGCGTGCGTATCGGCGCCGCCGCGGGAGTGATGCTCCTGTGCGCGGTCCCGATGGCTGGCGGGCAGACGGTGCCCGACAGTGCCAGTTTCGTGACCCGGCTCGGGGCTGATACCCTGGTCATCGAGCGCTTCGTCCGCGAGGCGCGACGGGTGGATGCTGAGGTGCTGCTGCGTGTGCCGCGCACGACGCGCACCTGGTATTCGCTCGAACTGTCGCCCGGAGGCGACCTCGCGCGGCTGGACGCGAGGATCGCAGCGCCACGCGGAGCGGGCCCCCCCGTGCGGAGTCAGACCATCACCCGCGTCGGAGATTCGCTGCGGATCGAGACCACGACCGACGGCGCAACGCGGGCCCAGATGGTCGCGGCGGATCGCTCCACCCTGCCGTTCATCGACATGGTGCACTGGCCGTTCGAGCTGGTGCTGCGGCGGTTGCGCGCGGCGGGTCGAGATAGCGCTACCGTGCCCCTCCTCACCGGTACCCGCGTACAGCCGTTCCCGGTCGTCTTCATCGCGCCGGATTCGATGACCATCACCCACCCATTGCGCGGTACCATGCGCGTGGCGGTCGACTCCGCGGGCGCCATCGAGGTCCTGGACGCGCGCGGCACTACCCGCAAGCTTCTGGTCGAGCGGCGACCCTGGTTGGAGCTGGACGCGACCGCCGCGGCGTGGGCCGCGGCCGACGCTGCCGGACGCAGTCTCGGCGCGCTGTCGGGTCGAGGCGAGGTAAACGCCACGGTGGCCGGTGCCGCCATCGGCGTGGACTACGGGACGCCGTCCAAGCGCGGGCGCGAGATCTGGGGCGCGCTGGTGCCGTTCGGTGTCGTGTGGCGGACCGGTGCCAACCGGGCGACCGGGTTCACCACCGATCGGGACTTGATGCTGGGGTCGGGTGACCACACGCTCACCGTTCCCGCCGGATCGTATACGCTGTTCTCGATTCCCGACGCGGACGGCGGCGTGCTGATCGTGAACCGGCAAACCGGCCAGGCGGGCACCGCGTACGATGCCGCGCAGGATCTGGGCCGCGTGTCGCTCGAGGCACGCCCGCTCCCCGATCTCGTGGAGGTATTCACGATTGCCGTGACGGAGACGGCGTCCGGGGGGATGCTGCGGCTGCAGTGGGACCGCACCGAGCTCGTGGTGCCTTTTCGCGTGATCCCCTAGGGATTCGTCGGACGGATATCCAGCTCGCTCACGAGGGCACCATCCCCCAGGGTGAGCGTCGCGACCGCGGCCTCGGCCACCTGCTCCGCCTGCAACATGCGGTCACGGGGAGTACGCCCCGGCCGCTGCTGTTTCCCGACGAAGGGCGTGTCCACCGAGCCCGGACAGATCGCGATGACGCGAATGCCACGGTGGCGCAGCTCCAGCATCAGCGCGCGGGAGAATCCCAGCACGGCGTGCTTGGACGCGCAGTACGCGGTCCCACCCGCCACGCCATTGCGGGCTGCCAGCGACGCGATGTTGACCACGGCTGCGGGGGCCGTCGCCAGCAAATCGTCGAGAAATGCCCGTGTCACCAGAAACAGCGACCTCAGGTTCACAGCGATCGTGGTGTCCCAGTCGTCGAGAGTCAGCCGCTCGAGGGGCGCGAACCGCCCGATGCCGGCGTTATTGATGACGACCCGCGCCGCGCCGTGGGTTCGGTGCACGAATTCTGCGAATGCAGCCACTTCCGAGGGCTCGCTGACGTCACAGCGGGCGCCCACGGCGTCGATGCCGGCATCCCGCAGGGCGGCCACGGTGGCGCTCACGTCGGTGGCTGTGCGAGCACAGACAGCGACGCGCGCGCCGGCACGGCCAACGGAGAATGCGATCGCGCGCCCAATGCCCGTCGTGGCACCCGTCACGACCACTACGCTGTCGGCGAGGTTCATGTGGCCTTCACGGTAAGCGCATGTGCTCCAATGTACGTTGGGTCGGCACTCTGATGGAGCAGACTCGGATGCGACCCGCCGCCACGCACGTCGCCACGGTGTTGCTCGCCCTGGGCGTCGTCTCGTCCCCCGTCTCAGCGCAGCGCAGCGGACAGCTCGAGGCGACCCCGCAGATCGGGATGTACCTGCCGCTGGCGACGCTGGTGGAGGTCGTCGATCCGGGCTCGGGAATCGGTGTGAAGTTCGAGCAGCAAGCAGCGTTGGCACTGGGCGGGCGCGTCGGCTACTGGCTGAGCTCACGCGTGGCCCTGGAGGGCGCCGTCGCGTTTGTCCCCGGCGACATCAAGCTGACTGTCCTCGGTGCCGGTACACCCCCTCCCACCCAGGTCGAGGGGTCGAGGGTCCTGGACCTGGGCGTCCGGCTGCGATATCACTGGCCCGTCGGCCGGGTCGCCATCCAGTTGCTCGGCGGCGTGGCCGCGGTGTCGCGCTATGGCAATTTCTGGGACCTGCTGGAGCAGAGCGGCCTCCAGGTGACCGGCCGCACGGACCTCGCCGGCGTCGTCGGTGCGGGGATCGCCGTTCCGGTATGCAGGGGGTTCGAGTTTCGTGCCGAGGTCGAGGATTATCTCCACTCAGCGAAGTTCACGATTGCGGACGGGGTAAATCCTCCGGAGAACACCGATTCCCGGATGCAGCACGACATCCTGCTCGCCGTGGGGCTCGCGATCGGCCTGCATCGGTTCTAGCGCGTCAGACCCGAATGGCGCCCGGGAACCGGGACGCGTCCACCGCATGCCCGGGGAAGACGGGCGCGACATCGTAAGCGCCGAGGTGCCGTACCAGGAGTTCGGTCAGTACGTCGCGAAAGTCGGTCGTCACCGCGAGGTCGCGTCCCTCGAACCGGGCGGCCGGGTCGAGGCCGGGCCAGCGACCCAGCACGCGCCCGCCCCGCACGGGGCCGCCGAGGACGAGCATCGCCGAGCCGTGTCCATGATCGGTGCCGGCGTTGCCATTCTCGCGCACCGTCCGGCCGAACTCGGACATCGTCACCACCACGACGTCGCGCATGCGCTCGCCGAGATCGCGCGCGAATGCCGCCAGCGCCTGTCCCAGCTCGTCCAGACGGGTGGCCAGCTGACCCTGGCTCGCTCCCTGGTTGACGTGCGTGTCCCAGCCGCTCACGTCGGCGAATGCCAGCTCGAGGCCCACGTCGGCCTTGACCAGCTGGGCGATCTGCAGCAGCGAGCGCCCCAAACGCCCCGGAGGATACACGGCGCCGCGTCCGGGTGAGTACCGGACGGGGTCGGTCCGCTTCAAGATCTCCACCGCCGCGAGCCCTTCCGCCGACGAGCATGCGACCACGCCGGTGGCGGCCCCCGCGCGCGTCGCGGCGAAGGCGGCGGTGAGCCGGTCCCGTGGTGATGGCGCAGCCGTGCTGACACCGAACGTCCGCAGGTCCTCGATCACCAGGCTCGGCGCGGACCCGGCGAGCGCGCGGGGCAACTGGGACCCGAACGCCACGGCGCGGAACGGTGTGGCATCGCGCTCGGCCGAGTGGCCAAGGTACCGGTTGGCCCAGCCGTCACGCGTCGTGTTCACACCCGGGGTGCCACACTCCATGGAGTCCTGAGCGTCGCCATGGCTGCTCGTCGCCGCGGGCGATCCGACCGCGTGGATCGCCGCCAGGGTGCCGTCGTCCCACCACGGCTTGAGCGGCCCGAGCCGCGGGTGCAACCCGAACTCGCCGTCGAGGTCCACGATATCGCGGCGCGGCACTGCGATGCGCGGGCGCTCCCGGTAATAGATGGGATCACCGTGCGGGACGACCATGGCGAGCCCGTCAGCCGCGCCGCGCTGAAACAGGCATACCAGCACCGGATGCGATCCGCCCAGCCGTGGCCGTTCCGCGCAGGCCGCCCGGCCGAGAAACAGCGGCTCCATGCCCAGACTGAGCAGCGCGATGCCACCTGACCGCACGAACACGCGCCGAGACACGCCGCAGCCCGGGGTCACGGGCGTACTGGACGGGTCAGTTCGCGGGCCGTGGGGCGGCTCGTCGAGGCGCCGGGGATGGGGGTGCATACGCCTACTGTGATGCCTGTTGTCATGCGAATTTAAGGCCATCATGACTCCGCCGCCGCTACGATTCCAGCTGGGACGCCGCCCGTTCGGCCGCGCCAGCGGTCCTCCGCCCAACTGGCGGGAGCGACTCGCGGCGCTGCGACACGTGCCGCCGTTGCTGCGCCTGGTGTATCACACCCATCGCGGGTATACCATCGCGATCATCAGCCTGCGCGTCGTGCGGGCGTTCGTGCCCCTCGCAGTGCTGTGGGTCGGCAAGCTCATCATCGACGATGTGGTGGCCGCGGTGGGTGCGCCGGGGTCGACCGACTGGTGGCGCCTCGGCGGGCTGGTGGCGCTGGAGCTCGCGTTCGCGGTGGGGGGGGAGGCGCTCGCCCGGCTGTCGTCGCTGCTGGAAAGCCTGCTGGGTGACCTGTTCTCCAACCGCGTGAGTGTGCAGTTGATGCAGCACGCGGCCACACTGGATCTGGCACAGTTCGAGGATCCTGACACCTACGACCATCTCGAGCGGGCGCGCCGCCAGACGGTGAATCGCATCGGGCTCCTCGCGCTGCTGCTCGGCACCACGCAGGATGTCATCACGCTCGCCTCGCTCGCCGGCGTGCTCCTGGTGCAGCTTCCCTGGCTGCTGTTGCTGCTCGTGGTCGCCGTGGTGCCGGCCTTCCTCGGCGAGGCGCACTTCGCCGCCCTCGGCTACTCCCTGTTGTTCTCGTGGACGCCCGAGCGGCGCCTGCTGGATTACCTCCGGTACATGGGTGCCTCCGACGAATCGGCCAAGGAAGTGAAGCTGTTCGGGCTCTCCGAATTCCTCGTGGGACGGTACGCGAAGCTGTCCGAGGAATTCTTCCAGGCCAACCGCCGGCTCGCCGTCCGGCGCAACGTGGTGTCCACGGCGCTGGTTTCGGTCGGCACGGTGGGCTACTACGCGGCGTACGCTGTCATCATCTATCTGACGGTCCTCGGCCGATTCACGATCGGCGACCTCACGTTCCTCGCGGGGTCGTTCCGCCAGAGTCGGGACCTGATCCAGCGCATCCTGCTCTCGCTGTCGCAGATCTACGAGCAGAGCCTCTACCTGTCTGACCTGTTCACCTTCTTCGAGGTGCGCCCGCGAGTCACCTCCCCGCCGGACGCGCGGTCAGTGCCCCGTCCCATCCGGACGGGTTTTGAGTTCGAGGGCGTGGGATTCCGCTATCCGGGCTCCGAGCGCTGGGCGGTGCGGCACCTGAGTTTCCGGATCGCGGCCGGCGAGCGCATCGCCCTCGTGGGTGAGAACGGGGCGGGGAAGACGACCCTCGTCAAGCTGCTGGCCCGCCTGTACGATCCCGACGAAGGACGGGTGCTGCTCGACGGTGTGGATCTCCGGGAGTACGACCTGGTGAGCCTGCGCCGGAACATCGGCGTGATCTTCCAGGATTTCGTGCGATACGACTTCGTGGCGCGCGAGAACATCGCCGTGAGTCAGATCGACAGCCTGGGTGACGATGCGCGGATCCAGGAAGCGGCGCGCCGCAGTCTCGCCGACGCTGTCGTGGGCCGGCTCGCCGGGGGATACGATCAGATGCTGGGGCGGCGGTTCGACGGCGGCGTGGAGCTGTCAGGCGGGGAGTGGCAGAAGATAGCCCTGGGGCGCGCCTATCTGCGCGAGGCGCAGGTTCTGATCCTCGATGAGCCGACCGCGGCGCTCGATGCCCGCGCCGAGTATCAGGTGTTCCTGCGGTTCGCCGAGCTGACGAAGGGGCGAACGGCAGTGCTGATCAGCCACCGGTTTTCGACGGTGCGCATGGCCGATCGCATACTCGTGCTCAAGGAAGGCGAACTGGCGGAGCACGGCACGCACGAGGAGCTCGTCGCGCGCGGAGGGTTGTACGCCGAGCTGTTCAACTTCCAGGCGGCGGGCTATCGCTGAGCCCGCCGCCCGCGGGCAGGAGTGTTACTCTCCGCCTGACTGCGACCAGGGTGGGACGACGTGGTTGCTGCGCGCGTAGGCGATCAGCTGACCGAGGTGCTCGTGCGTATGCGACAGGGTCAGGAGGCACACCTCGCGCTTCGTGGTCTGCCGCCCGAAGATCGTTGCCGGCGCGTCGAGATCGGCCGCCGTCATCCCCCGCATCGCCGCGCGCGTGAACTCGATCGATTGCTGCAGGGCGCGGATCAGATCCGCCTTGGACGTCATGTGCTCGAAGTCCTGCTGGGCGCCCTCGGGTGCCTTCGCGCCGGCCATTCCCATCAGGAAATAGCTGCCGCCGGTCACGTGTCCCACCACCTCGCCGACCGAGCGCACGCCTTCCATCGGTCGCCACGAGTACTGCTCCGCGGGAATGGCCTCCGCGAGCTGCACGAGCTTGTTGGCGGCGTCGTCGTACCATACCAGCATCTCGTTCTGGACGGCCGTCGGGGCTTGCTGCGCGCGCGCGGTGGTCCACCCCCCCAGCACCACAGCCAGGGCCAGCGCGCGGGAAACGGTCACCTTCATCTGACACCTCACGGGATTAGGTTGACTCGGATTCGCAGGGGTCGTCCCCAAAACTAGGCGGCGTAAGGCCGTTTTGTCAGGGTCGGTGCCCGGCAGGAGAGCCATGTGAGCGAAACGGTGCTCGAGGTGCGCGGACTGGGGTTCGCCCGGCGAGGGTCGGACGGGTCATCGCAGTCCGTGGTGGCGGACCTCACGTTCGCGCTCGGGCGGGCAGAAACGCTGGCGCTCCTCGGTCGCAGCGGCTCGGGCAAGACCACGACGCTCAAGCTCATCAACCGACTGCTGGAGCCGACTGCCGGCTCGGTTCACGTTGCGGGACAGGAGGTCACGACGGCCCGCGGCGTGCAGCTGCGGCGCCGCATCGGCTACGTCATCCAGGAGGTGGGTCTGTTCCCACACTTCACGGTCGAGCAGAACGTCGCACTGATCCCGCGACTCGAGCGGTGGCCGCCCGCGCGCATCGCCGCCCGCGTGCGCACACTGCTCGGCATGGTGGGCCTCGAGCCGGACACGTTCGCCGGCCGCTACCCCGACCAGCTGTCCGGCGGGCAACGGCAGCGCGTTGGGGTGGCGCGCGCCCTCGCGGCGGATCCGCCCCTCCTGCTGCTCGACGAGCCGTTCGGCGCCCTCGACCCGGTCACACGGGTGGAGCTCCAGCGCGAGTTCCAATCGCTCGCCCAGCACCTGGACAAGGCGATGGTCTTCGTCACGCATGACGTTCGCGAAGCGCTGGCCATCGGGACGCGCGTCGGGCTGATGCAGGACGGGCGGCTCGTCTTTCTCGGATCCCCGGGCGAATTCCGGAGCTGCCCGCACCCCGAGTGCCGGGCGTTCCTGGAAGCGCTGTGACGGGAAGCGCGGAGGGCGCATGAGCCTGATCGAGTTCTACGCCCGGAACGGGCGCGAAGCCCTGGGTCTGCTGGGGCAGCATCTGGTTCTCGTCGGCATCTCGACCGCTGTGGCGCTCGCGATCGGGGTGCCGCTCGGCATCGCGCTGACCCGGCGCCCTGCCTGGCGGCGGCCGGTGCTCGGAACCGCCAACGTGTTCCAGACCATCCCGAGCCTCGCGCTCTTCGGGTTTCTCATCCCGTTGCCGCTGCTCGGCGGCATCGGGGCGCGCACGGCGATCGCGGCCCTCGTGGTATACGCCCTGCTGCCGATCATCCGCAACACCTACACCGGCGTGATAGGAGTGGATGCGGCGGTAGTGGAGGCGGGACGGGGGATGGGGATGACCGACGGCGAGCTGCTGCGGCTCGTCGAGCTGCCGCTCGCGGTTCCGGTGATTCTGGCGGGGGTGCGCATCGCCGTCGTGGTGGGTGTCGGTACGGCGACGATCGCCGCGGCGATCGGCGCCGGGGGACTGGGGGTGTACATCTTCCGGGGCGTCGCCACGGTGAATGACACGCTGATCCTCGCAGGGGCGCTGCCGGCAGCGGTGCTCGCGCTGGCGGCCGATGCCGGGCTCGGCGCCCTGGAACGGCGTCTGAGTCGGCGATGAGTCCCACCGCAACCCGTCGCTGGTGCCGCGCCACGCGCGTCGCGGTGCTGCTCGTGAGTCTGGTGCCGGCCTGCCGGAGGGGCGATCGCATCGTGGTCGGTGCGAAGAACTTCACCGAATCCGACCTGCTCGCGGAGCTGGTGGCGCAGCAAATCGAGCGGCGCACGGCCCTGACGGTCGAGCGTCGCCTGCACCTCGGGGGCACGTTCGTGTGCCACCAGGCGATCGTGGCGGGGGAGATCGACGCGTATGTCGAGTACACAGGGACGGCGTTTACCGCCGTGCTCCAGCATGTCCCGGTCCAGGACCCGGACAGCGTGTGGCGCGCGGTCGCGGCCGAGTACCTGGAGCGATTCGGGCTCGTGTGGCTGCCGCCGTTCGGGTTCAACAACACGTTCGCAATTGCGGTGCGGCGCGCGGACGCCGAGCGCGAGGGGCTTCGGACCATCGCCGACCTGGCCCGGGTGGCGCCGCGGTGGCGTGCCGGGTTCGGCTACGAGTTCCTGGAGCGCGCGGATGGGTTCCCGGGTCTGGCCCGCACTTACGGCCTGCGGTTCGCCGCGCCACCGACGGCCATGGAACTGGGTCTCACGTATCGCGCCCTGGCAGACGGCCGCGTGGACGTGATTGCCGGGAACTCGACCGATGGGCTGATCCCGGCGCTGGACCTCGTGGTTCTGGAAGACGATCGCCGGTACTTCCCGCCGTACCATGCCGCTCCCGTGGTTCGCCGCGCGGTGCTGCTGCGGCACCCCGAAGTGGAGCGTGCGCTTGCGGAGCTCGCGGGCCGGCTCAGCGACGCGGAGATGCGACGCCTGAACGCGCGTGCCGATGTGGAGCGGCAGGACCTCGCGGTGATCGCCCGGGACTGGCTCGCCGAGCACGTGCCGACGCCGTGAGCCCGCGCGCGCGGCTGATCGCCGCATCGATCCTGTTCTCGACCGGTGGCACGGCGATCAAGGGCGTGTCGCTGGGCGGGTGGCAGGTCCTCGCCGTACGTGCCGCCGTCGCCGCGGTCGTAGTCTGGCTGATCCTGCCCGAGGCGCGCCGCGGGTTCGACTGGCGCACCATCCTGGTCGGAGCTGCCTACGGCGCGACCACGACGCTTTTTGTGCTCGCCAACAAGCTGACCACCGCCGCCAACGCCGTGTTTCTCCAGAACACCAGCCCGCTGTTCATCCTGCTGCTGGCGCCGCTGGTGCTCCGGGAGCGGATCTCTCGTGACGATGTGGTCTTCATGGCGGTGCTCGCTGCGGGGATGCTGCTGTTCTTCGCGGGAATCGAGCGACGGTTTGCCACCGCCCCCGACCCGGTGCTCGGCAACCTGCTTTCGGTGGCCTGCGCCCTGACCTGGTCGGCCACGATCATCGGCTACCGCTGGCTCGCCGCCCGCCAGCTGTCGATCGGCGCGGCCGCCGTCGCCGGCAACGCGCTGGCGTGCGCCGTCGCGCTGCCGTGGGCGCTGCCGTTCCCAGCGGGGCGTCCGCTCGACTGGCTGCTGCTCGCGTATCTCGGAACGGTGCAGCTGGGGCTCGCCTACCGGTTCGTCGCGCGGGCGCTGCCACACGTCCGGGCGCTCGAGGCCTCGCTCATCCTTCTCATGGAGCCGGTGCTGGCTTCGGTGTGGGCGTGGGCGGTGCACGGTGAGACGATGGCGCCGGCTGGTATCGCCGGCGCTGGAATCATCGTCGGCGCAACGGTCGTGCACAGCGTGCGCGGGCGCCCGCAGCCGGAGGCGGTGCCCGAAGCGTGACCACGGCGTGGGGAGACGCCGGTCGCCCCTGATCGTCGCGACGGCAGGAGACGCCGGGTGGGTGGCGAGCTCATGCACGCCCGGGTCCGCTGTGGAGGGCCTCACCACCCCCCGCGCACGTCACCCCGGGCCGAGCGGATAGCGCGCCACCCGGTGGCAGATCCAGCCCTCGAGCGCGTATACCGTGAGCGACGACACGGTGAACGGTCCCGCGGGAACCGGGAGTGCGCGCAGTTGGCGGTCGAGCTCCGGGGACGTCGCCTCGAACTCGTCCACGGTCAGGTGCGGCGAGAACGGGAAGGGGCTCTCCGCGAACCGCAACCCGGAGTCCCGCAGGCGCTCGTGCACCGCGACGACGGGCGCGGGGTCACGGATCGGCCAGTAATAGACGTTGCTGTCGGGGAATCGCTCGACGGCGCGGAGCTCCATGGGAAACGGCGCGGTCGCCCGGGCGATCTCTGCCACACGACGCAGGGCCTCCTCGGCGTCCTGATCCGGGTCGAACACGCCCACGCCGGAGGACCCGGCCACGGTGATTTCGATGGGAAGGTACTGGCGCGCGGAGCCGTAGGCCCGCCGGATATCGCGCACATGCTGCTCGACCGACGGCGGCAGGTCGAGCACGACGAAGGTGTCGAGCGGGAATCCTGACACGCGAGGCTACCGTGGGAGCAGGTCGGGGGGCAGCGGGTGGCCCGGTGCCTCGTCGATCCACACGGCGGCCGCGATCCACCAGCGGGTCCCGTCCCAGTACAGTTCCAAGCTGTTCACTCCCCGTCCGAACACGGGTCCGTCCGGTGTGTGCCGCATCTCGTAGGTCGACCACACGTGGGCGATATCGTTGACGCGGCGGGTCACGCGATGGATTTCCGTCTCGTAGAAGCCGTCCGCGACCAGCGCCGAGTCGGCGCCGTCCACGAACGTCTGGTGGTCCATCGGGCGCGCCTCGCGCTCGCCCTCGGGTCCATAGCCGGTCGCGACGAACCGCACACCCGGTACATACAGGGAGCGGTCGCGGGCCCACTGGCGGGGCTGTCCGGCAGGCCCGCTGATCACGTCGTAGAACGCGGCGATGATGCCGTCGAGCGTGGCGACATCCTCGGGCCGCGCGGGGATGGTCGGCACGTCGACCCGGGACGGCGCCTGTGCGGCCGCGGTGATCGGCAGCGCGAGCGCAGTCGTGAGCAGCCAGGCCCGGTGGACGGCGCTCATGTGGCCTTGAACTTCGGCAGCTCCGCGCGATGGCGCCGCAGGAACTGTTGGTAGATGTGGCTGTCGGTGTAGTCCCGCAGCTCGCAGATCCGGTCTCCCCGGAATCTGATCACCACGCAGGTGCGTTGGTCCATCACGTCCTGCGGTGCGGTCCTGAGCCAGCTGCGCTCCCGGATCTCCACCACGACGCGCTCATCGGCCTCGTACCAGTCACGCCACACGTCTTCGTATCCCCAATCGGCGGCGCCGAGACCGACTTCCCGCCCGGTGAGCGCGCGCACCACAGCCTCCCGGCCGTGCCACTCGCCGCCCAGGGGCGGCTCGCCTGCGGCCCAGTAGACGATGTCGTCCGTGAAGTACCCGCCGACCTCATCGGCGCGGTTTGCGAACAGCGCCTTCTCATAGGCATGGGCGATCTCCAGCCGCTGGCTCATGTCAGTGCCTCCTCCGGGGCCGTCCGCGCCAGGGGGTTGGCCTTGCGCCCGGCGCGTTCCATCGGTCGCGCGAGCTCCCCACGGTGGTGGTCGATGATGGTCCAGAAATCGACGGCGCGATCCACCAGCTCGCGCGCCGCGAGCCGCAACGCGTCGCTCGCCTGCACCTGACGCACGTTGCGCTCCATGTCCTCGGCGTCCCAGCCCCGCGAGTGCGCGATGAACGCGAAGGGCGGGAACACGAAGCCCAGCTCGGACCAGAACGTGAACATGCTGCCCGCCACGCTCTGGATGTTGTCCTGCCCGCCGGTGATGATGAACCCCGCCACCTTGTTGGTGATCAGCACACGATTGCTGATCGTGATCTGGTTCTGTACGCAGTTGAGCCGCTCGGCCATGCGGAAGTAGAGCGACGCCGCCTGGCCCCAGCGGATCGGCGTGGCGATCAGCACCACGTCAGCCCAATGGACCAGGCCCTCGTACACCACCGTCAGCTGGTCGTCGGGGTCCCGTTCGGTGATGGCGCACGGCCATGTGCACGCGTGCGACGCCTTCGAGTAGTTGCCTTCGCACGGACGGAACGCCAGATCCCGCAGCCGAATCAGCCGTGTGTCCGCGGCCCGCGCCGACCGCGCGTGCTCGAGGCCGTGCTCCAGCAGCGCGTCGGAGGTGGAGAAGCGCGGGTTGCCCTCGTCCATCGCCGTCGTGGCGATTCCCAGCACCCGGACCGGCGCGCCCGCCGGCTTGGGCTCGGGGTGGAGGAGCGGGTGCGGATCGTGCTTGATCACGCGCCGCGGTGTCACAGGCGGGGTCTGGACGTACACGCCGTCGGGCCGTTCTTCGACGGCGTAGACCGCCGCCGCGTCCTCGCCATAGCCCGGCGGTCCCTTGCCCGTGATCACGCTGTACTCCCAGGCATGCCACGGGCACATGACGTACTCGTCGCGCAGGCGACCCTGGCTCAGCGGACCACCCTTGTGGTTGCACGTATTCGAGATGGCGCGGAACTCGCCGCCGTAGTGGAAGACCGCGATCTGGTGACGATCGAGCTTGACGGCAAAGGGCACGCGCGCCCGGACTTCCTCCGTTGTCCCCAGTCGATGCCAGGTGGCCATGGGTGCCGTCCGTCAAAGGGTGGCGTCTATTGTATCGCCGTTTGCGCGCCCCCGCACGGCTACGGGGCGTCGCTACATTCCGCCCGAGATGAAGCATTCCACGCCCCGCTCGCAGCTCCTGGTCGTCCTGCTCACGGTCTTCATCGACCTGGTGGGCTTTGGCATCGTTCTCCCGATTCTGCCGTTCTATGCCCTGCGGTTCGGGGCTGCGGGGATCGGTTTCGGCGCCGTGGTGAGCGCGTTTTCCCTGATGCAGTTCCTGGGGACGGCCTTCCTGGGTCGCCTGTCCGACCGCGTCGGCCGGCGCCCCATCCTGTTGACCACGATGATCATCAACGTCGCCGGGTACGTGCTCTTCGCCTTCGCCGGGTCGTATCTCGCGCTGCTCGTCTCGCGCGTGGTCTGCGGCTTCGCGGCGGGCAACATCTCGGTCGCGCAGGCCTACATCGCCGACGTCACCGAGCCCGCGGAGCGCTCCCGCGGCATGGGAGCGCTGGGGGCGGCCTTCGGCCTCGGCTTCATCGTGGGGCCGGCGCTCGGCGGACTGGCCCACCACTACGGGGGCCCAGCGGCGCCCGGGCTCGTGGCGGCCACGCTGTCGCTCGCCAACTTCGGATCCGCGTATCGCATCCTGTCCGAGTCGCTCGCTCCGGAGCACCGCACACACCGCGAGCTGTGGGACTTCGGTCATCTTCGTGAAGCGTTCGCGCGCATCGAGCTGCGTCCGCTCATGGTGTTGTGGGGCATGATCCCCTTCGCGTTCGCCGGGTATACGGTGCTGCTGCCCCTCCACGCCAAGGCGACCTTCGGGTGGCAGGAGCGCGACCTGGGCTACTTCTTCGCCGTCGTCGGGCTCACAGCCGCGGTCGTCCAGGGCTACATCTTCGGAAAACTCGTCCGTCGGGTCGGCGAGCGGGCCTTGGTGCGGGTGGGAACGGCCGGCATGGCGATGTCCATCGCCGTCGTCCCGTTCCTCGGAACACCGGCGGCACTGTACGCCTGGACGATCGTGCTCGCGTTCTCCAACAGCATCACGGCCCCTGCGGTCACCGGCCTGGTATCGGTCTATGCCGGGGCCGCCGAGCAGGGGTCGATTCTGGGCGCAGCGCAGTCGATGTCCGCGCTCGGTCGCCTTTCAGGCCCGGCGGTCTTCGGTGTGCTGTACGACGTCACCTCGGCGGGCCCCTCATTCGTCGGTGCCGGGGGCGTGATGGCGGCCGCCGCCCTCATCAGCGGATTCCTCCGCCCTGCAACACGGGCCGCGACGAGCGCTGCCGCGCCCGCGTCCTCCGACGTGACCGGGATCACGTGAGACGGCTCTTAACGTTGGCTAGATTCGAACGTCACAAAGACGAACGATGCTAGGAGCTGTGTGATGCCTCGCCGAGTAATCCCCGGGCTGGTGATCGCGGCGCTCGCTGCGGCGTGTACAACGCAGGACGTCACCGGGCCGTCGCCGTTGGAGCTGCAACTGGCGGAAGAAGCGCAGGTGATCGCCCAGGACGTGGGCACCACCTGGGGTGTGACGCATGACCACTGGATCGGGCGGTTGCTGGACACGCTCCGGACGACCGACGACCCCGAAGCGCAGGCATTGGTCCAGCAGGCCCGGGAGTATCGAGAATTGGCGCACCGAGCGCGCGAGGCCGGCGAATACGAGGCGGCCCGGGAGTACCTGCACCTGGCGTTTCGCTCGCTGCTCGCGGCCGTTATCGAGATCTACCCGAACGCGCCTGCCCGTACGGGGGCGGCGGTCGACGAAGCCGTCGCCCGGATCGAGCTGCATCTCGGTGACCGCGAGGCACCCCGCATCCGGCGGGTGTTGACGCACGTGCGTGAGCTGCGGACCCAGGCCGATCGCGCGCTGGCGGAAGGTGACGCCGTGACGGCGCTGGCGGTCAACCTCCGCGCCCTGCACATCCTCCACCGGCTGGTCCATCACCTGCGGGACGGTATGGACCATGACGGCGACGCGGATCGCGACATGGATGGGCATGTCGACCAGGTGAGCATGTAGCCGGGCAGGCCGTTCGCTGACGGACCGCGCGGCCGGGAAGAAAGACCCTTCCGGCCGCGTGGTTTTTCCGAGTTTTCACCCGCGTCCCTAGCCGTGTCCGGTCCTTCGGCCCATATTCCGCCTGTCCTAGCCGGAGGGTCGCATGCGTGTGTATGGAACAAAGGAGATCCGGAACGTGGCCGTCGTCGGCCACGGCGGGAGCGGCAAGACCAGCCTCGTCGATGCTCTCGCGTTCGTGGCCGGCTCGAGCAAGCGCCACGGCTCTGTGAAAGATGGCACCGCCCTCACCGATTACACCCCCGACGAAATCGAGCGCAAGTACTCCATCAATCTCGCCATCGCGATGGCGGAGTGGATGGACCACAAGATCAATCTGATTGATACGCCCGGCTATCTCGACTTCACCGGCGAGGCGCTGGCTGGCGTCTATGCTGCCGATGGGGCGCTGATCGTCCTGTCCGGGACCGCGGGGGTCGAGGTCGGCACGGAAAAGGTCTGGGAGTACTGCGAGCAACGGGGAATCCCGCGGATCTTCTGCGTGTCCCTGATGGACAAGGAGCATGCCGACTTCGCCAAGGTGTTCGAACAGATCAAGACGAGTCTGACCCCGAAGGTGATCCCGGTGGAGATCCCTGTCGGGGAGGGAGCCGAATTCCACGGCATCATCAACCTGTTCTCGCGCAAGGCGCATCTCTACACCAAGGGCACAAAGTCCGGGGAGTACGAAGAAGTCCCCATCCCTCCCGAGTACCAGGAGCGTTTCGATACGTACTCCCAGGAGTTGATCGAAGCCATCGCGACGACCGACGATGCGCTGCTCGAGCGATACCTCGAGGGCGAAGAGATCGGCAGGGAAGAGGCGATCGCCGCGCTCAAGATGGGCATGAGTCGCAACGAGCTGTTCCCGCTGTTCTGTGCGTCCGGCGAGCTCACCTACGGAACGCGTGCCCTGCTGACCAAGTTCGTCGAGCTCTTCCCGTCTCCGGCCGACCGTTCACCACTGGACGGGCAGCAATGGGGCAGCGCGGAGCGGGTGCCGCTGCAGGCCGAGGACGAGGGTCCCTTTGTCGCCCAGGTGTTCAAGACGGTGTCGGAGCCGCACGTCGGTGACGTCACCTACTTTCGCGTATACTCCGGCCGCGTCAAGAACGGGGAAGAGGTCTGGAATGCGCCGCGCGACGCTACGGAAAAGCTCAACCACCTGTGCGTCGCGGTGGGCAAGGAGCGCCATGAGGTTGCCGAGCTGCACGCCGGCGACATCGGCTGTGTCGCCAAGCTGCGCGACACGCACACGAATGACAGCCTATCCACGCGCGATGTCCCGATCGTGGTTCCCAAGATCCCGTTCCCGGAGCCCGTGATCACGGTGGCGGTGGAGGTGAAGCAGCGCGGTGAGGAAGAGAAGCTGTCCACTGGTCTCCACAAGCTGCACGAAGAGGATCCGACCTTCCACCACGAATACAATGGCGAACTGGGCCAGACGCTGATGCGCGGACTCGGCGAGCGACATCTGGAGATCGTCGTCGGACGGCTGGCACGCAAGTTCGGCGTGCACGCCCAGCTCACCAAGCCCCGCATCGCGTACCGCGAGACGCTCAAAGGCAAGGCGGAAGGGCAGGGCAAGCACAAGAAGCAGACCGGGGGACGCGGACAATACGGCGACTGCTGGATCCGCGTTGCACCGCAGCCTCGGGGAGCGGGATTCACGTTCGACGACCAGATCGTCGGAGGTGTGATACCCCGCCAGTACATCCCGGCGGTCGAGAAAGGCATCGTGGAGGCCGCTGCGCGCGGGCCCGTGGCCGGCTATCCCCTCGTGGACTTCAAGGTCGAGCTGTTCGACGGCTCCTATCACGACGTGGATTCGAACGAGATGTCCTTCAAGATGGCCGGGATCCTCGCGTTCCGGAACGTGACCCCGAATGCGCGGCCTGTGCTGCTCGAGCCCATCAACGAGATCACGGTGTGGACGCCCGACGAGTATCAGGGCGCCGTGATGGGCGACATCTCCTCCCGCCGCGGCCAGATCCTCGGCACCGAGCCCGACGGGCGCCTGGTCAAGATCCGGGCGCTGGTCCCCGAAGCCGAGCTCGACCGCTACGCCACGACGCTGCATTCCGTCACCCACGGGCGGGGGACGTGGCGCCAGACCTTCCACACCTACCAGGAGGTGCCATCGGACGTCGCGCACAAGGTGGTGGAAGCGCACAAGAAGGAGCTGGAGGAGGCGAAGAAGGACTGAGCGATGGCACCCAGCGCTGAGCTGCTCGAGCAGGTGAAGCCGGCGCTGGCGGGCCGGTACGACGTGGAGCGGGAGGTGGGCCGGGGCGGGATGGCCACGGTCTTCCTGGCGCGGGACGTGCGGCACGGCCGGTCGGTAGCGGTGAAGGTGCTGCATCCGGAGCTGGCGGTGGGGCTGGGCCCCGACCGCTTCCTGCGGGAGATCCAGATTGCG
>QKHC01000025.1 GCA_003251175.1 Gemmatimonadota bacterium
CACCGGGACGCCCGCCGCGGCCACGCGCGCCGCCAACCGCAGGTGGTAGCCGGGATAGTCGACGAGCACCACCAGGTCGTACCGACCCGCGCGCACGGCCTGCATGGTGCGACGCAGCAGCGCGTAGTGGGCGGGGATGCCACTCAGGGCCTCGACGAACCCCACCACCGAGTACCGCTCCATCCGCTCGCGGATCGTCGCTCCGGCGGCCTCGAGCGCCGGGCCACCGAACGCTTCAAACACGGCATCCGGAGCGCGCCGACGCAGCGCAGTGGCCACCGCGGCCGCGTGCGCGTCTCCCGATGGCTCGCCCGCGGAGAAGTAGATCCGCGGCGCGGCGGTACTCACGACCGGCCGACAGTCACGTGGGACGAAGCATGGACGGCATTCACCACCCGAAGCGCCAGGGCCAACGCCTGCGCGCCGGCAGCCCCCGACACCACCACCTCGCCCTCTCCGCGCACGGCCGCGATGAAGCTCGCCAGCTCCAGCTTCAGCGGTTCCGCTTCCGGCGCCTCGAGCCGGACGTGCTCCACGATGTCCTCGATCTTGGTCGCGCCGAGCGACTGCCAGCCCGCCTTGAGGCGGTAGAAATGCCCGCCGCCGGCCGCGAGATCGAGCGAGAAGTAGCCAGTGGGCTGGAAGATGCGGAGCTTGCGCGTGCGCTCCCGCGACACCCGGCTGGCGGTGATCAACGCGACCGCGCCGTTGCCGAACTCCACGCGGGCGTTGGCGATGTCGACGTGCGGCGTGAGAATTGGCACACCCATCGCCCGCACGTCAGTGGCCTCGGCGCCCACGAGCTCCAGCACCAGGTCGAGGTCGTGGATCATCAGGTCGAGGATCACGGCGACATCGGTGCCCCGGGGGGAGAACGGCGCCAGCCGCTCGGACTGCAGGAACCGCGGTTCCTCGAGATACGGCAGCGCCGCGCGCACGGCGCGGTTGAACCGCTCGACGTGACCAACCTGCAACACCACCCCGGCCCGGGCGGCGGCTGCCACGAGTTGCTCGGCCCCTTCCACGGAGTCGGCGAGCGGCTTCTCGACCAGCGCATGGCGCCCGCGCGACAGGACGGCCAGCCCGACCTCGGTATGACTGGAAGTGGGCACGACCACTGACACGGCTGCGACGCGCTCCAGCAGGGCCTCGAGCGTCGCAAACACCGTCGTGTCCAGCTCCCGGGCCACCTGGGCGGCACGCGCGGGATTGGTGTCGACGATCCCGACGAGCTCAGCATCCGGCAGTGTGCGATAGAGCCGGGCATGGTGGTACCCCAGCGCGCCGGTCCCGACCACGCCGACCGGCACGCGTGCCTGACTCACGCCAGGACCCCGCGCTGGCTCTCCTCGATGAACCGCAAAAACGTCTCGACTTCCGGACTCGAGGGCAGCTCCTGCCTGGCCCGCGCCACTCCCTGCGTGAGGGTCAGGTCCGAGTTGAACACGAGCCGATAGGCCTTCTTCAACGCCAGTTTCGTCTCTGCGGAGAATCCGGCCCGCTGCAGACCGACGGAATTGAGTCCGTAGAGGTGCAGCGGGTTGCCGACCGCCTTCGTGTAGGGAGGGATATCCTGATTGACGCGAGACCCTCCGCCAATGAACGCAAACGTGCCGATATGAACGAACTGATGCACCGGGGTCAGCCCCGAGATGATCGCCCGATCATCGACCCGCACATGCCCGGCGAACTGGGTGGCATTCGCCACGATGACTTCATTGCCCACGACGCAATCGTGCGCGAAATGCACATAGCTCATGATGAAACACCGTTCACCCAGCACCGTGCGTCCGGTCGCGGTGGTCCCGCGGTTGATTGTGCAGTATTCGCGGATCACCGTCCCCGCCCCGATTTCGACCCAGGTGTCTTCCCCCTGGTACTTCAGGTCCTGGGGCGGCCCGCCGAGCACGGTCCCGATGCCCACGCGCACGCCGGGCCCGAGCCGCACGTTGCGCTCGAGAACGGCGTGTGCCCCGATGGCGCACCCGTCCCCGACGACCACGTTGGGTCCGATGATCGCGTAGGGTTCGACCGCGACGTCCAGCCCCACTTGGGCCGATGGATCGACGAGCGCGGTCCGGTGGATCACCGGTCTACCACCATCGCCATCATCTCCGCCTCGGCGACGATCTGGCCATCGACGTATCCCGCCCCCTTCATGCGACAGGTCCGTCCCCGAAAGGCGAGCATCTCGAGCTCGAAGCGGATCTGGTCTCCCGGCACGACGGGCCGTCGGAACTTCACGTGATCGAGGGACATGAAGTAGACGACCTTGTCCTCCACGCTCTGGCCCTCGAAACGGCTCATCAGCAGCATGCCGCCGACCTGGGCCATCGCTTCGATGATGAGGACGCCGGGCATGATCGGGTGACCGGGAAAGTGACCCTGGAAGAACGGCTCATTGATCGTGACGTTCTTGATGCCGACGATCCGCTTGTCGCCCTCGATCTCGAGAATCCGGTCCACCAGCAGGAACGGATAGCGATGCGGCAGGTTGGCCATGATGCGAGCGATGTCCAGTGCCATGCTGCCGGCGCGCTTGCCCGCTCGCACCAGGGCGCGTGCCAGCGCCACATTCCCGGCGTGCGATGGCCGGGTCGCCACGATGTGCGCCCGCGGGCGCGCGCCGGTGAGCGCGAGGTCACCGAGCACGTCCGCGGCCTTGTGTCGCACAAACTCGTCGGGCCATCGCAGCGGCGCTCCCGCCGCCAGCGCCTGATCGCCCAGCACGATCGCGGTCGCGGCCGTGGCGCCCTTGATCAACCCCTTGGCCTGCAGCGCCTCCACCTCGCTGGCGAACCCGAAGGTCCGGGCCCGCGCCAGCTCGGCGGCGAACGTCCCGGCATCGAGGTCCCACGATCCCGTCTGCCGACCGATCAGCGGGTGCGGCCATTCGACGGTCACCGTGAGGCGGAGCTGCGGCGCCGGCGCCACCACGTAGCTCGCCTCGCCCTCGGTCACCGTGAACGGCGCCTGCACGGTGAGCACCGTCGCCTCGCCACCCGTGTCGACGGGGCCCGCGTCGCGCAGCGCCGCGAAATAGGGCTCGCAGCTCCCGTCGCCGATCGGCGGCTCAGGACCTGACAGCTCAATGGTCAGGTCGTCGATCTCGTGCGCCATTACGGCCGCGAGCAGGTGCTCGACCGTCTCGACCACTGCCCCGTCCCGCCCCAGCGCGGTGCGTCGCTCCACGGCGCCGACATCGGAGAGGCGTGGCCGGATTTCGGGCGCACCCGCGAGATCCACCCGCCGGAACACGATCCCGGATCCGGCGGCGGCGGGAAGGAAACGCACTCGCGTCGTGGCGCCGGTGTGCAACCCGACCCCCTCGACCATCACCTCGCGCTCGATCGATCGTCTAGCGGGTGTCTTGCCCATGCTGCTCCACCAGATGCTCGAGTTGACCCGCGATGCGCGCCAGTCGGTTCATGGCGGCGAGAGTCCGCAGATATTCGCGACGCTCGCGCGCCGGGTACCCGAACACCGTGGTCCCCGGCGGCACGTGCCGGTCCACACCCGACTGCGCGGCGATGCGGGCACCGCGGCCGACCGTGAAGTGCCCTGCCAAGCCCGCCTGCCCCGCGATGATGCACTCGTCCTCGACGATGGTGCTGCCGGAGATGCCGACCTGCGCCATGATGATGCAGCGTGCCCCGATCCGCACGTTGTGGCCGATCTGCACCAGGTTGTCGATCTTCGTGCCGTTCCCGATCACCGTATCGTCCACACTGCCACGATCGATGGTGGTATTCGCGCCGACTTCCACGTCGTCACCGACGTGGCAGCGCCCCACGTGGGGGATTTTGCGGTGCTCCTGCCCTGAGGCACCCGGCACGTAGCCGAAGCCATCGGAGGCGAGGCGGACGCCGGCGTGCAGAATCACGCGGGCACCCACGATCGCGCCCGGATAGCATACCACCTGTGGGTACAGCACGCTGCCGTCCCCGATCTCGACACCGTCGCCGATCACGCAGCCCGAGCCGATGACGACGTCGCGACCCAGCTGCACGTCGCGGCCAATGACCGTGTACGCGCCAATCGACACCGCGCCGTCCCAGCGAGTGCCCGGGCCGATGATCGCGGTCGGGTGGACCCCGGCGTCTCGGGGCGCGGCCGGATAGAGGACCGGCACCACCACCAGCAACGCGGCGTAGGGATCGTCGACGACAATGCGGGTCTCGGGACCGGGGGCGCTGGCGAACTCCGGCGTGCACAGCACCACCGCGGCGCGTGAGCGCTCAAGGTGGGAGAGATACCGGCTGCTCGCAACGAACGAGAGGTCACCCGGCCCGGCTCGGTCCAGCGGTGCCACGCCCGTCACCGCGACCTCCGCCGCTCCGACGAGGCGCCCGCCGGCGAGCCGGACCACGTCGGCGGCGGTGAGCCGCGAAGGCGAGTCGGCCTGCACGGCGGCAGCGAGTCCTATTGCGACTGTTGCAGCCGCTCGAGCACGCGTGCGGTGATGTCCATTGACGGATCGTACGCGAGCACGCCGGTGCCCGGGCCGGCGTCGAGAATCAGCGTGAGGTTCATCTCGGCACGGATGCCCTGAATCACTGTGGTCACACGCGCCTGAATGGGCTGCAGCAGCTCACGCTCGCGCTGCGACGCACGATCCTGCAGCTCGCCGGTCCGCTGCTCGATGCGCTGCTGCATCTGCTGCAGCTCGCGCTGCTTCTGCGTCCGCGCCGCCGGTGAGAGGGCAATGGACTGCTGGTCGAACGCCTGCACGGCGGAGTCCAGCTGCTGCTGCAGCTGCTGCACCTCGGCCCGGTAGCTCTCGACCTCGCGCGTGAAGGTCGACTCGGCTGCCGAGTACCCGGGCGTCCGCTGTAACAGCTCGCGCGCGTTGATGAACGCGATACGCACGGGCGGCGGGGGTGTCTGGGCGGCGAGCGGCAGCGCGACGATCAGCGCCAGGCCAGTAAGAACAGCTCGAATCATGAGATCGCTCCGGCAGTCTCTGCCAGATCAGAAGAAGTTGCCCAGGCGGAAATGCAGCTTCCAGCCGGGGTTGGGGTTGCCCAGACCATCCACCTTGTCGAAGCCATACGCCAGATCCAAGCCCAGTGGCCCGAGCGGGGAGATCATCGCCAGGCCGACACCCGCCCCGCGGAACAGCCGGGCCGTGCTGAACTGCGTGGCGCGCGCCCAGATGTTCCCCGCGTCGAAGAAAGTGTACACATAGAACATCTGCGACAAGCGGACGCCGGTCTCCCCCGTGAGGGCCAGGAACGACTGACCGAACGCATCCGCCCCGCTCGCCGACGTGCCCTGCGCATTGGGATCGAAGCCACGCGGCGTGATGGAGAACTCGTTGTAGCCCCGCAGGGGAATCCCGAACGCCGTGCCGCCCATGAAGAACAGCTGCTCGAAGAACGGCACGTCGCCGAAAATGTACCCGGTCCGGGCCGAGAACCCGAGCACGAACTTGATGGGTGAGGTCCCGGCGTCGCCGCCCAGCTGACCGAGCGGTGTGTACCAGCGCCCCTCGAACTCGAGCTTCTGGAAGTTCCCGTCGCCGCCCACCAGTCCGCCCGTCTGGGCGACGCTCACCGAGCCGAACGCACCCGCAGTGGGAAATGGCAGGTCGATCCGCGTGTCACGGATGACCGAGAGACCGACGGTCGAGCGCAGGCAGGCCGTGCACCCGAAGCGGTTCAGGAACGCGGGGTTGGTCGACGAGCCACTGAAGGTCTGCTCGTCGATGGCGTAGGAGACGAACCAGCGGGTGTAGCGGTCACCGAGCAGCGGAAAGCCAAATTGCACGCCGCCGCCGCGGCGCCGCAACCGACCCAGGTCCCCGATGCGGTAGCGCACGCGGGTGTTGTGGAGACTGATCGTGCCCGAAATCCGGGATTCCCGGATCGCGGGGTCCGTGTAGGAGATGTCGAAGTCGTTGATGTTGTTCCCGAACTGCCACTGCAGCCGCCCCCGCTTCGCCCGACCGAACAGGTTGGGCTCGTCGAGCCCGATGAAGCCACCGAGTCCCGTGCCCTGGCCCACGGAGGCGCCGAAGTTGATGTTCCCCGTGCGGCGCTCGCTCACGTGGAAGATGATGTCGACGTCCCCTTGATCGTTCGCCGGTCGCGTGTCGGGGAACGGCAGCGGCTGATTGAAGAATCCCAGGTTCGAAATGTTCTGATAGGAGCGAATGAGGGCGTCCTGGCGGAAGACGTCCCCGGGGATCATCACGATGGCTTCGCGAATCACGCGCTCGTGCGTCACATCGTTGCCGCGGACCTCGATGCGATTGACGATCGCCGGCTGCCCCTCCTCGATCACCCAGCGCAGATCCACGTACGCCTGGCCGTTCGGACCCATCCGTCGGATCACATCGCCGCGCACCTGCGCGTAGATGTAGCCGTTGTTGTAGTAGCGATTGCGGACGTTCTGGGTGGCCCCGTCCCACTTCTCCTGATCGAACATGGCCCCCGATATCGGGGTGCCGCTGCCGAGCCCGAGGAATCCGCTGATGCCACCCGAGCGGAACGGGTACAGCGCCTCGAGCTCGTCGGTGGTGAAGCGACGGTTGCCGACGACCTCGAAGGTGCCGACGCGGTACTGGTCGCCTTCGCTCACCTGCACGCGCAGCACTGCCTTGCCGGTGCCTTCGCGGACGATGACGGTGTCGTCCAGCACCTGGAAGTCCACGTACCCGCGCTCTCCGTACTTGCGCGGCAGGCGATCCTGGAGGTCTTCCCGCAGCCGATCGTCCTCGAACTGACCGTCCTGAAACCACCAGAATCCTTCGGGCCGAGTCTTGATCCACTTGACGACCTGCTCGTCGGAGAACTGCTGGTTGCCGACGACGTACACCGATGAGATCGCGACGCGACGTCCCTCGGACACGTCGTACACCAGCCGCACCCGCTGCGAGTCCGCGTCCCATACGGTGAGCAGCTGCACCCGCGCCTGGTGGTATCCTTCGGCGCGGTAGAGGGAATCGATCCGGCCGCGGGATCGCTCGGCCTCCGCCGGATCCAGAGGACGTCCTTCGGCCACCGTGACCTTGTCCCGAACCGTGCGTTCTCCCAGCCGGTCCACTCCGCGCACCGTCCAGCGGAGTACGACGGGCTGCTCGCTCACCTCAATGACCAGCAGGGTGCGCCCATCGGCTGCCGTGCGTCGCACGATCCGGATGTCGGAGTACTGCGCCGTGCCGTAGAGGTTCTTCACCGCCCGCTGGACGTCGCGATATCCGACCGGCCGACCGGCGACCAGGCCGCTGGTCAGCCGCACCGTTTGCTCGGGCACGCGGCGGTTGCCCTCGACGACGATGGAATCGGGAATGACCGTGCCCCCGGGCTCCTGTGACATCGCCGGGGGCACGCACCACCAGAGGACCGCCGCCCAGGCGACGGTTCGACGCCAGCTCACGCCTGCGAGCCGGACAGCGCGCGGAAGGCCAGCCGTTCTCCGTCGGGCGCGACGTCGATCTCGATCTCGTCACCCCGGCTGAACTCACCGACCAGGATCTTCTCCGACAGCGGATCTTCCAGATAGCGCTGGATCGCGCGCTTCAGCGGCCGCGCCCCGTAGTGCTCGTCGTAGCCGTGATCGACCAGGAAGGAGCTCCCCGCGTCGGTCAGCCGCAGCGTCAGCTCCTCTTCCGCCAGCCGCGCCTGTACGTCGCCGACCAGGATCGAGACGATCTGCCCGATGTGCTCCCGTGTGAGCGGATGGAACACGATCACGTCGTCGAGCCGATTGAGGAACTCGGGGTTGAACACCTTACCGATCTCTTCCTTGACCTTTTCAGCCATGCGGTCGAACGACCCCTTGGCGTCCGACTGCGCGAAGCCCAGCGCCTTGCCTTTCACCATGTCCCGCGCGCCGACGTTGGACGTCATGATCACGACCGTGTTCTTGAAGTCGATGACACGACCGTAGTTGTCGGTCAGGTGACCCTCATCGAGCACCTGCAGCAGGATGTTGAAGACATCGGGGTGCGCCTTCTCGATCTCATCGAGCAGCACCACCGAGTAGGGACGGCGTCGCACCAGCTTGGTGAGCGCCCCCGAATCTTCGTATCCCACATATCCGGGCGGCGCCCCGATCAGTCGGCTGACCGAGAACTTCTCCATGTACTCCGACATGTCCACCCGGATCAGCGCGTTCGCGTCGGCGAACAGGAACCGTGCCAGCGCGCGCGCCAGCTCCGTCTTGCCGACGCCGGTCGGTCCGGAGAACACGAACGAGCCGATCGGACGCCGCGGGTCCTTGAGGCCGGCCCGGCTGCGGCGGATGGCGCGGGCGATGACCTTGATGGCCTCGTCCTGCCCCACGACCGTGCGGTGCAGCTCATCCTCCATGCGCAGCAGGCGCGCCGTCTCGGCCTCCTGCAGGCGCGTGACGGGAATACCGGTCCACCGCGAGACGATGAACGCCACGTTCTCTTCCGAGATGGTGGGCCGGTGCGTCTGACGCTCCTTCTCCCAGTCTTCCCGGCGGCGGCGGATCTCGGACTGCTTCTCGCGCTCCGCATCGCGCAGCGACGCGGCGCGCTCGAAGTTCTGGTCCCGCACGGCGGTTTCCTTCTCGGCGTTGATCTGCTCGAGCTCGCCCTTGAGCGCCGCGACTTCCGGCGGCGGCACCTGTGCCGCCAGCCGCGCGCGGGCCCCCGCCTCGTCGATGACGTCGATCGCCTTGTCCGGCAGGAACCGATCGGTGATGTAGCGTTCCGCCAGCCGGGCAGAGGCTTCCAGCGTCTCGTCGGGAATGAGCACGCGATGGTGCTCCTCGTACCGCTTCCGCAGGCCCTTGAGAATCTCGATCGTCTGGTCCACGGTGGGTGGATCGACGATCACGGTCTGGAACCGCCGCTCGAGCGCCCCGTCCTTTTCGATGTACTTGCGGTACTCGTTGAGGGTCGATGCCCCGACACATTGCAGCTCACCCCGGGCGAGCGCGGGCTTGAGCATGTTGGACGCGTCAACGGCGCCTTCGGCCGCGCCGGCCCCCACCAGGGTGTGCAGCTCGTCGATGAACAGAATGATGTTGCGGTTCTGGGCAATCTCGTTGATCACCGCCTTGAGCCGCTCTTCGAACTGCCCGCGGTACTTCGTCCCGGCAATCACCGCCGCCATGTCGAGCGAAAGGACGCGATGGTCCTTGAGGACATCCGGACACTGGCCACTGGCGATCAGCTGAGCGAGACCCTCCACGATCGCCGTCTTGCCCACGCCCGGTTCCCCGATGAGCACCGGGTTGTTCTTCTTGCGCCGGGAGAGGATCTCCATAACGCGCTCGATTTCCTTTTCCCGACCGATCGTCGGATCGAGCGCGCCCTCACCCGCCAGTTGCGTCAGGTCCCGACAGAAGTGGTCGAGCGCGGGGGTCTTGGACTTCTTCTCGCTCTTGGAGCTGGCCGGCGCCGCTGGCGCGGCACCCGCGGTCGGCGCACTGGGCATCTCACTGCCGAGCAGGCGCAACGTCTCGGCGCGGGCCTGCTCGAGGTTCACGCCGGCGTCCGTCAGCACCTGGGCCGCGATGCCCTTCTCCTCGCGCAACAGACCGAGCAGCAGGTGCTCGGTGCCCACGTAGGAGTGGTTCAGCTCCCGCGCCTCGCTCATGGCGAGCTCGAGCACCTTCTTGGCGCGGGAGGTGTACGGGAGGTCGGGCCCGGCGGCGGCGGTGGCTTTGCCCTTCTTGACCGTCTCCTCGATCTTCTGCTGAATCTCCTCGAGATCGACGTTGAGATTGGTGAGGACGGCTGCCGCGACCCCTTCACCCTCGCGGATCAAACCGAGCAGAATGTGCTCAGTGCCGACGTACTCGTGATGCAGACGCGCTGCCTCCTCACGCGCCATCTGCAACACCTTGCGGACTCGATCCGTGAAGTTGTACCCGTTCATCGCCGCTCCCACCTTGCGTGCATCACGCCGCCTCCGCGTCGAGCAATCGACGCACGTACGCCGCCCGCACTGCCGCCAGCTCGGGATCGCCCACCGACCGCCCGTCGAGCGCCGCCAGATGCGCCGTCTGGGTGAAGATCAGCAGCTTGTTGAGAGTGTATACCCGCACCCCCGCGATCAGATTCAGGGCAACGCCCAGCCGGACTCCCGACAGCAGGTTCATCGTCTCCTCGAACGTCAGGGCCCGCGCGTAACGCAGCAACCCGTACGCCCGCCACACCTTGTCTTCCACCTCCGCCGGCGCCGACCGCATCATCACTTCGCGCGCCTGCTCCTCGTAGGCAATCACCTGCCGCACGACGGTGCCGAAGTGGTCGAGCAAATCGGCTTCGGACTTCCCCAGCGTCGTCTGGTTGGAGAGCTGGAAGAAGTTGCCGACGACCTCACTCCCCTCCCCGTACAACCCCCGAAACGTCAGCCCGACCTGCGTCAGTCCCTGCAGCACTTTGCCAATTTCCTTCGTCAA
>QKHC01000070.1 GCA_003251175.1 Gemmatimonadota bacterium
CTCGCCGCGCTGGTCGTGGTTTCATTGGCGACCTGGACGCGCATCTCGCAAAACCGGGCCGTCGGAGTGGCCGGCAGCGCGGCGTCCGGCGCGATGCTCAGTTTGGCGGTGCATGCATTCCGGACAGCATCGGCGATGAAGACAAGGCGCCCCGATCTGGCGGAGTAGCGACCAGATCCAATGATCTCCAGCGTTTCTTGCGCGATGTCGAACGAGCGTTCAAGAGGAATGTCCAGTTCCCGCTCGCAAGCCGCCGCGCGCTCAGCGTCGTCAAGAGTCGGTAGGAGGTGGACGGCCGTCATGTGGCACTGACTCCCGAGCCCCGAGATCCCTGCGGATGAGACTCAGGACCGAGGCACGAGTGCGCTACTCCGCGACATGGCGCCACGCCGCTACCTGCCCAGCGTCTTCACCCAGTCGGTGACGAGGACCACGGGCGCGGCGTTCGCTTCCGCCACGTCCTCGCTCACCAGGAAACGCTGACCGCCGGGGGCAACGTCCCAGCGCACCACGGGTCCCCCGCTGCCGTAGATCTGGAACAGTGGCTGCGGCGCGCCGAACTGGGGCACTCCCTCCGTCACCTGCACGGGCACCGCGGTCAGGAAGTTCTCGGGATCGAGGAAGAAAATCTCCGCCCCGTCGGACCGCCAGATGCCCTGCGCGCCGCCCTTGGGCGAGACTTGGTACTTGGCGCCGGTGGGCGGGAACGGCACGACATAGACTTCGAGACGCCCGGATTCGTCGGAGTCGTACGCGATGAAGCGCCCGTCCGGGGAGAACCGGCCGTTGCTCTGGTCCCCCTTGCCTTCCGCGATGACCAGGGGTTCGCCCGAGCCCTGCAGCCCCAGCGCGAGGACGTCGGATGCCTGCGTCGAATCGCCCCGGTCGACGGTCAGCCAGCGCCCGTCGGGGCTCACGTTCCCGGGATAGATGTAGCCACTGCTCTCGAGCAGCGTGCGCGCGGCGGCCGAGCCGTCGAGCGCACGCTCGATGACGTTCGACCTCCCGCTTCCCAGCAGCGTGTTCATGAACACGCTGTGGGCGCCCGGCCCCCACGCGTAGGCGTAGTGGTCCTCGTTGTCCACGCTGAGGCGCTGGCGGTTCCCGGTCTCGGTGTCCACGGTCCACACGTCCGAAAGCCCACGCTCCGGGCTGAACATGGCGATGGCCGCCCGGCGCCCGCTCGGCTCGAGCTTGACCAGACCGCCGAACGTGTAGGCGCCCGGTCCCCCGACCGCGCGCAGCCGCGCGCCGGTGCGGTCCTTCCATTCGAGCTGGGCCAGGAGTTGCGCTTCGCCGGTCATGTAGGCGAGAACGCCGTTGCGCGAGACCGCGAACGGGGCCCGGCTGAAGCGCTCGTCCATGGTGATCCGGCTCGAGATGGGACGCGCGGGGCCGCCGAGCCGGCCGCTCGCCGGATCGAATGGCCGCGCCACGAGATTGCCCTGCTCGACGTAGAGCAGATAACCGGAGGCGTAGGCCACGTTGGAGGCGACTTCCAGCACCTTCGTGCGGCCGGTCTTGCCGAGCTTCGCCAGGTAGATCGCGGGACTCTCGCCCCGCCCGGCGCCGCCCCGCCGCGCCAGGTAGAGGTAGTGCTCGCCGTCGGGCAGGAAGTGCGGATAACGGTGCGTCACCTCCTGCAGCGTCGTGTCGAGTTGGGTGACCGGTCGAGGCACTCCGCCGTTTGCGTCCACCACGGCCAGCCCACCGCTTCCGCGCGGCGCGAAGAGGATGAGGTTCTTGCTGCCCCAGGTCGCGCCACGCGGGTCGTTGCAGTCGGTGATCTTCGTCACCGGGCCGCCATCGACGCTGACGCGCCTCATCTCGGTCGGGCTGAAGAACCCGATCCCGCGACCGTCGGGCGAGAAGAACGGGTACCTGGCCGCTTCGGTGCCCGGCAGCTCGCGCGCCTCGGCCGCACCGATCGGCCGCACCCACAGTCGGTCCGGGCCGTTGCCCGCGTGTGCGACGAAGGCGACGTGCGAGCCGTCCGGCGAGATCGCGATCTGGTTGGCCAGGGAAGTCGAGAACGCGACTCCCGGGGGTGGCGCCAGCGCCGCCGTCACCGGGCCGATGGCGTCCCGGCGGCCGAGCACGCCCCACGCGCCCACGGCGAGCGCGGCGACCACTGCGACCCCCGCCACGATCCACGCGAGCACGCTGCCGCCGCGCCCGGGGGCCGGGGCTGCGGCAAGCGGCCCGGCCGCCGTGCCCGACACCGGCTCCGCCGCCCACTGGAGCTGCAACTTCACGTCGTGCGCCGTCTGCAAGCGGTCGTCGGGATTCTTGGCGAGCAGTGCCGCGACCAGCCGCTCGAGCGGCGCGGGTGCTGCCGGTGCGATGCCGAGCATCGGCGCCGGCTGGTCACGCATGATCGAGCCGATCAAGCTCGCCTGGCTGTCCCCCTCGAACGCGCGTTGGCCGGTCGCCATCTCGTACAGCACGCAGCCCAGGGCCCACAGGTCGCTCCGCGCGTCCGCCTCCTTGCCCTCGAGCTGCTCCGGCGCCATGTACTGGAACGTCCCGACGATCGTCCCTTCCGCCGTCAGAGGGGCCGCCACGGTCGGCGACTGGGTCAGCGCCGCCGCCGGCCCGCCCGCTCCCGCCGCCCCCGTGAGCCCAGTGGCACGGGCGAGTCCGAAGTCCATGAGCTTCACACCGGACTTCGTGAGCATGACATTCCCCGGCTTGAGGTCGCGGTGGATCACGCCCGCC
>QKHC01000011.1 GCA_003251175.1 Gemmatimonadota bacterium
GGCGAGTCTGCCGGCCCAGGGGTTCTTTGTGGGCGGGGGTCTGGAACTGCCATCGGGCGACTACGGTAACTACGCCAAGACCGGCTACGGTGGAATGGCCGGCGTGAACCTGGCCTTCCCGGCGCTGCCGATCGGCGTGCGCGTGGAAGGTCTGTACCTGTACAACTCCCACGAAGGGACTGACGCGGGGAGCACCTCTCTGTACGGCGGCATGGCGTCTGCCACCTACGGGATCGGCACGGGTCCGGCGGGGCTCTACCTCATCGGCGGCGTGGGCTATTTGAACCACCACTTCGGTGCGCCCACCGGCCTGCCCTCCGAGAACGAATGGAAGTTCTCCTGGGGCGTGGGCGCCGGCGTGAGCTTCAGCAAGCTGTTCGGGGAAGTGCGCTACATGCAGCGCGACAATGACAAGTTCATCCCGATCATGGTCGGCATCCGTTTCGGCGGCTGAGGGTCGTGAGCGGCTGCCGTCAGGAAGGCCCCGCCGCGTCCGGCGGGGCCTTCTACATTCTGTCTGTGCCTACCGTCGTCCCCTACCGGGGCGCGAGCCCCTTACCGGAGGGTCGGATGAAGAGTCACACGCACTACCTCTGGTTCGAGACGCGCAAGCAGCAGGAGATCATCGATATCACCGACGAGGTGGAGGCGCAGGTAGCCGCCAGCGGCGTACGTGAGGGCTTCGTCCTGGTGAGCGCGATGCACATCACGGCGTCGGTGTTCGTGAACGATCATGAGTCGGGGTTGTGGCGCGACATCCTCGACTGGCTCGAGGGCACCATCGCGCCGTGGGACCCGAAGCGCTACCGGCACAACGACACGGGGGAGGACAATGCCGCGGCGCATCTCCGCTCGCTAACGGTGGGCCACGAGGTGATCGTGCCGATCACGGCGGGGAGGCTCGACTTCGGGCCCTGGCAGCGGGTGTTCTACGGGGAGTGGGATGGTCGGCGTCGCAAGCGGGTCATCATCAAGGTGCTGGGGGACTGACTGCCCATATAGCTTTGGCCCCGCAAGTCGTTTATTTTCAAAGGTTCTGGATGGTACAGGAGGTAATGGTCGAGTGCTGACCGGGCATCTGGCGGCGCAGTTCGCCGAGCGGGCGGAGCAACACGCTGACCGGGAGTTCCTGGTCTTCGGCACCCGTCGGATGACTTACGGGCAGGCTCGCCGCGAAGTCGACGCCCTGGCCCACGCCTTCACCGACCTGGGGCTGCAGCCGGGAGACCGGTTGGCGCTGGTGATGCCCAACCGGCCGGAATGGGTGCTGGCGTTACTCGCGGCGGCGTCGCTCGACGTGGCGGTTGTGCCGCTCGATCCGGCGCTGGGCGCGCAGGAGTTGCGCTACCAGCTGCGGCACGCCGAGGCGCGTGCCATGGTGGTCGTGGACGTGTGGCGCGACACCGACCTGCTGGAGCGGATGGACCAGCTCCTGCCGGAGCTGCCGGACCTGCGGTTCGTCGTGGCCGTGGCGGCCGAGGATCGTTGGCTCGACAGTCGGGTGTATCGCTGGGCGGACTTGGTGGCGCGCGCGCCTACTCCGTTGGAGCCGCACGAGCTGGCTGACCCGTCGCGCACGCCACTCGCGATCCTGTACACGTCCGGGACGATGGGGAAGCCGAAGGGGGTCGTGCTCACGCATGCCAACGTGCTGGAGCCGGCCCGCCTGACGGCGGGTGCGATTGTCCACACCGGCGACGATCGCGCGTTGTGCGCCGTGCCGTGCAACGGCATCTTCGGCCTCCACGTCGTGGTGATGACACTCGCCAGCGGGGCCACGCTGGTGCTGCAGGAGCGCTTCGAGGCCGCTGCGGCGCTCGAGTTGATTCGCCGGGAGCGGGTCACCCTGGTCCACGGGGTCCCGACGATGTTCGAGCTGCTGATGCGGGAGCCGGCGTTTGCCGAGCGCCCGCCGGCCTGCCGGACGGGGATCATCGCGGGGAGCCCGGTCTCTCCGCAGCTCGCCGACCGGATTCGGCGCTGGTGCGACGTCGAGATCGCGTACGGGCTGACCGAGACCGGTCCCACGGTAACGGTGACGCGACCGCAGGACCCGGCAGAGCGGCGTCGCGCCACGGTGGGTCGTCCCATCACCGGAGTCGAGGTCCGGGTGGTGGATGTCGTGACCGGCACGGTGCACGGTCTGGAGGCCGTGGGCGAGCTGGCGGTGAAGGGCCCCGGGGTGATGCAGGGATATTTCCGCATGCCCGGCGAGACCCGCCGCTCCTTCACCAGCGAGGGCCACTTCCTGACGGGCGACCTCGCCATCCTCGACGAAGAGGGGTACGTCAGGATCGTGGGCCGGCGGAGCGAGCTGATCATCCGTGGCGGCCACAAGATCTACCCGCGTGAGCTGGAAGATTTCCTGCGCACGCACCCCGCGGTGGACGACGTCTGCGTCGTCGGTATCCCCAACGAGATTCTCGGGGAGCTGTCCGTCGCCTGCGTCGTGCCCGTAGAGGGGGCCATCATCACGCCGGACGAGCTGCGCGCGTTCAGTCGCGAGGCGCTCGCCGACTACAAAGTGCCCGACCTGGTGCGCTTCGTCGACGCCTTCCCGCTGACCGGAAGCGGCAAGGTGAAGCGACGGGAGCTCGCGCAGGTCGTGAGCCTGGAGCTGAGTACGACGACATGACGTCCATGCCGCATAGCCATCTCGCGCGGCCGCCCCACAAGGAACCCCCCGCCCACGCGCCGAACGCGGCGCTGCTCATCGATTTCGACAACGTGACGATGGGCATCCGCTCGGACCTGCAGACGGAGCTGAAGCGGCTCCTCCAGTCCGAGATCATCCGGGGGAAGGTGGCGGTCCAGCGCGCCTACGCCGATTGGCGACGCTACCCGCAGTACATCGTCCCCCTGTCCGAATCGTCCATCGATCTGATCTTCGCGCCCGCCTACGGGTCGAACAAGAAGAACGCGACTGACATCCGGCTCGCGATCGACGCGCTGGAGCTCGTGTTCACCCGTCCCGAAATCGGGACGTTCATCCTGCTGTCAGGCGATTCGGATTTCTCGGCACTGGTGCTCAAGCTGAAGGAGTACGGCAAGTACGTGATCGGGGTGGGGATCCGCGAGTCGTCGAGCGACCTGTTGATCCAGAACTGCGACGAGTACTACTCGTACTCCGAGCTCGCGGGGCTGACCAAGACCAGCGACGTCCAGTACGAGCGCCGTGACCCCTGGCAGCTCACCGTGGAGGCGGTGAAGCAGATGACCGCTCACAACGACGTGATGCGATCGGACCGCCTGAAGCAGGTGATGCAGGAGCTCGACCCGAACTTCGACGAGAAAGACAGCGGGTTCTCGCGGTTCAGCAAGTTCGTCGTCGAGGCGGCAAAGCGGGGAATCATCACGCTCACCCGACTGGACAACGGGCAGTACGAGGTCGCCCTCGGTCCGGAGAGCGATGGCGCGCCCTCGCCCACCCCCAAGGCGCGTGCCGAGCGGAGTCGTGAGAGCGGCGGCCGGGGTAGCCGCGGCGAGCGCGCCGAGAAGCCGGAGGCGGGCGGCCGGCGCCGGGGGTTCTCCCTCGGTGATGCGTTTGGCGTGTTGCGCCAGGCGCTGGGCCGGGTCGAGCGCGACGACCAGACGGTCGAGGCCGAGGAGCTGCGCGAGGCCATGGTGGAGCTGAGCGGCGAGGATGTCGATGCGCTCAGCGCCGCGAAGTTCCCCCGTCTGCTGCGGCAGGCGCACGATGCGGAGATCATTGATCTGTCCAAGCAGGAAGATGGCGGGTACCAGGTGCGGTTGCGGCCCGACACGGCGCCCCGCGAGGCGACCCCGCGCGGCAACACCCCGTCCACGGAGGGGGCGGCCGGCCCCGCCGCGCGCAGCACGCGGTTCCGCCGCGGGTCGCGCGGTGGCCGGCCTGCGGCCCGCGCCGAGGAGCCCGCGGCCGCCGTGCCGGCGGAGGATGCGGTACCACGAGCGGGCGGCGGCCCGGCCGCCACACCCGAGCCCGAGGCCCCGCGCTCCGGTGCGGGGCAGCCGGGGCCGACGCGCAGCGTGCGCGGCCGGTCCGGCAGCCGGGGCCGCCGCGGACCACCTGCGGCGGCCGTGCAGGAGGACGACCGGCCGGCGCGCAGCGAGCGCCAGCGGACGGACGCGCCGCACCGGGGGGCAGAGTCGAATCGGGCGCGTGATGCCGAGGGCGAAGGACGGCGCCGTAGGCGGCGCGGTGGGCGCGGCCGCGGCGTGCGCGGCCCCGCCGAGGCCGGGCTGGATCGCGACGCGGACGCCGGGGCGGAGGCCCCACCGATCTCCCAGCCGGCTCAGCGGGAGCGGCCGGCCCCGGAGACGGACGCCGACGGGGAGTCGTTTTGGTCGCGCGTGAAGCGGGGTCTGATCGGCGAATAGGGCAGCCGCTGGCGGCTCGCTTCTATGCCCGCAGCACGGCGCTGGTGGCTCGACGGCTGCTGGGCCACGTGCTGGTGAGCGAGATCGGCGGGCATCAGGTCGCGGGGCGCATCGTGGAAACCGAAGCGTACCTCGGCCCGGACGACCCCGCCTGCCACGCGTGGCGCGGGCACCGTTCCGCTCGCAATGACGCGCTCTACGGGCCGCCTGGCAGCTGCTACGTCTATTTCACCTACGGTATGCACTGGTGTCTCAATGCCGTCACCGAACGGAACGGGTTCCCGGCGGCGGTGCTGATCCGCGCCCTCGAGCCACTCTCCGGTCTCGCGACGATGCGGCGCCGGCGCGGCGGCGTGGCGGCGCGAGCGCTGTGTGCCGGCCCCGCACGCCTGTGTCAGGCGTTGGGGATCACCGGCGTGCACAACGGTGCCTCACTCACCGCCGGGCCGTTGCGAATTGAGCGCGACCCCGGAGCCGGCCGGGCGGCGGTCTCAGTCACGCCACGGATAGGGGTCAGCCGGGCCGCCGACTGGCCGCTCCGCTTCACCCTCGCCGACAGCCCGTGGACCTCACGCTGACGGCCCCACGCGCAACCGCCCGTCCGGGGAACCCGGACGGGCGGCTGGGGACGTTGCGCGCAGGCGGTCGTGATCAGGTGCCCGGGATACCCTCACGCGAGCGGCCGAAGGAGTAGCGCACGCCTCCCTGGAACGCGTGCGTCGCACCCTGAATCAGCGACGCGCCGGCGTCGGTCACCATGTAGTGCGCGAAGATCGACAGGTTCCCCATGTTGTACGCCCCACCGGCCATACCCCACGCGAGACCCGTCGTCGTGGCATTGGCGAGCGCCGTCTGCGCTGCCGCCTGCTCGGTGGCTGAGCACCCGGTGCAGTCGAGGACCGGGTTCACGATGTACATCACCGCGAAGCCACCGCCCAGATAGGGCTCCAGAAACCCGCGCTTGGGCATCGCGACGAGCCCCAGCATGATGCGGCGGACCTCGCTGAACGTGACGGTCCGATTGTTGACCACCGAGCGCGCGTCGGACGTGAAGAACGCCTGCTCGATGCCCGTGTAGAGACCGACGCGCTTCTTGGTGATGAACCAGTGCGCGCCGATCATCGGGTCCCAGTAGGTGGGCTGAGCGTTGGTCGCGTAGCCGAACGCCCCGATGTGCGCGCCCCAATACCACTGGTAGGACCAGTCGGATTTCTGCTGCTGCGCCGCCGCCGGCGTGGCCACGATCGCCAGGAGTGCGAGACCCCAGAGGGCGCGAGACATGTGCTTCATCGGGCTACCTCCCACGACCCCGTCAGGGGGCCGCCAACAGGACCGCGTTGAACAACAGTCGTAACGTCCCATGTGTCTGGCCGCGGAACTGCGGCCGAAAGCCGAACAGCACCACTCTGCCTCGACCGACCGCGATATCGACCGCCGCCGCCCGCCCGGCCACCACGTCCGGGTTTCGGGCGAACCCGGAGCGCAGCGGCTCGGGTGCGTACCACCCCAGGGCCTGGGCTGGGGGCTGGGCCTCGAAGGCGGCACCGCCCTCGAAGAACACCCCCAACGAGTCCGGGATTCCCACCAGCACCGGACTCGAGACCCGGCCACCCCCTCCCGGTCGGCGAAAGGCGACCCCCAAGATAGAACCCGCCGCCAGAAAACGCGAGACCTGTTGCGTCTGTGCATCAGTAGCTAGCACGTTGCTGACTGGCAGCTTAAGCCGCGAAATCGCGAAATCACTTGAAGCATTGAGGCACACAAGCGTCCCACCGTCGCGAACAAACACCGAAAGTGCGTCACCACCGGCCGACCCGAGTCCCCCGGCATACGCCGCGGGTACCGTGACGGAGTCGCGCCCCGCGTCCAGCTGTCGTGCCGAGAGACTTGGCAGGACCACGACGTCGAAGCGTCGGCGCAACTCCCCCCGGCGCATGTCACCGTCGTGCACTGTCGCGTAACTGATGCCATACTGCTCGAATACCCAGCGCGTCCAGCCTTCATCGATGCTGGCGGTGTAGGGCTGGTACAGGGCGATGCGTGGCAGGCGCTGTCGCATCCCCCGCAGCCCTGCGGGCGCGGCCGGGGCGGCGTACACGTCGAAGCCGTCACGCGCCGCCAGGTCCGCGAGGATCGCGCGCGCCCGCGGACCCCACCCCACCACGGCGCTGTCGGTCCACGCCACGTGTTGCCCGGCGCCGAGCAGCGCGGCAACGGCCCGAGACTCGGCCGCCGCGCGGTTGCGAAGCAGGAACACGTCGCCCGCGCCGACGATCCGCCCCGGCGGCACCGCGACCGTGTCGACGCGCACCAGGTTGGCGGTGAACGATGCACGGATCGCGTCCGCGGGAACTCCCATGGTGAGCGGCAGTGTCCATCCAGCGATGTCGTAGGGGGTCCGGCTTCCCCCGGGGTCGGGATAGTGCTGCGGCTCGAGGAGGTCCTTGACGTGCGCGCGGAACGGCTGCGCCATGAGAATCACCAGGGTACCGGCCGGATAGGTCCGTCCATCGGCGACGAAGGCGTCCTGGGCCCGCGAGATCTCGATCCCGGCGGCGAGCAGGGCGTTCGCCAGGGTGGCCTGGGCCCCGGGGTCGTCCGCCGGCGGGAGCGCGTATGCGAAGGGATCGCCGGCGAGGCCGGCGGCGACGGCCCGACGTCCCAGCTCGACGAATCGCGTGATCAGCTCGGAGCGGGAGGTCGCGGCGTAGCGCAGCACTGCGTCGGCGGCGATGCGCTGGTACGTCATGATATCGCCGATGCGCCAGGTGCCGCCCGGCCAGGGGACCAGCGCGTCGACGCCCCGCGGTGGCTGCTCCAGCGAGTCCGGCAGAATGTGAGCCGGTGATGCCAGTCGGGCACTCGCCGCCTCGGAGAGGATACCGATCATGTTGTGGCGGGCCGGGACGGTCCGGAACCCGCCGTGCCACCAGAGGTCGTAGCGCCGCCGCTGCGCGATGCCGCTGAGCCCGGCGTCGTAGAGCGCGGCCGCCATCGCCGACCCGACGGCGCTGGTCGCCGCCACCAGCGCAGGGTCGAGATTGGGGTTCACCGGGTCGGCGAAGGGGGGCACGAACAGACGGACGCCATCGCTTCCCATCTGATGCACGTCGTACACGATTTCCGGGAACCACTCGCGGTACAGCACCCGCGTCACCAGCCGGGTTTCCATCTGGGTGAGCATGTACCAGTCACGGTTGTTGTCGTGGCCGACGTAGGGGTGGTACAGCCAGGGCAGCGGGCCCCCTTCGTAACGTGTCCCGCGGTACCGGCGGTACCACGCCACCGTCGTATCGAGGCCGTCGGGGTTGAGCGAAGGCACCAGCAACACGACCAGCGAGTCGAGCAGGCGGGCGAGGGTAGGCTCAGTCACGAGCCGATACGCCAACTCCATGCTGGACAGACTCGAGGCGATCTCGGTCGAGTGGATGTTGTGCCCGATCAGGACGACGGCTGGCTGGTGGCGGCGCAGCGAATCGAGGGCTCGCGCCGTCAGGCCCCTGGGGTCGGCGAGGCGGCGCTGCCCGGCGCGCAGCGCGGCGAGCTGCGCCTGGTGTGTCGGCGATGTGACGGTAACGAGGAGCAGGGGACGCCCGAGCGTGGTGGGCCCCAGCGTGTCGACACGCACCCGCGGGCTGGCACTGGCGAGTGCCGCAAAGTAGCGCGTGATCTGACCCCAGTCGGCGAGCATCGAGTCGGTGCCCGGTTCGAAGCCGATGATGCTGGCGGGAGCGGGGACGGTGCCGGGCTGCTGGGCGGGTAGGCGGCCCCCGAGGCCCATGGCGAAGCAGACGACCAGCGCCGCGATTGGTCGGGACATCGGAGTGGCTCCCGGAGGGAGGGGAGGGATCAGATGAGCTCGAGGGCGCGCCCCACCTTGCGGAACGCGTGCAGGGCGAAATCGAGATCGTCCCGCGTGTGCGCGGCGGAGATCTGGCACCGCACGCGAGCGTGGCCCTGCGGTACCACGGGGTAGCCGAATCCGGTGACGAACACGCCCTCGTCGAGCAGCCGCTCGCTCATGCGGATCGCTTGGGCGGTCTCGCCGAGGATCACGGGAATGATGGGTGTGTCTCCGGGGAGGGGCTTGAAGCCCAGGCCTTGCAGCTGCTCGCGAAAGTACCTGGCATTCTCGTGTAGACGCGTCACCAGCTCCGGATGGTGCTCGACGTGGTGAACGGCTGCCAGCGCCGACGCGGCGACGGTGGGGGGCAGGGCATTCGAGAACAACTGCGGGCGCGAACGCTGGATCAGGTAGTCGATCAGCGCCTCGGGTCCCGCGGTGAAGCCGCCCGCCGCGCCGCCCAGCGCCTTGCCGAGCGTTGACGTGATGATGTCGATCTCGCCCACCAGGCCGAAATGCTCGGCGGTGCCGCGCCCGGTCTTGCCGAGGACGCCGGTGGCGTGTGAGTCGTCGACCGCGACCACCGCATCGTGACGGCGCGCCAGCTCGATGATGTCGGGGAGTCGGGCGATGTCACCTTCCATTGAGAACACGCCGTCGGTGAACACGAGCCGCAGCCGTCGATCGCGCGTCGCGCGCAGCTTGGCCTCCAGATCGGCCATATCGGAGTGCTCGTACACGACCGTCTGGCACTTGGTGATGACCTTGGCGAGGCGGATGGCGTCGATGATCGAGGCGTGGTTGAGCCGGTCGGAAATGACCACGTCCTCCTCGCCGAGGAGGGTGGGGATCAGCCCCTCGTTGGCGTTCCAGCAGCTCACGTAGGTGAGCGATGCCGGGCCCCCCACGAAGCGTGCGAGCGCGGTTTCGAGCTCACGGTGCACCGTGAATGTGCCGCAGATGAACCGCACCGATCCGGTGCCCGCGCCGAAGCGATCGAGTGCGGTCTTGCCAGCCTGCACGACCGCGGGTTCGTTGCACAGGCCCAGATAGTTGTTGGACGACAGGATGACGATCTCGCCGCGTCCTTCCATCACTGTGCGGGCGGCCTGCGGCGCGGCGAGATGGTTGAGGCGCTTGTACACACCGTCGCGCTGGAACTGCTGCAGCTCGGCGTCGAGACGGGCCGTGAAGCTCATGCGATCTCCAGGATGACCTTGCCGGCGTCGCCGGAGCGGATGGCGGCGAGGGCGTCGTCGACACGGGCGAGCGGGTAGCGGTGGGTGATCACGGGGCGCGGATCCAGCATCCCGTTCGTGAGGAAGCGACGCATGTCGTGCCACGTTTCGTACATCTTGCGTCCGATGACGCCGTATATCGTGACGCCCTTGAAGATGATCTCCGTCGCGAAGTCCACCGGCACTTCGCCCCGCGGGATGCCCAGCAGCTGCACGCGACCACCCATCCGGACCGTTGCGAAGGCCTGGTGCAGGGCGGACGGAACGCCTGACATTTCGCAGACGACATCCACGCCCTCGCCGCCGGTGGCCTCTTGCACGGTCCGGACGACGTCGTCGGTGCGCGCGTTGATCGTCAGCTGCGCGCCCATCTGCTGCGCCAGCGCCAGCCGCTTGGGGTTCACGTCGGAGGCGATCACCTTCGCTGCACCTGCCGCACGAGCGATGCCGACAGCGAAGCAGCCGATCGGTCCGCACCCCACGATGAACACCGTGCTTCCCGGGATCTCCGCGGTCAGCACGGTGTGGAACGCGTTTCCCATGGGATCCATGATCGCGCCGACTTCGGTGGGGATACCGTCGAGCGACAGGACGTTGGTCGCGGGCATCACCACGAACTCGGCGAATGCGCCGTCGCGATCGACCCCGATGATCCTGGTGTTGCGACAGATATGCCCGTTGCCGGTGCGGCATTGCAGGCAATGATTGCAGACCAGGTGCCCCTCGGCGGTGACCAGCTGACCCACGCTCAGCTCCGTCACCCCTTCACCCATCTGCACGATCTCGCCCGCGAACTCGTGGCCAACCACGATCGGCGGGCGGATGCGGCCCTGCGCCCACGGATCCCAGTCGGCGATGTGCAGGTCGGTCCCGCACACGCCGGCATGCCGGACGGCGATCAGCACCTCGCCCGGACCGGGTGAGGGTTTGGGGACGGTCGTGACCGTCAGCCCGGGTCCCGGGCGGTCCTTGACGATGGCGTGCATCCGCGTGTCGGTCTGTGCCACGGCGCTCGGAATCTACGCCAGTCGACCCGCCAGGGTGAGGCCGCGCGCCCGGGTGGGTGCCCCTAGGCCGACGCGTCGGCGGCCGCCGGCACGCGCGCCAGCTCGATGCGGACGGCACAGACCTTGAGCTGCGCCATCTTCGCGTAGGGATCCAACACGGGGTTGGTCAGCAGGTTCGCCGCGGCTTCGCGGAAGTGGAACGGCACGAACACCTGGCCGCGCGCCACGCGATGCGACACGCGAACCGCCGAGATCATCGCGTTCCGGCGCGAGGTGAGCCGGACCAGATCGCCGTCCGTGACACCGAGGGTCACCGCATCGTCGGGGTGGATCTCCACGATCGGCGTCGGTTCGCGCGAGTCCAGGCCGCTCGCGCGCCGCGTCATCGTCCCGGTATGCCAGTGATACAGGAGGCGGCCGGTGTTCATCACGAACGGATAGTCGGCGTCGGGCAGCTCCACCGGCGGCGCGTAGCGCACCGGGACGAAACGGGCTCGCCCGTCCGCGGTCGGGAACCGGTCGGCGAACAGGAACGCCGTCCCCGGGTGATCGGCCGCCGGTACTGGATACTGTAACCCGGCTCCCTCGAGGCGCGGGTAGGTCACGCCGGCCCAGGAGGGCGTGACCGAGATGATCTCGTGCATCACGGCCTCCGCGTCCACGAACGGCGTCGGCAATCCGAGGCGGCGCGAGAGGTCCACGAGGATGTCGAGGTCGAGACGGGCCTGCCCCGGTGGTGGCAACGCCGGCCGGCTGAGCTGGATGCGTCGCTCGGTATTGACGAACGTCCCCGTCTTCTCGGCGAACGACGAGCCGGGCAGCACGACATCCGCGTAGCGCGCCGTTTCCGTGAGGAAAAGATCGTGGACGGCGAGGAACTCGAGCTCGCGGAACCACGCCTCGGCGTGGGCGATGTCGGGGTCCGAAATGATCGGATTCTCGCCCATGATGTACATCGCGCGAACGCCGCTTTCGGGCTTGACGATCTCGGTGACCATCAGGCCGTTCTCGAGCGACATGGTCTGCGGCGCCACCCCCCAGGCGGCGGCAAACCGGGCCCGCGCGGCGGCATCCGTGACCGGCTGGTAGTCGGGGTAGACGAACGGGATCGCGCCCATGTCGGACGCGCCCTGCACGTTGTTCTGACCCCGGATCGGGAGCATGGCGGCACCCCACCGCCCGATCATGCCACAGGCGAACATCAGATTGAGGAGCGAGGTCACGATGTCCGTACCCGTGGCGTGCTGCGTGAGCCCCATCGCCCACAGCGTGCTCGTAGCGGGTCCGCGGGCGTAGGTCTCGGCCGCCGCCCGGATCTGCTCCGCCGGAACGCCGCACAGCTTGGCCGCGGTCGCCGGGTCATAGGCGGCGACCGCCTCGCGCACCGCGTCGAAGTCGTGCGTGCGCTCGGCGATGAACGCCCGGTCTTCGAGGCCCGCGGCGAGGATGTGGTGGAGCATGCCCGAATACAACGCCACGTCGGTGCCAGGCTGCATCTGGAGATGGATGTCGGCCCGCGCGGCGAGCTCGGTCAGCCGCGGGTCGGCGACGATCAGGGTCGCACCGCGCTCGTGCGCCCGCTTGATGGCGGCGCCAAACACGGGGTGCGATTCCGTGGTGTTGGCACCGGCAATGAAGATCACGTCCGCGGCGTGCTCCACCTCGCGCATGGAGCCGGATGCCGCGGCCGTGTTGATCGCCCGCTGCATCGCGGCCACCGAGGTCGAGTGGCACAGCCGCGTGCAGTGGTCGACGTTGTTGGTCCCGATCGCGCCCCGGAACATCCGCTGCATGACGTAGTTTTCCTCGTTGGAGCACTTGGCCGAGGAGAAACACGCCAGCGCGTTGGGCCCCCGCTCGGACTTGACCCGCAGCAGCTCCTGCGCCACCAGGGAGAGCGCCTCCTCCCACGTCGCCTCACGGAACGGCTCGTACCACGACGCCGGCGTCGCCACCCGGTCGCGGATGTCCTGGTCGAGTCGCTCCAGCAGCGGCAGCTCGCGCACCGTCTTCCCCATCGCCCGCGGCGGCGTCCCGGGCTTGGATCGCTGCCCCTCCCCCTCGATCGTGCGCCACGGACCGCCGCGCCGCTCGCGTCCGGCGGCGCCGCGCCACTCCCACCGCCCCTGGTGCCGCTCCCAGCCGCGACGGATTAGGGGTGCCGTCAGCCGGTCGCGGTGCTGGGGAAAGTCGTAGCCGAAGCGTCCCTTCACGCAGGTGGAGCCCTGGTTCGGCGTGTCGAGCTCGATGTCCGGCGAGGTGACCCGGACGATGGCGCCCTCGGCCACGTGGAGATCGAGCTGGCAGCCGACGCCGCAGTAGGGGCAGATGGCGCGCACCACGCGCTCGGGCGAGCGGATCTGCTCTGGACGAAACCGCTGGCGCGGCATCACCTCGAAGATGGCCCCGGTCGGACATACCCGGACGCACTCACCGCACCACGTGCACCCGGCGCGATCGGCGTCGCCGTCCGCCCCGACCACGATCTGCGCATCCTCGCCGCGGTACGCGACGTCCAGCACGCCGACGACCTGGATGTCCTCGCACGCCCGCACGCACCGGGTGCACAGGATGCAGGTCGTCATGTCGTGGCGAATCATCGGATCGCCGGGACGCGCATCGCCGCCGCGCAGCGGCAGGTCCCGACCGGCGACCGCGCTCGGCTCGACTCCGTAGCGCACGACATAGCGCTCGAAATCGTTGCGCGGGTCCGCGCGCCCGCCATCCCGCAGGTGGTCCGCCGGATAGCGCTCCAGCAGCAGGCGCAGCACGCCGCGCCGGTTCTCGACCGCCGCGTGCGACTCTGTCGTCACGCGCATCCCGTCCGACACCGGCGTCGCGCAGGCCGGCAACAGCTTCGGTTGACCTTCCACCGACACGAGGCAGATGCGGCAGTTGCCGACGGTGGGCAGCGTGGGGTACCAGCACAGCGTCGGGATATCGATGCCCGCGGCGCGAGCAACGTCCAGGATGGTCTGTGTGGGCTCGGCGGAGAAGGAGCGGCCGTTGATGGTCACCGTGGGCATGTGCGAATAGATACCTCTGTCGGAGGTAGTTGCAAGAGTTCCGGTTGCCGGTAGTGTTCCCAGCACGGCAGGTAGACAGTGCCTGCCCTGACGCCTGATTCGCCGGAGGTACGCATGGACCGCCGCCAGTTCCTCGGAACGACCGCCGCCGGATTCGCCGCGGCGGCCGTCCTGCCGCCGCCGCAGGCCGACTCGGCCATCCGGGACCTCTGCCTGCACGCGCTCGATGCCGCGAAGGCCGCGGGTGCAGGCTACGCCGACGTCCGCATCGGGCGCAACCGCTCGCAGTCGGTTGCCACCCGCGAGCGACGCGTCACCGGCGCCAACGAATCGGAGACGTACGGATGCGGCGTTCGGGTCCTCGTTGACGGGGCATGGGGATTCGCGGCGAGTCGCGAGCTCACACGCGATGCCGTCGCGCACATCGCGCGCAGCGCTGTCGCGCAGGCCCGGGCCAACCGCCGTGCCACGCGGCGCCCCGTGGTTCTCGCGCCGGTCGATCCGGTGGCTGATGGTCGGTGGCAGAGCCCGATCGAGGTCGATCCGTTCAAGGTGCCGATTGAGGACAAGATCGATCTGTTGCTGCGGGCCAATGAGGCGGCGCTGGCGGTGCCCGGTGCGCGGTTCGTCAATTCCTCGATGGCGTTCTTTCTCCAGGAGAAGACCTACGCCTCGACCGACGACGTGTTCACCGTCCAGCACATCTACCGGTGCCTGCCGCAGATGTCGGTGACCGCCGTCGATCCCCGGGCCGGTGACTTCCAGTCCCGCAACTCGGCCGAGATCGCGCCGATGGGGCTGGGGTACGAGTGGGTCACCCGCGCGGACCTGATCGGGAACGCGCCCCGGTGGGCCGAGGAGGCGGTCCAGAAGCTGTCGGCGAAGTCGGTCGAGGCGGGCAGCTACGATCTGGTCCTCGATCCACACCACCTGTTCCTCACGATCCACGAGTCGATCGCTCATCCGACCGAGCTCGATCGGGTGCTGGGGTACGAGGCCAACTACGCCGGTACCAGCTTCGCGGCGCCGCCCGAGGCGGTGCTGGGCAAGCTGAAGTACGGCCCCGAGTTCATGCAGGTGCAGGGCGATCGCGCGCAGCCCGGTTCGCTGTCCGCGTGCGGCTGGGACGATGACGGGGTGGCGCCGGAAACGTACCGGTTGATCAGGAACGGGATCCTGGTGGACTACCAGACGACCCGCGATCAGGTGGAGTGGATTCGTCCCTACACGGGTCGCACGCGCTCGCACGGCTGCTCCTACGCCGAGTCGTGGGCGGACGTGCAGTTTCAGCGGATGCCCAACATCTCGCTCCTCCCCGGCGAGCGCGACCTCGATGTGGATGATCTCATCGCGGCCACCGATCGGGGCATCTACATCATCGGGCGAGGATCGTACTCTATCGATCAGCAGCGCTACAACTTCCAGTTCGGCGGCCAGGTCTTCTACGAAATCAGCGGCGGGAAGATCGTGGGCATGCTGAAGGACGTGGCGTACCAGGCGCGGACGACCGATTTCTGGAATTCCCTCGATCTCCTCGGGGGCCCGCGGTCATACACGCTCAACGGCTCGTTCAACGATGGCAAGGGGCAACCGTCGCAGTCGAACGCGGTCAGCCACGGTTGCCCTCCGGCTCGCTTCCACAGCGTCAACGTGATCAACACCGGGAGGTACCGTGGCTGAGGGATTGACACGGGCGCAGGCTCGCGATCTGTGCGAGCGCATCCTGGCCCGCTCCACCGCCGACGGCTGCCAGGTCAACCTCACGTCGGGGGCGGACGGCAATACGCGGTTCGCCGCGAACCAGATCTCCACCTCCGGCGATACGTCCAACGCCGTGGCCACGGTGTCGTCGCGGGTCGGTCGGCGCCAGGCGTCGGTGACCACCAATCTGTTCGACGACGACGGCGTGGCCCGCGTGGTCGCGGCCAGCGAGCGGCTAGCGGGCCTGGCCCCCGAAGACCCGGAGCAGATGCCACTGCTCGGACCCCAGACGTACCGAGAGGTGCCCGCTACCTTCGCGGCCACCGAACGGCTCGACGCGGCGGTGCGGGCCGACGCGGTGCGGATCGTGGCCGACGCCTGCGAGACCGCCGGCGTCGTCGGCGCCGGGTTCCTGCAGCGCGTGGCGGGCGCGAGCGCGATCGCGAACTCCGCGGGCCTGTTCGCCTATCATCGCTCCGCCGAAGCTGCCTTCACCCTCACGGTCCGCACCCCCGATGGGCAAGGCTCGGGCTGGGCCGGCACGGCCCACAACGACTGGGATCGCATGACGCGGCCGGCCAGCCTCGCAGAGCGTGCCATCACCAAAGCCCGCGGCAGTCGGGAGCCCGCCGCACTGGAGCCCGGCCGGTACACCGTGGTCCTCGAGCCCACGGCAGTCGGCAATCTCATAGGGTTGCTGCGCTTCGCGATGAATGCCCGGGCGGCGGACGAGGGCCGGAGCTTCTTTGCCAAGCGGGGTGGCGGCACCAAGCTGGGTGACCAGGTCGTGGATGAGCGGATCACCCTGCTCTCCGACCCGGCCGATGGGGATCTGCTGGAGTCGCCGTTCAACGGGGAAGGGCTTCCCGTGCCGCGCACCGTGTGGATCGAGAACGGCGTGCTGAAGAACCTGGCCTATGACCGCTACTGGGCTGACAAGCAGGGTGTCCAGCCCGTGCCGTTTGGCGGCGGGCTCAGGCTCCAGGGCGGCACCGCGTCGCAGGATGAGCTCATCGCGCAGGTGTCGCGGGGACTGCTGGTGACCCGCCTGTGGTACATCCGAGCCGTGGACCAACGCAGTCTGCTGTTCACGGGACTGACGCGCGACGGTCTGTTCCTCATCGAGGATGGGCGCGTGACCCGCGCCGTGCGCAACTTCCGCTTCAACGAGAGTCCCGTGATCGCGCTCAACAACCTCGAGGCCATCGGACGGCCAGTCCGCGTCGCGGCAGCGGAATCCGGCGGTGTGGGAGGGAGCGTCGTGGTGCCGCCCCTGCTGGTGCGGGAATTCACCTTCACGTCGATCAGCGAGGCCGTGTGAGGGGGGCGGCACGCAAAAGGGCCGCGCGGCGAGCGCGGCCCGTCTGCGGTGGTCGGCGCCCCCTCTCTAGGCGCGCGGATCCACTGGCAGGTGCCGATGGACGTGATCTTCCCCCTCCGCCTCATCGGCGAACCAGCAATACGCCCAGATCCGTGCGGGGCGGGCACGATCGCGTCCCACCCGCAGCACGATTCCCAGCGGCTCGTTGTCCAGCACCAGTGGCAGGCTCGTCATCGTCACTCGCGTTGCGAAACTGACGCCACTCCTAGTGGCAAGCCTCCGGCCACGGGGACAAAACCATAAGTGATTGTATAAAAAGAACTTACGAGATTGACGAAAGCTTGGAGTCGTCATTTCGACACGGGCTACCCAGTGTCATTTTGACGCGGCTTGATGGCCGCGAAGCCGGACCCCCGGGGCGAGCGCGGGCGGCGCACGATCTCCCAGTCCGCGTAGGTGGGCTGCAGCTGCGCGGGGTCGAGCGGCACCACACCCTCGCCGCGCACCGCGGGGAGTACCAGGTGTACTCCCCCCGTCGCCGTGCGCCGCCGCAGGCTGTCGAGCGCGTGAGCGCGGTCCGGCGGCCGGGTTTCGGTGAGGGCGGCGGGGTCCACGAGCGCCAGCACCGGGCGGCACTCGGGGAACCAGCCGCCGAACTGGAGCACCAGCGCTTCGAACCGCAGGGCGAGCTGCTCGGTCACGGCGCGCTGCTCGGCGGACTCGATCGCGCCGAGGTCCTGATCGAGCAGCAACACTCGCGCGTCGTGCGCGGCCAGAAACAACGCCGCCGACAGCCAACGCGCTCCGATCACCACCACTTCCTCGGCGGGCTCGAGTCGCAGACCGTAGTCCACGAGCAGGGAATCGGGCTCGAGCCCCCAGTGCGTTGGCTGACGCTGTGCGTCACGCAGTGCCCGGTGCTGGCGCTTCCATCGCGGAAACGACGGAAGCCGCAGCCGCTTCATGATGATGCGATCGACGTGCTCGAGCACGAGCACTTCGGTGAGCACGTACTGACCGGTGGTGCTCTGGTCCAGCTCCTGCACCGCCTCGTCGCCGATGGCGAGGATTTCCCGACGGCCGAGCGAGTTCTTGTATTCCTCGATCCGCTGCAGCAGGAACTCGTGGTACTCGCGGCGGAGCGACCGAGGGTCACCGTCGCCGTGGCGCCCGTGATCCCGCGGCCGGGAGCTCAGCATGGTTCCACGTGGACGGTGACGGCGCTCAGCTCGAGATCCTCCTTGAGGAGCGCCTCCACCCGGTCGGCGATGACGTGGGCATCGGCCACGTTGGCCGAGCCATCCACCGCGATGGTCACTTCGGCGTAGCGGCCGTGGGCGATCATGCCGCCGCGTGACCGGATGGCGTACGCGCTCCGCACCCCCGGCACGCTCTCCGCCAGGCGCTGAATGGCGGCGGTGGGAATGGCGCGCTCGTCCACCAGCACCGGTACGGCGAGCCGGAAGACTTTGAACGCGATCCGTACAATGAAGCCGGCGATCACCAGCGCGAGCACCGGATCCACCCACCACCAGCCGCGACGCGCGAAGAGCATGCCCGCGAGCACGCCGGTCGTGATGAACACATCGGCCCGGGTGTGGGCGGCATCGGCGAGCAGGATGTCGCTCCGCAGCGCGCGACCGCGTCGGGTCTCGAACCACGCGACGGCGATGTTCGCGACGAGCGTCGCGAGCAGTGCGCCGAGCTGCAGGTCCGACAGGAACGGCGGCCTGTGAGTGCCGGTCAGACGGGCGACGGCGTCGCGGACCAGCTCGAAGCAGGTGATCGACATGAATCCCACGATCGCCAGCGTCCCCAGTGCCTCGAACTTGCCATGCCCGTACGGGTGATCTTCGTCAGGTGGCTTGGCGGCGGCGTGCACGACGACCAGCGCGAGGATGTTGTTCATGGCGTCGGCAGTGGAGTGAATCGCGTCGCCGAGGACCGCCAGTGAGCCGGCGGCGAAGCCGACCAGCACCTTCGCCGCGACCACCACGAGGTTGGCCAGCAGGATGCCCCAGAGCACGCGCTGGACGGCGTGAGACCGGGTATGACCGGACGCCGGCATGGCGTCCAAGCTTGTATCGGCACCTGCGGGAGTCAACGGGGATCGGGCGGTGCATCGATCGCGCGCAGCAGCGCGCCCTTGAGATACCCCGTCTCGGGCACCGTCAGGAGCTCCGGATGGTCGCGCGCCGCTCCCACCCGGGCGATGACCTGCAGCTGCCGGCCACTGTCTGCGGCGGCTTCGGCGAGCATGCGGGCGAAGCCCTCACGTCCCACATGATACGAACAGGAGCAGGTGAGCAGCACGCCACCGGGCGTCAGCAGGCGCATGGCGCGCAGGTTGATTTCCTTGTACCCCGCGAGCGCGCGCGGCACCGCGTCGCGGGTCTTGGCGAACGCGGGCGGATCGAGCACCACGGTGTCGAACCGGCGTCCGGCGCGCTCCAGGTCCCGCAGCAGATCGAACCCATTGGCCTCACGCCACTCGATGTTGGTGATCCCGTTGCGGGCGGCGTTGCGGGCACCGCGCAGCAGCGCGTCGGCGCTCTGGTCCACCGCCAGGACTGTGGCAGCCCGCCCGGCGAGATGGAGCGCGAAGGAGCCATGGTAGGTGAAGACGTCCAGCGCCCGTCCGCCCGGCACCGCATGCTCGGCCGCCAGGCGGCGATTCTCGCGCTGATCGAGGAACGCCCCCGTCTTCTGACCGGTGCGGGGCGCAGCGAGATACCGCACCCCGTGCTCCTCCACCTCGACTTCGTCGGGGACCTCGCCGTAGGCCGCTTCGACCGCGAGCGGCAGCTGCTCGTGCCTCCGTACCGCGGCATCGTGTCGCCAGAGCACGCCCTGGGGTCGCAGCACGTCCAGGATCGCGGCCAGCACGTCGGCCCGCGCGCTCTCGAGCCCGGCGGAGAGCAGCTGAGCCACCACGTACGGGCCGTACCGGTCCACCACCAGCGAGGGCAGGCCATCGCCCTCGGCGTGTGCCACGCGGTAGGCCGTGGCGGCGATCGTTCCCCGTCGAGCGAGTGCCGCTTCGAGGCGGGCGCGCCACCACGCCGTATCGATGGCGATGTCGTCGGTCGTGAGGAGTCGCAGCCGGATGGTCGACGCCGGAGAATAGAGCGCCCGGCCCACGAACCGGTCGCGCCGATCGCCCACCGTGACGATACCCGCGCGCTGCGCCGCGCCCTCCGGCTCGCGCAGCACATCGCTGGCGTAGATCCACGGATGGCCCCCGCGCCAGCGAGCCACCCCCCTCGCTCCGACGACGACGTCCACGCCACCCTCCCGCTTGCGGGCGGGGGTGGCAGTCCGGCTAGCTTGCGGCATGCCCATCCTGCGCGATCAGCTCCGTCTGATGGTGATCGCGGACTCCCGGTTCCTCAAGGGGCAGGACGTCGTCGCGGCGTGCCGCCGAGCCGTGGCCGGCGGCGCCACCTTGGTACAGGTCCGCTGGAAGGCGGCGCCCGCTGCAACGGTCGTGGCGGTGACCCGGGCTCTCGTCGCCGCTGTGCCCGTCGGAGTCATCGTGAATGACCGGGTGGATGTCGCCCTGGCCGCTGGCGCGCGCGGCGCCCATCTGGGCCAGGACGATCTCCCCCTCGATGCCATTCGCCCGCACGTTCCGCCGGGGTTCCTGCTCGGAATCTCCGTCGGCTCCGAGCCGGAAGCGGAACGGGCGTACCCATGGCCGGCCGACTACTGGAGCGTGGGCCCTTGTTTCGCGACTGCAACGAAGCCCGACGCTGGGAGCGCCCTGGGCCCCGCGGGCTGGGCTGCGCTGGCGCGACTGGCCCCCGCGGGGGTCCCGGTGATGGCGATCGGCGGGATCACCGCCGTGAACGCCGGATCCGTCATGGCGGCGGGCGCCGCCGGCGTCGCCGTGGCGGCTGCGGTCTTCGACACAGGTGACCCGACGGCGGCGGCGCGCGCGCTGGGCGTAGCGCTCGCGGACAACCGCTCGTAGCAGGCATGCCACGGCTCGGCTCGCGTCAGCGCCGTCGCCGCGAGCTCCGGGAACGGATCGCCCGGATCGCCTCGAGGTGCTCCGCGTAGGTGGTCGAGAAGACGTGCTTGCCGTCTGGCTGCGCCACGAAGTACAGGTAGGGCACCTGCTTGGGATACAGCGCCGCCTCCAGGCTCGCACGGCCGGGCTGCGTGATCGGCCCGGGTGGCAATCCCGGATGCAGATAGGTGTTGTACGGCGAGGCGATACGCAGGTGCCGCTCCCACACGCGCGACAGGCGCCGCCCGTGTGCGTAGATCACCGTGGGGTCCGCCTGGAGCGGCATGCCCCGTCGCAGCCGGTTGTGATAGACGGCGGCCACGTACTCGCGGTCGGGTCCGTACCGCACCTCGGCTTCCACGATCGACGCCAGGGTCACGAGCTGGTGCCGGGCCATGCCCAGCTCGGCGAGCCGGGCATCCCAGGCCGGCGACCAGTTGTCCAGAAACTCGGTGGTCATGAAGTCCACCAGCGCGCGGGCGCCGACGCCCACCGGCAGGTGATAGGTGGTGGGGAAGAGGTAGCCCTCCGCCGAGGTGGCGATGCCCGTCAGCTGGAGCTTCGCCAGCACGTCGGGATCGCGCGCCGCCGCGAGCACCGATTCCGCGGGGATGTCGAGGCGGGCCGCCGCGAGCGCCGCCACTTCGCTCAGCATCAGACCCTCGGGGACGCTCCAGCGCACCTCGATTCCCCGTCCGACACGCAGCGCCCGCGCGATGTCGCCGTAGCGCGCACCCGCGGGCAGCCGGTAGGTACCGCTCTTCAGCTCCGCGGGGAGTCCCCGCAGCCGCCCGTACAGCGTGAACCCCAGACGCGAGTCGATTACGCCCCCGGCGGCCAGCGATTCCACGGCCGCGGCAAAGGGCGCGCCGCGAGGTATGATCACGGTGACGCAATGGTCGGCCGCGATGGGCTCGGCGCAGCGATCCGGTGGGGGGCCGCCGCACGCGATCGCCAGCAGCAGTGCCCAACGGACCGCGCGGAGCGTCTCCCGCCGCGCCACGGGCGTATGCCTCATCGTCATCGCTGGGCGTCCAGGTAGTGCTGCAGAATGAGAGCCGCCGCGAGCGCATCCACGTCGCCCTTGCGGTCGCGCGTGGACCCGCCCAGCTCCCGCACCGTCCGCAGCGCGCGCGCGGTGGTCAAGCGCTCGTCCCACAGGGTCACCGGGAGCGAGGTGCGAGCCGCGATGTCCTCCGCCAGCGCCCGCGCCGCCTCCGCAGCCGCGCCCTCTTCGCCTTGCGCATCCAGCGGCAACCCGACGACGATCGCGCTCACCTGGTGCTCCGCGCACGCCGCCAGCAGCGGCCGCATCGGAAACCGCTTCCCCGCGCGACGGGTGAGGGTAGTCAGGGGTCGGGCAATGGTCCGGGTGTCGTCGGAGAGGGCGAGGCCGATGCGGCGCTCACCCCAGTCCACGCCCAGCACCCGTCCCGTCACCCCTGCGCCATGGTCGCGAAGAACTCGGCGTTCGTCTTGGTGCGCTTCATGCGCTCGAGCAGGAACTCGATCGCTTCGACCGGCGGCATGTCGGCGAGGAAGTTCCGCAGCAGGTACACCTTGTTGAGCTCGTCCTTGGAAAGCAGCAGCTCTTCCTTGCGGGTACTGGTTTTCTGGACGTCGATGGCCGGGAACGTGCGACGCTCGGCGATGCGGCGGTCCAGGACGACCTCCGAATTGCCCGTGCCCTTGAACTCCTCGAAGATCACCTCGTCCATGCGCGAGCCGGTGTCCACCAACGCCGTGCCGATGATCGTGAGCGACCCGCCTCCCTCGATCTTGCGCGCCGCGCCGAAGAACCGCTTGGGTTTCTGCAGCGCATTCGCGTCGACGCCGCCCGAGAGGATCTTGCCGGAGTGCGGGACGACCACGTTGTGAGCGCGACCCATGCGTGTGATCGAGTCGAGCAGAATCACCACGTCCTTGCCGTGCTCGACCAGGCGCTTCGCCTTCTCGATCACCATGTCCGCCACCTGCACGTGGCGATCGGCCGGCTCGTCGAACGTGGAAGAAATCACCTCCACATTCGGTCCCTGCACGTTCTCCTCCATGTCGGTGACCTCTTCGGGCCGCTCGTCGATGAGCAGAACGATGAGGTAGATGTCGGGATGGTTTTCGATGATCGAGTTGGCGAGCTTCTGCAGCAGGATTGTCTTGCCGGCCTTCGGTGGCGAGACGATCAGGGCGCGCTGACCCTTGCCGATGGGACTCAGCAGGTCCATTACCCGCATCGAAAGGTCGCCATCCCTGCGCTCCAGCCTGATGCGCTCCTCCGGGTAGCGCGGCCGCAGATTCTCGAACGCTACGCGGTGCTTCGCCTTCTCGGGCTCCTCGCCGTTGACCGTCTCCACCTTGAGCAGCGCCAGATAGCGCTCCCCCTCCTTCGGTGGACGCACCTGGCCGAGCACCGTGTCGCCGGTGCGCAGGTCGAAGCGCTTGATCTGGCTCGGAGAGACGTAGATGTCGTCCGGCCCGTAGAGGTAGTTCCAGTCCGGGCTGCGGAGGAACCCGTATCCCTCGGGCAGGATTTCGAGCACACCCTCGCCCCGCAACACGGTGTCGGAGTCGAGCAGCGACTGCTCGATGCGGAAGATGAGATCCTGCTTGCGGAGGCCCGAGTAGTTGGAGATGTTGAGGCTCTCGGCCATGGCGTGCAGCTCTTCTACCGACTTTCTCTTGAGTTCGGCGATGTCCACGTGCGGGAGTGCTCCGTTGGCCTGCGGGGAGCAGGCGAGGTCAGGATGGGTGCGGTTGTGCGGTTGAGCGCTGAGTGGTCAGCGGTCCGGATTCTACGAGTGTGTGGGGACAACCTATGCTAGGTCTCGAACTGCGGTGAGTCAAGACCCGGCAACCACGCTGCTGCCCTACCTGCGCGCCTGGCAGACCACGCAACTTCCTGATCGACAAGTGGTTGACGCTCTTGTCGACCCGCGACACGCCGGCCCATCTCCGGAGCTTGCGGCCGCCCTGGCCCGCTGGCCAGGCCCGGCATACTGGTCGGACGAGACCGACGGTCGGCACCTGATCATCACCCGGGAGGAGCCCCGCCGTCGCGAACGCTGGCTGCTGCACGGGGCGCTGCTCGCCGCCACCCTCATCACCACGACCTACGCCGGGGCCATCCTCGCCGGGACCCTTCAGCCGCGCCACCTCCTGGGGCTGTTCGGGGAGCTGGTGCCGGCCGTCTCGGCGGTCGGCGCGTGGGCGGCCGGTCTGGCCTTCTCGCTGCCGCTGCTTGCCATTCTGCTGGCGCACGAACTGGGGCACTACCTGACCGCCCGACGCTACGGACTCAGCGTGTCGCCGCCGTACTTCATCCCCGTGCCCCTCTGGCCTTCGTTCATCGGGACGATGGGGGCCTTCATCCGGCTGCGCACCATGCTGTCCGATCGGCGGCAGCTGCTGGACGTGGGGGCGGGCGGTCCAGTTGCCGGATTCGTGGTTGCGCTGCCGGTGCTGGCGTGGGGGTTGGCGCGCTCGGAGACGCTGCCCGCGGCCGTGGGCCTGCACGGCATGGTGATCTGGTTCGGTGCCCTCCCCGTGGAGCTCGGCGACTCCCTGGTCACCCTCGCGCTGCGGGCGGTGCTCGACACGGGACCGGCCGTCGCGCTGCACCCGGCCGCCTTTGCCGGCTGGATCGGCTTGATGGTGACGATGCTCAATCTCCTTCCCCTGGGCCAGCTCGACGGGGGGCACATTCTCTACGCCGCCCTCCCGTCGTGGCAGCGGCGGTTCGCAATCGTCTTCTGGGTGCTGTTGCTGGTACTCGGCTGGTACGGGTGGAAAGGGTGGCTGGTGTGGGCCGCGCTGGTGCTGCTGCTGTCGCGTGGCCGGCTGGCGCACCCGGCGGTGCTCGATCCCCTGCGGCCGCTGCCGGCGAACCGGCGGCTGCTGACCGCGGGCTCCCTGGCGCTGTTCATCGTGACCTTCACGCCGCTGCCGTTTCGAGTGTAGCGGCCGGAAGAGTATTGCGTAAGTCGGCCCGGCTATTATCTTTGCGCAAACCAGCCCACGGCTCGGCATGCCCGCACAACCGGCGCGCAACATCCCGCCAGTCAATACACCCGTTATCCACGAGCTGCCCGGCATCCGGTTCGACGGGACCGACGTGCCCGTCCGTCTCGCCGTGCGCCGCACGGAGGACGGCATGTGGCGCGGCCGGGTGCACTTCGGGGCAGAGGATACCGAAGGGGAGCGCGTGACAGCGGAGATTTTCTGCGCGGCCAGCGAGCAGGACCTGTGGCAGTCGGTCCGCGACCTGCGCGACCACCACCTGCGCGACCTGTACCGCTCGCTCCTCTAGCATGGCCCAGGTGGCGGATCCCGCGGCTCACCTGCGCCACGAGCTGACCAACCCCTTGGCCGCGCTGTTGATCGAGACCCAGTTGCTGTTGCAGCACGCTGACCGCTACGATGCCGAGACCGTGACCAGCCTGAAGGAGATCGAGGCGCAGGCCCGTCGGATGCGCGACCTCCTGCACGCCGCCTCACGTTGAAACGCCGTCACCGGTTCCGCTTTTCGGCGCCGGCGCGCTGGTGGCACCCGCGGCGGGCTCTCGTGGTGCTGCGCCGCTGGGCACGCTGGCACCGGCTGGCGGGCCGGCCGCGACCGATCCGCTACTGACGCGCCCTCGGACGAAGGCGCCGGTCTGGCCCACCGTATTGGGCCGTCGTATCTTGCCAAACACCCTCCACCACCGGGCGACGATGCCGATGCGGACGTGCGTGCTGGCGGCCGGTTTGCTGGCCGTCGGTCTCGTAGTTGCCGGTTGTGCCTTTCCCGATGACCTCAGTCAGGGCGTCTACGTCGTCGTGTATCCGTCCACCACGCTCGTGGCCGACGGCGTCCTGGCCGAAGGGGAGACCGAATCGCTCGCGGCGAAGGCGTTTCGCCAGGTCAGCAACATCCGCGATAGCGGCAAGGTGGACGACCAGGAAATCACCAACGTCGATTTCTTCTGGACCAGCGGCGATGAAGCGTTCGCCACGGTGCGAGGCGGTTCCGGTGGCAGCGCGGAAGTCACGGGTGTGGACCCGGGGTTCGTGACGATCACGGCACGTGCGGCGTCGTTCCAGGGAGCCGATGCGGGCTCGATCGGGTTGCGCGTCGCCGGTCTCTATGCCGTGGACAGCGTGCGTCCGCCCACCGTGCGCTATGGGGAGCGTGTCACACTGTTCGGCGTGCGCATGCACCTCACTCTCGGGGCCGTGCTGGGTGGGGAGGATCTGATCCCGGCGCCGTTCACGTTCCAGGGCAGTCTCGATGGGCTGGGTCGGGTGGAGCTGTGGGTGCCGCCGCGGGCCACGAGCGATCGCCTGGCGTTCATCGGCCCCGGCGTCTTCGGCGTCAGCGACTCGGTGTCGGTGATCGAGGAGGATCTGTTCGAGCCTGACTCCGCGCGCCCGGCGCGCATTGACATCAACGGGCCGGGCGGGCCGCCGACGATCGGCGGGTCACCCACGCTGTTCTTCAACCCCGCCCTGTTTTACGAGCCGGTCGAGTTCGGCCAGTCGGATGTGGACTGGTTCCGATTCGTCCGCGCCGATACGACGCAGGCGGTCACGCTGATACTCAACTCCACGGTGCTCAACGACACCGCCTTCTCGTACCTGAGCGATACCCTCGCATTCGATTCGGTGAGCGGCGGCTATTTCGTCGTGCCGGGATCGTGGATTCTGTCGCCGGGCTTTTACGTGTGCAACAACCGCTTCTTCTTCCCCGCCGAGGAGCGACCGGTCTCCACGATCATCGCGTTGCGCAACCTGCCCGATACTGCCATGCAGCTGCTGTCATTCTACGCGCGCGACGGCCGCTATGAGCTCGGCGCGATCGCGGGATACCAGACCGTCGACCGGCGCATCGGCCCCGACCGGTTCGAGGAGAACGACCTGTGGTGCCGCTTCGCCGACCGCAACTTCGCGAACCCCGCGCTGCAGATCACGATCTCGCCAACGATCTCCTTCGAGGACTCGACGCTCACCATCGACAATCCGCACGATATCGACTGGTACAAGTTCCGCGTCACCGTGAGTGACACCGTGACGGTCCAGCTCCGCCCCCGTCCCTTGGCGGCGGGCGTCGATCCGTCCAACGTCGATCTCTACGTGATGCGGGCATCCGATTTCAGCTTCGTGGGCTCGGATGTGACGGCTGGCTCGTTCGCGAAGGTCAAGGCGTTTCTCGCTGCGGGCGACTACTACGTCGGTGTCGTCGACCGTATCGGTGTGCCGACGCGCTACTCGATGTGCATCAAGAAGTCCATCGAGTGCTCGCCACCAGGCGCGGCGCCGCCGCGGGCGGCGGGAGCCGCAGCATCGCGCGGCGCCACGGCGCCGGCGTATGATCCCACCGTGCCCCCGCCCGGGTGGGGCACCAGCGGCCCGAGGATGCTGCCATCACCGCGCCGGTAGCCGAGTGCACCCGCTGCCACACACCGCTGCCCGGCGGCAGCCGCTTCTGCTTCGCATGCGGCACCGACCAGTCGGGCGGGGCGGAGCCCGTGGGCGCGACCGAAACGCTCCAGCTGCGCCTGACGCGGGTCGTGGAGGGGAAGTACGAGGTGCAGCGGCTGCTGGGCCGCGGGGGGATGGGGGCCGTGTTTCTGGCGAAGGACGTGGCCCTCGATCGCGACGTCGCGATCAAGGTCCTCCCCCCGGAGATGACCGCGGACACGAAGCTGATGCAGCGCTTTCAGTCTGAAGCGCGGACCGCCGCGAAACTCGATCACACCAACATCATTCCGATCTACCGGGTCGAGAGCGAGGGTGGGCTCCACTACTTCGTGATGAAGTACATCGCCGGCACCTCGCTCGAGGACGTGCTGGACGAAAAGAAGCCGCTCCCCTGGGATTACGTGCAGCGCGTGCTGTGGGAGGCCGCCTGCGCCCTCGGTCACGCGCACCAGCGCGGCGTGGTCCACCGCGACGTGAAGCCCGCGAACATCATGTTCGACCACGACGGCCGGGTGATGCTCACCGACTTCGGCATCTCGAAAGGTCTTCAGGCGGCCAGCGCGGGACTGACCGGCACGGGGATGATCATCGGCACGCCGCACTACATGGCGCCCGAGCAGGCCAAGGGGCAGACGGTGGATGGTCGAGCGGACCAGTATGCGCTCGGCGTCGTGGGCTACCGCTTGATCACCCGGCAGCTGCCCTTCGGCGGAGACTCCGTCCACACCATTCTGTACAAGCACATCTTTGAGGAGCCGCCCCCCGCGCGTGACCTGCGGCCGGACATCCCGCCGTTCCTCGCGGCGGCGGTCCACCGCGCCATGGCCAAGGACCCCGCGCAGCGGTTCGCGACCATGGAAGAGTTCGCGTCGGCGGTGTGGCCCGAGCAGCCGGTCGCCGCGGGCCATAGCGGACCGATCACGGGCCGGCGTCCCAATCCTGCCCTCTCGGCCGAAGTCCCGACGGAGCGGGTGATGACCCCGCCGGCTATCAGCGGGCGGCGCCCGGCACCCCGTCCCGCCCGCCCCCCGGAGAAATCGCGCGGCGGGCTGGGTATCACCCTGTTCTTCCTGATCGTGACGGGCGGCGGCGCCGCCGCGTGGTGGTTCCTGCTCGGACCGGGGAAATCCGTCCCGCCGCCGGCTGCCGCGCCGGTGCCGACCGCTGCACCGCCGGCCGCGCCCGCACCGCCAGTCGTGGTGGACGTGCGGGTCACGCCAGCCACCGCACAGCTGCTCGTGGGCGGCGGGGCCGCGCTCCAGGCGCAGCCGGTTGATGCACAGGGGCAGCCGGTGGCGGGAGCGCAGGTGATGTGGACCTCGACCGCCCCGCAGGTAGCGCGGGTGGACGCCACCGGACGCGTGACCGCGCTCGCCGCCGGGCTCGCGATGATCGAGGCCCGCGCGGGCGCGGCCCGTGGGCAGGCGGCCATTCAGGTGGCCGCCCCGGCGCCACGTGCGGCGCCGCCGCCCCGCGTCGCGACCCAGACGCCGTCGCAACCACCGCCGGTGGTGGCGCAGTACGGTTACGTGTCGATCAACGCCACCCCGGCAGCGACCGTGTTCATCAACGGCGTGAACGTCGGGGAAACCCCCATCGGCAACTATCGGGTGCCCGTCGGCGCGGTCACCATTCGCCTCGAGGCGCCCGGCTATCGAACCGTCACGGACCGCGTGACGGTCGAGGCCGGGGAGACGGTGCCTCGCCGCTATCCTCTCACCCCCGAAGGATGATGCGCATGCGCTTGTGCTTGTGGGCACTGGTGCTGGGTAGCGTGGTTGCCGCGCCGGCGGCGTTGGCGCAGGCGGGCCCGGCCGAAATCCAGAACGCCACGCTGCGGCGCGCCATTCGCGCGTACGACAACGTCGACTTCAACCAGGCCCTGGCGCTCGGCCGGCAGGCCCTGCGCGAGCGGCTCACCGCGCCGGAGCGGGCGCGGGCCTACGAGCTGCTCGGCTTCGTCCACGGGGCGACCAGTCAGCCGGATTCATGCATCGCGGCATTTCGTGAAATGATCCTCCTCGACCCGGATCGCGAGCTGCCCCGCGCCTCCGGTCGGATCAATGGCTACTTCCAGGCTGCGCTCTCGCAGGTGCTCGTCGTGCGGCAGCTGCAGGTGGACAGCGCCGAGTTCGTCGCCGGCCAGGGGTACGTCCCGATCCGGTTCACGGTGACCTCGAGCGCGCGGGTGCGGACCCGCGCGGTGAGCGGGACGACGACGATTCTGATCGACTCGACGATCACCGTCGGACAGGTGAATCTCCGGTGGCCCGCGCAGCTTCCCTCCGGTGAGCCCGTGCCAGCCGGCCGTTACGCGATCCAGGTCGAGGCCCGGGGCGCAGGACAGAGCCTGTTCGGCGCCGCCCGACAGGTGGAGATCACGCAGGGGGTCGTGGACACGGTAGCGCATCTGACGGCGCTGCCAGGGTACGAGTATCTGCCCGAGACCGAGATTCCACCCCAGAGCTGGCGACCTCTGGGACTCGCTTTCCTCTATACGGGTGCAGCAACCGCGGGCGCGCTCGCCCTCCAGGGGTCGCTCGATGCGCGGGGTGGCGCGCTCGCCGTGGTCGCCGTCGGCACGTTGGTGACGGGGTTCGTGGCGAGCCTGCGGCAGCCCGCCCCCCAGCCCGCCGAGGCCAACATTCTCTACAACCAGTTGCTGCGCGAACAGTTGTCGCGACGCAACGCGGAGATCCAGCGGGAGAATGTGGCGCGGCGTCAGGCGGTGCAGATCCGCGTCGTTCCCGTCGGGGGAGGTGGGTCGTGAGGGCCGGGCTGGCGCTCCTGGGGCTCGCCGCGACGACGCTGCCGCTGCCGCTCACGGCGCAGCGGTTCGTCATCGGGGTCGCTGGGGCGGGGGGTGACTATCGCGAAGTGTCTAACGACCTGCGGTATCGCGTGTCTGGCGTCGGCGCGATGGCGATGTTCGCCGCGGGACGCGTCGCCGCCGAAGTGTCGGCGACGGGCCTCACGTATACGGCCGACGGGCCGAACGCCACACGGGACTTCAAGGCGGTGCAGTTCGACGGATATCTGCGCGTGCTCCTGGTACGCGGAGTGAGCGTCGAGGCGGGGCTGACCAACCGCCAGGTCGATGCTGAGTTCGAGTACCTGGCGCAGTCGGCCGCCGCGGTGCGGCTGGGGCTCTACTCCGCGGTGGATCTGGGGCGCGACGCCGGGGCGCAGGTGCGCGTCAACTACCTGGCCGGCGCGCGATTCTCCGGTGGCGGCACCGCGCCGCTGGCGGTCGACGTGGGGCTCGGCTTCTACTACGGCGTCGCGAACGGGCGGCTGCGTCTCACCGGCGAGTCCCAGTTCCAACGCTTCAACCGCACGATCGATCCCGGCGGCGTCAAGCGTGACGTGCCGATCCAGCAGATCATCGGCAAACTGGGATTCGCGGTGGTGTTGTAGCGGAGGCGCGAGACCGGCCGGGACGCGACCGCCCCGCGGGCTCTGTGAGCGCTGCGGGGCGTCTTGCATGCGCCAGCCGCGATTCGAACGCGGGACCTTCGGCTCCGGAGGCCGACGCTCTATCCAGCTGAGCTACTGGCGCAAAGAAGTTGAGCCGCAACATACACCGGCGACGCCCAGGCTTCTAGGTGAGACCCCAACGTCCGCGGGCGGCCGCCGCGCCGCGTCAGCAAGAACCGCGCAGGTGGTAGAATGTCCCAAGGATGACCCCGAAGGCGAGGTGACCGACGAGCGTGGTAATCGGGGTCAGACGTCCGTAGTTGAGCGCCAGGAACCCCGGCGGCTCCAGCGCACGGGTCGGGTCGGGCCCTGTACGTTCGCTGGCCATGCGTGGGTGGAGGCCGGGAAGCAGGGGAAGCGCGACCAGCAGGATGAAGAGCGCGTGGCCCAGGCCGAGGACCCCGCCCGCCCACCAGCTGGCCGTGGGGATGCTTTCGAAGATGAGTGCGTAAATCAGCGCAAACAGCCAACCGCCCAGCAGGTGCACCCCGAACCCGACCAGCGACGCCCTGTCGCGGTCGGGCGTGAACATCGTTCCCAGCACGAAGGGGATGCTCATGCGCGACAGACCGAACCCCTGCGCGCCGGCCTCGATGCAGGTCTGTGTCACGGTCGCGGCGAATCCCCAGAGCAGCGCGCTACCCAGGTTCATATTCGCGCCCGCGACGGGGCCCGACGTTTCTCATGGGCGCGCGGTCCCGGCTGGCCGGTACCTGCGGTGAGCGTCAGGGCGGCATCGATGAGACCGACATGCGTGAAGGCCTGCGGGAAGTTGCCCATTGCCGTGCCGAGCTCAGGCTCGATCTCCTCGGCGAACAGGCCGACGTCATTCGCCAGGCGTAGCAGCTGTTCGAACCGAGCGACCGCCTCCGCAACCTCGCCCTGCCGGGCCCGCGTTTCGACCGCCCAGAAGCTGCAGATCCCGAAGGCGGCATCGCCCGGCGGCAGCCCGTCGTGGGGAGTGACGTAGCGGTAAAGGAGGCCGTTTGCCGCCAGCCGCTCGTGCACGAGGTTGTACGTGCCGATCATGCGCTGCGATGTCGGGTCGACGAAGCCGTAGCGCGCCAGCAGCAGCAGGCTCGCGTCGACCGAGTCGCCACCGTACCACGCCGTATAGCTCCCCAGCTCCTCGTTGTACCCGTGGCGCTCGACGTCTTCGCGCACGGCGTCGCGCTGCTGTCTGAAGTAGTCCACCGGTGCGCGCAGGTGTCCCTCGTCGTGAAGGCGAACGAGCCGGTCGAGCGCCACCCAGCACATCGCCTTGGAGTACGTATGGTGCCGCCGTTCGCTGCGGATCTCCCAGATGCCCTCGTCCGGTTCGCGCCAGCGGCGACACACCCCATGCCCCAGTCCGACGAGCAGGCGCGCGGTCTGATGGTCGAGCCGGCCACCGCGCGCGACGAACTCGTAGACGGCGTCCGTGACCTCACCGTAGTTGTCGAGCTGCAGTTGCTGCGCCGCGCCGTTCCCGACGCGTACCGGTCGCGAGTGGGCGTAACCCTCCAGGTGCGTCAGCTCTCTCTCGGGCAACCGCTTCTCGCCGTACACGTTGTAGATGACCTGCAGCTCCGGGTGCGTCATGCGTGTCGTGTGCAGCAGCCAAGAGAGGAACGCTTCGGCTTCGGCCGGATAGCCCAGGTCGAACAGCGCTTGCAGCGTGAGCGACGCGTCGCGCACCCAGCAGAAGCGGTAATCCCAGTTGCGAACACCGCCCAGTGTCTCGGGCAACGATGTGGTCGGCGCGGCGACCACGGCCCCAGACGGGGCGTAGGTCAGCAGCTTGAGCGTGATGGCGCTCCGCACCACCGACTGGCGGAATGGGCCGGCGTACGAGCAGCGCGCGGCCCAGTCGCGCCACCAGTGAACCGTGCGCGCGACGCGAGTGTCTGCAACGGCGCCGAGCGCGGGTATGACGGCGGGCGTTCCCCGCGTGAAGGTGAGCGCGATGCGACGGCGATCGCCCCGCACCAGTCGCTCGCGGCCGGCCACACCGGAGTGATCGATCGTCAGCTGCATCGGGATCTCACTGCGCAGAACGAGCAGCTGGGCGCGGTGCGAGGAGTGGAACCCGAGCGGCCCGCGATCGCGCAGCCGGGGGGCGGCGTGGGCGTAGTCGGGCCGCGGGTCGCAGGTGACCTCGACCTCGATCTCGCCGTCGAGGCACTCGATGACGCGCAGCACCTCATGATCGGGCTGCAGCTGGCTGCGTTTCTCCGGTTCGGACGACACCGACATCAGATCCAGCAGGCGGGCCACGCCCGTCGCGGAGGCAAACGTCGTTTCGAGCACCGCAGTGTCCGGCAGGTAGCGACGCCGAACCTCGAAGTCACTGGTCGGTCGTACCACGAACTTGCCGCCATTCTCGGCGTCGAGTAATGCGGCGAACAGCGACGGACTGTCGAAACGTGGCAGGCACAGCCAGTCGAGTGCGCCATCCCGACTCACCAGCGCCGCCGAGTGGCAGTCGCCGATGATGGCGTAGTCGCCGATGGGCCGGTAGGCAGGCTCGCGCACAGGCATGGTGTATTACTCGATGTTACGTTGAGCCACAACGTGCCGGAACCCGCGTCCCGGCATCCGAACGAGTTCGGGGGAGGTCAGACATGGCGGACAGGCACCCATCTCTGGTGGGGCAACACGCCCTCGTCACCGGCGCGAACTCCGGGATCGGCGAGGCGGTCGCGCGCGCGCTGGCGGCAGCGGGTGCGAGCGTCGTCGTCAACTACATCACCCAGCCGGAGGCCGCCGAGCAGGTGGTTTCCGACATCGTCGCGTCAGGGGGTTCAGCCTTGGCTATTCGGGCCGACGTGAGCCGCGAGGACGAGGTCCGGGCCATGTTCCGGCAGGCGATCGAGACGCTGGGGACTCTGCACATCGTGGTGAGCAACGCCGGGATCCAGCGGGACTCGTCGTTTCTCGAGATGACGCTCGACACGTGGAATGCGGTGATCGGGGTCAATCTGACCGGCTCGTTCTTGTGCGCGCGGGAGGCGGCCCGCGAGTTCGTGCGCCGTGGCATGCAGCCGGAAGTCTCGTGCGCGCTGGGCAAGATCATCTTCACGAGCTCCGTGCATCAGGTGATTCCGTGGGCGGGCCACGTCAACTACGCGACCACGAAGGGCGGCATCGCACAGTTGATGCGCAGCGTGGCGCAGGAGCTCGCCCACCGCAAGATCCGGGTCAACAGTATCGCGCCGGGCGCGATCAAGACCCCGATCAACCGGTCAGCGTGGGACACTGCGGGGGCCGAGCAGAAGCTGCTCGGGCTCATCCCGTACGACCGCATCGGCGAGCCCGAGGATATTGGCAAGGCAGCAGTCTGGCTGGCGTCGGACGAATCGGACTATGTGACCGGCACCACGCTATTCGTTGACGGCGGTATGACCCTCTTCCCCGGCTTCGCAACGGGCGGCGGATGATACCCGCTCTACCGATGCCCCGCCTCGGCCAGGATTCTCCCCAGACCCCCGTCCGTCGGCGTCACGTTCGACCATGACGCCACCTTGCCGTCGCGCACCACGACCGTCGCCGACTCCGAGGGCAGCGCAATCGCCTTGTTCGTCGGCTTGAGATGCGCCACTCCCAGCGCGGGCAGGGTGAGCGTGCCGGTGTGATGCATAGTGAGTGCGACGGTGAACCGCACCGTGTGGCCGTCATCGGTGAAGTTCGTCGCGTTGAAGCGGAGGTCCGGCATGGCACCGTACAGGGCCCGATGAACGCCGAGCCACGACTCGGGGCCGATCGGTTGGGGGACGGCACCGCTGAACTCGAAGTCGTCGTGCACTAGCGCTCGGGCGGCAGAGAAGTCTCCGGTTTCGATCGCGCATATGAGCCGCTTGACCACAGCCGCCGCTCTGGCGACGCCGACCATCGCGTATACCTCGAACTTCTCGACCGATGTGGGCGTCGGCCGCGTATGCGTGCTCGCTGCCAGCCGCTTCTGGACCTCGGCCATCGCCGCAGACGCCGCAGCCTCCGACTCCCACACCATGATCGAAAGGCGCTTGCCCGCTGCCCGGTCGGCGAGCCAGATGCCGGTGAGGCCGGGTGCCTGGTCCAGCGCAGGAATGACGTCGTCGAGGACGTGGGCGATCCCGGCATCGATTTGCTCGGGGGTCTCTTGGAAGGTCACGATCTGCGTGTACATGGGGGTCCCTCGGTGTTGAAGTGACTTTTCGTGAGAGGGTATACCCCAGGCAGTGTGACGGGATCGACGTGCGCGCCATCGCACGTCCTCAAGTGATGCGCCGTCTCCGTAGACTTACCTACGCGCGGTTGACGGTGAAGCGCGGCCGTGACCCTGTGCCGCGGCGGCGGTCCACCGAAACTCAGGGTCGGAGTGGGAGTCCAACCGCCGTTGGACTCCGTTGGACTAGTGAAGGCGAGATCCGGGAACCCATCCGGGTGAGTGCCCGAGGAAGCACAATGCTCGACAGCCGCAAGCGGCCATCGAGCATGTGGTCAAGCAGTCGGGGCGAGTGGATTTGAACCACCGACCTCCTGGTCCCGAACCAGGCGCGCTAACCGGACTGCGCTACGCCCCGCATGCGCCCAGGAGGACTCGAACCCCCAACCTCTTGATCCGTAGTCAAGCGCTCTATCCAGTTGAGCTA
>QKHC01000030.1 GCA_003251175.1 Gemmatimonadota bacterium
GGTGCTGGTGCGCGGCAAAGCGCCGCAGACCTACACGGGCACATTCACCGGAACCGGCGACGCCGGGGGCGCGGGGTCGGGCGTGACGGTGGGCACGTTCACGTTCCCGTAAGCCGTAAAGAGAGGACCTGAGAGTCCGGCGGTCCGGGGTAGGCACCACTCCGTTCCGAGCGATGGCGATGCACGGGGGCGCTCGACGGAGCGCCCCCGTCGCGTCGGGCCAGCGAAGTGGAGGCCTACCCTTTGGGCTCCAGAAACGCCTCGAATGCCGGGTAGCCATGGAGCGGCTCGAGCTCCATGTCGCGGTGGAGGCGGATGCCGAACGGCCGACCCAGGTTGTGAGCGTCGCGCAGCAGCACCATGGCACGATCCAGCTCGCCCAGTTGGGCCGCGATGCAGGCCTGCCAGTAAAGGTCGCGGCCGAAGTCGTAAGGGCCGGCCACGCCGAGAAGCTGGGTGCTGATCGCCAGTGCCTCCGCGCGGTCCCCCCGTCTCGCCGCGACGACCCCCAACAGTCCCTGCACGTCCACGTCACCCGGCATCGCCGCCGACAGGTCCTGCAACACAGCCCGAGCGTCATCCCACTGTTCCGCCGCGTAGAGGGCCATCGCTCGCCCCATCTGGTTGCCGACGGTCTCCGCCCGGTCCTGCGGGCGGGATGCGAGCCAGTCCAGGGTGCGCTCGGCCACACGCAGCGAGGCGTCCCGATAACCGTGGACTCTGAGCTCCGCCCCGACGGCGAGCATGAGCTCCCACACCGCCACCTCCCCCTGCGCCGGCAGGCGCAGACTCTCGTCCAGACCATGCTCGACCGCATCGAGCTGGCCGAGTGCAGCAAGAGCGCGCAGTTCATTGCGTAACATCAACAGCCGGTCGGGATAGACGTCGCGCGCCCGGCGCGCCTGGTCCAGCTCGCGCCGGTGATCCCCGACCATGTGCAGGGCCTCCATCAGGGCGTCCCACTTGAAATAGAGGCCCGGGATCGAGAGGTCCTCGAGATCCGTGAGGATCTCGATGCTCTCATGCGGGCGGTTGGAGTACATGGCCTCGACGGCAAGGTCAGGCCCCGGTCCCCGCGCTCGCTGTGCCCGGAGTGCTCCGGCTCGATCGCCCCGGAGACTGGCGATCAACCAGTCGAGCAACGCGCGCTGGCGGGGGCCGAAGCGGGCCCGGAACGGGAGCAGGAGTTGGGCATTCGAATCGGCCGCGCGACGCTCGCCCAAGTTCCAATGGGCCATGACGATGAAGAAGCGAGGGTCGGGAAAGGTCGAGTCCAGCGCCACCGCTTGGTACATGAACTCGAGCACCTCAGGCATTCGCATCGGCCCGGCATGATAGAAGGCCCGATGTCCCTGCACGTACGCGCGGTACGCTGCCAGCGAAGGAGGTTGGCTGGCTGCCGGTGAGCCAATGAGCCGCTGGTCGAGCGCCGCTGCCACCGTGGTCACCACGCGAGCACGGAGTGAATCCAACACTGCGCCCGAGGCCGTGGCAGGTACCGCGAGTGGCACGACGGCCCGCAGCAACCGCCGTGCGTCGGCATCGATTACCTGGGCCTGGAACACGAGGGAGTCGCCCCGCCGATAGTAGGATCCGGCGACCACGGTGCCGGCTCCCGTCGCCTCCCCGGCCGCTCGGGCATTGTGGAGGGCGGATGATTCCGCCACGCCGACGACGCGCGGTCCTGGCTCGATCCCGGTCGCCGTGGGCACCACGTCGATGACGTCGATCTCCTGCAGGCCCTGGGTGATCCAATCGGCCGCCATGCTGCCCAGCAGCGCAAGCGAGGCGTCTCCCGTTCGGTTCTCGAACGGCATGACGACGACGCGATTCGGGTCGAGCGCCGGCGTCCGGCCCAAGCGAGTCACCAGACTAGCGACAATCACCAGGGCAATCGGCGCGGCCACGAGCCATGTGATCCTGCGCCGACGTAGGGGGAGGTTCACAATACTCGGTGTGACGAGTGCCTGGGCAAACTGGTTGACCCGACTGAAACGGTCGGCCGGCGCCTTGGCCAGGGCCTTTGCGATCGCCGCCGACACATGCGCCGACGCCGTCGGCCGGAGTTCGCTGATCGGCCGGGGGGCCGAAGACATGTGTTGCCGCGCCACTACCTCCGCACTGGGGCCGGTGAACGGCGGCTGGCCGGCGAGCATCTCGTACACCACGCAGGCCAGGCTATAGAGATCGCTTCGATGATCGACTTCGCCGGTCCCGGACGCCTGCTCGGGACTCATGTAGTCCGGTGTTCCGACCACGAGACCCGCTTGGGTAAGTCGGGTATCGCCATCCTCCGCTAGCCTCACCGCTCGCGCGATTCCGAAGTCCGCAACCAGGGCGTGGTCGCCTGCCAGCAGGATGTTCTCCGGCTTGATGTCTCGGTGCACCACGCCATGGCCGTGCGCATAGTCCAACGCCTCGGCCACATCCCGCGCGTAGCCGAGGGCCTCGTCGAGCGGGAGCTGGCCGTCACGCTGCAACCGAGCCCGCAGGGTCTCGCCGTCGATGAACGGCATCACGAAGAAGAGCCGGCCGTCGGCTGACCCCGAGTCGAATACCGGCACGATGTGGGGGTGCGTCAGGTTGGCGGCGATCTTGATTTCACGGAGAAAGCGCTCGGCACCCACGTGGGCCGCCAGCCCCGGGTACATGACCTTCACGGCCACGTCGCGATCATGCCGGAGATCGCGGGCCCGATAGACGGTCGCCATCCCCCCGGCGCCGATCTCCTGCTGGATTCGATACCGGTCGGCGAAGGCGCCCGTCGGCAGCGGTTCCGGCGGTGCGACCGGTGGCGCCGCAGAGTCGGCCCGCGGCTCGCGCGCGGGAGAGGGACCCTGGTGCGAAACCGGCTCGCTTCGCCTGCGCACGACGTCGATCAGCGATTTGGTTTCCGGCGAAGGCTCGAGCTCCAGCTCGAGTTCCAGCCGACGGGCGAAGGTCTCGTACTCGCGCACCGCCCCCGCCCGATCCCCCAGCCTGTCCAGCAGCTGGATGACGCGGCGGAGGAGCCGTTCGTCGAGTGGCGCAAGGTCCCGGGCGTGGCGGCTCCAGCGGCCCGCCGCGACCGTGTGCTTCTGCCCTGCTTCGTGCTCGGCTAGCTCCCAGGCGGCCGTAGAGGCGCGCCGCCGCAGATCCTTGCGGCGCTCGTCGAGCCAGCGCTCGAAGTCCGGAGCATCGGGCACGTAGAAACCAGCCAGCAGGTCACCACGATAGAGCTCGAGCGCTCGTGCCCGATCGCCGGCGGCCAGCGCGTCTTCGAACGCCCTGACGTCCGACCAGAAGGTCTCATCCGACACCGCCACTTCGTCATCGCCCCGCGTCACCAGCACGCCTTCGCCCAGTGACTGGCGCAGCCGGTAGAGCGACTGACGCACGGCGCTCCGGGCCCGCTCCTGGCTCAGCTCGGGCCAGAAGCACCCGATCAGCGAGTCGCGGCGGTGGAATCCCCGGTCGGCGCCGGCGCTGAGGAACGCCAGGAGGCCGAGCAGTTTCGGCCGAGCGAGAACGGCCCTGGCGTCGGTGCCCTCCGGTCCCACCAGCTCGGCGGAACCCAGCGTTCGGAACTCGATCATCGGAGGGGTGAAATCGGGCTCATGCGCCACGACCCCTGGGAGACGGCAGGGAGACAGTGGGGAGACGGCGTCCGCCTATCCTGCCGCAAAGGTAGGGCGGCAATCACGCCGGGGCAAACGAGCTCTCTCGCAAAGGAGACGACCATGAACCACCTGGCGCACTGGAAGATCGGCGGCTGCCGGAGCCGAGGGGCCCCGGCCTTCGAGAACCGGTTCGGGCCGAGTCTCGCGGGCTTCGATACACGGTTCTTTGATCTCATGAGCGACTACTTGGGGAGGATACGATGAAACGGACAGTGACCTGGGGCGCACTCGCCCTCGCGATGACGTGGTCGATCGGTTGCAGCGACCTCAACATCAGCGGACCGGTCGTTGACTGGCCCGGGTGGCCACGCCCGGACGATCCCACCGCCGTGCGCGTGACGTCCGAGTGGCGCGGTCAGCTTGCGCCGGGTCAGCAGATTGAGATCAAAGGGGTCTTCGGCGACCTGACGGCGATTCGGACGACGGACCGCGACGTGGTGGTGGTGGCAACCAGGATCGGCCAACCCGATGAAGTGGCTGCGGTGAGCATCGAGGTGGTACACCACGAGTTCGGCGTAACCATCTGCGCCGTCTACCCCGACGTGCCTGGGCAGGAACCCAACTCCTGCCAGCCGGGCGCCGCGGGAAACTTGAGCGCATGGGACGGCGGCCAGGGTCTCGCGACGGTCGACTTTGCCGTGGCGGTACCCGACGGGGTCACGCTGGTTGGCAAGAGCGTCTCGGGCGGTCTCCGCGCGACCGGCCTTCGAAGCGACGCATTCCTGAGCACGCTGCAAGGCGCGATCCAGGTGTCCACCACCCGTCTCGCCACCGCGAGGACGCTCTCAGGGTCCATTACCGCGTCGATCGGGCTGGCTGACTGGGACCGGGATCTCGAGTTCTCCACCATGAGTGGCAACGTGCAGGTCACGGTCCCGGCCGCGACGAACGCCGAGGTGCGGGCATCCGCGCGGAGCGGACGCATCGTGTCGGACTTCCCACTGAATCCGTCCCTGCCGGGGGAGATGCACGGGGCCATCGGCACCGGTGGGCCGACGCTCAGGCTCACCACGCTGGCGGGTGACATCGCGCTCCGGCGGGGACCGTGAAGCGCGGGGGATCCTGCTGACGGGTCATCCAGGGGGGCCCCGATTCACCGGGGCCCCTGCTGCTGGCGTCCCCGTTCCTTCTCGGAGCATTCACCGTCTCTTCACGGTCGACGAGGCAAGAACTCTCCTGAGGGGGAGGATGCCACCGCGCACGTGCGCGCCGACTCCCCGGCCAGATGAGGAGCGTCACCATGCACGCACGCTGGAAACCGATGTGGGCCGTCACACTCGCGTTGGCACCCCTAGCGCTGGGCGCCCAGGAGCCGTCGGCTCCGCCGGCAGGCCTTCACGTGTCCGTGCTCCAAGGAGACCTGACCGCGGTTCGGCACCACATCGAGACGGGGGCCGACCTCAACGGTCGGGACGCCTTTGGGTCCACGCCACTGATGGTTGCGGCAACGTTCGGCCGGACCGCCGTGGCTCGAGTGTTGGTCGAGGCGGGAGCCGACCCGAACCTCGCGGGCAACGATGGCGGCACGGCGCTGCACACCGCCGCCTTCTTTTGTCACCCGGAGATCGTCCGGATGCTGCTCGACCACGGGGCGGACCGGTACGCGCGGGACCGGTTCGGGAATACCGCGCTGGACGCTGTGGCGGCGCCGTTCGATGACGTCAAAGCGATGTACGACCGCTTCGCCCGGGCGCTGAGGCCGGTGGGGCTACACCTCGACTACGACCGGATCCGCAACGCCCGGCCCCGAGTCATGGAGATGCTGCGTCCGTCACCCGAGGAGCTGGCCGGCGTGGACTACACACCGCTCCCCGGGAACTGGAAGGTGTCGACGCCGGCGGCGCAGGGACTCGACGCGCGCCTCGTGGCGGAGCTCTATCGCTATGCCGGGACGCTATCCACCCTCTATGGACTGCTGGTGATCAAGCACGACCACCTCGTCGCAGAGCGGTACTTCAATGCGGGCTCGATTGACCAGCTGTCGGGCCGGCAGTCCGCGACCAAGAGCTTCACCTCGGCGTTGGTCGGGGTCGCACTCGACCGCGGCTGCCTGTCGAGTGTGGATCAGAAGCTGCTGGAGTTCTTTCCGGAGCTGGCGGAGCAGATCGTCGACCCGCGCAAGCGGCGGATCACGATCCGCCACCTGCTACAGATGCGCGGCGGGTATCCGTGGGAGGAACGCGTGCCCCCGCATTTCGAGCTGCTGTTCTTCACTGACAACTGGCACTGGCTGCCGCACATCGTCGATTTTCCGCTCACCGACGATCCGGGAGCCGCATTCGGGTACAGCAATCTGACTTCACACCTGCTGGGGGTCATCGTGGCCCGGGCGTGCGACACGGATCTGAAGTCGTTCGCCCAGGCGCACCTGCTCGCACCGATCGGCGCGGAGGTGGGTGCCTGGACGGCCGATCCCGACGGCTACAACTGGGGTTGGGGTGAGCTGCACGTCACGGCCCGCGACATGGCCAGGTTTGGCGCGCTGTACCTCCACGAGGGGCGGCATCAGGACCGCCAGGTCCTGCCCGCCGACTGGGTCACGGCCTCCCTGCACCGATATTCGGAGGGGATGTACGACAATGCATGGCATGACGAGCGCAGTCACTACCAGGGCCCGTACCTGCGAGATGTGGGCTACGGCTACCAGTGGTGGTCAGGCCGGTTCGGCGAGCACCAGTTCGACTTCGCGTGGGGCCATGGGGGCAACCTCATCATCCTGCTGCATGAGCTCGACATGATCGTCGTCACGACCGCGGATCCGCTGTACGAGCACCCCTCGACGTCGGGATGGCCGTTCGAGGTGGCGATCATCAATCTCGTCGGCCGTTTCATCCGCTCGCTCCCGACCGAGTGACCGTGCGCCCGGTGTGCTCATCGGGAGAGGACGAGCGGGATCGGCACCGCGTCCGGTCCGCGCGGAAGCAGGTGTCCGGACAGCCGATCCCGGCCCCGGCCAATACGAGATCGACGAGCCGGGAGCCATCCGGCTGCCGCGGAATCACCGGAGCCGCTAGGTTAGGACGCGGCCACACCGCTGGCCCCTCGTCCAATGGCAGGACACCGGACTTTGGATCCGGGAATCTTGGTTCGAATCCAAGGGGGCCAATGGCCGTTCCATCCATTCACCGCAGGCACCCTGCCCTCAACGCCACCCTCGCGCCGTCCTAGCCGCGTCCAGCGCCCGCCGTTACGTTGATCCCCTCGCGAGCGATCAGGTGCCCAGCACCGGGAGGATCCGAATCAATGATCGACATGCTGAGACATACCGCCCTAGGCTTCCTGGCCGTGGGGCTGCTTGCTCCCGCCGCCCTCGCGCAGGACCCGGTCCCTCCCAGGGAGGGCCTCGAGGAGGCGTTCAAGTCGCAGCAGCATTTCTCCCCCTACGCGGGGCGCAATTTCCCGACACAAGTGTTCTGGGGCGATACCCACCTGCACACCGGGATGTCGATGGACGCCGGAGCCTTCGGCGCGCGACTCGGTCCGGAAGACGCCTATCGCTTCGCGCGCGGGGAAGAAGTCACGTCCTCCACCGGTCTTCAGGTCAAGCTGTCGCGACCGCTCGATTTCCTCGTCGTGGCTGACCATTCCGACAACATGGGGTTCTTCCCGCGGTTGTTCGCGGGCGATCCCGCGATGCTCGCCGATCCGACCGGGAAACGGTGGTATGACATGGTCCAGGAAGGCGGGCAACGGGGCGTGGACGCGGCGGTCGAGATCATCGTGGCCTTCTCGCAGAACAAGTTCCCCGGCGCACTCGCTTCCCTGCCCGGGAGCCCGGCGTATCGCTCAGCATGGGAGCAGACGATTAACGCGGCCGAGAAGTACAACGACCCGGGCCGGTTCACGGCGTTCATCGGCTACGAATGGACCTCGAACACGGGGGGCAACAACCTGCATCGCGTCGTGATCTATCGCGACGACGGCGAGAAAGCTGGCGTGATGGAGCCCTACACCACACTCAAGCCGAGCGGCAGCGACAATCCCCGCGATCTCTGGAAGTGGATGGCGACCTATCAGGAGCGCACGGGTGGACAGGTTCTCGCGATCCCGCACAATGGCAACCTCAGCAACGGGATCATGTTTCCGATCCGTGACAGCTTCACTGGTCGGGCCTTTGATCGCGCGTACGCGGAGACCCGGTCCCGGTGGGAGCCGCTGTACGAAGCGACGCAGATCAAGGGTGACGGGGAGACGCACCCCTACCTGTCGACCACCGACGAGTTCGCCGACTACGAGACCTGGGCCAAGGGGAACCTCGATCTCAGCGTTCCGAAGCAGAACGACATGCTGCAGTACGAGTACGCGCGCCGGGCCCTCCAGATCGGGCTGCAACTCGAGCGCCAGCTCGGGGTGAATCCGTACAAGTTCGGCATGATCGGATCGACCGACAGCCACACGGGGTTGGCCACCGCCGAGGAAGAGAACTTCTTCGGCAAGCACTCCGGCACGGAGCCGAGCCCAGCGCGTTACAAACACCCGATGGCCGAGGCGCCGACCGGCAGGTACGAGAGCTGGGACATGGTGGCGTCGGGTCTCGCGGCCGTGTGGGCGAGGGAGAACACGCGCGAAGCGCTGTTCGACGCGATGCGGCGAAAGGAGACCTACGCGACCACCGGCCCCCGCATGCTGGTGCGGTTCTTCGGCGGCTGGGAGTTCGCGGCGCAGGATGCGATGAGTCGCCTCCCCGCCAATGCCGGATACACCAAAGGCGTCCCGATGGGCGGCGACCTCCCTCCTCGCGGTGACCACACGGCGCCGACGTTCCTCGTCGCCGCGCTCAAGGACCCCCTGTCCGGGAACCTCGACCGCATCCAGATCGTCAAGGGGTGGCTCGATCGCAGTGGCGAGCGCCACGAACGGGTCTACGACGTCGTGTGGTCCGGCGACCGCCAGCCGGGTGACGAAGGGAAGCTCCCAGCCGTCGGCAACACTGTGGACGTCGCCAACGCGACCTGGACCAACACGATCGGCGCCCCCGAGCTGATCACCGTGTGGACCGACCCCGACTTCGACGCGTCACTCCCTTCGGTCTACTACGCCCGGGTGATCGAGATCCCGACGCCGCGCTGGACCGCCTACGAGGCCAAACGCTTCGGCATCACGCTGCCGGACGGCGTGCCCATGATCACGCAGGAACGCGCGTACACGTCACCGATCTGGTACGCGCCGTAACGCACGCGCGCACCCGACCAGTACGAGACGGCCCCCGGGTGGGGGCCGTCTTTCGTTCCTGGCTGTACCCGAGGTGCCCTACCCGCGCATCCGCACCGACCAGCCGAGGAGCAGCAGTCCGGTGGCGACTACCCAGCTCCCGGCCACGCGGACCGCAATGCGCATCCAGGATCGTGAGAGGGAAACGACCAACGCGGACATGAGCGCAGCCACCACAAACAGTGACACGGTGACGCCGAGCAGGCCCAGCACACCCAGCCGCGCCGCGGCCATGGCCGCACCGTTGGTCGTGCCGTGGACGATCCCGAGCAGGACGGCGAGGCCGATCACCCAGCGCGTCGGCAACGGCGCGTTGGCCGCGAGCACGCCGCCACAGACGAGCAGCGACAGGATGCTCATGACGGCCGGCGGGGACACGCCGACCCACAGGCCAACCACGCCAGCAGCCAGCCACGCCGCCGGCAACGCGAACAGGACCCCGCGTCCCGCGTCGCGACCGCGCAGACCGGCAAAGAGCGTAATGGCAAGCACCGGGAGCAGATCCTCCACGGTGAGGAACAGGTGCCCGATGCCGTCGAAGACCGGCCCCAGCCCCGTCGTCACGAGGTGTGCCCAAGCGGGCTGCGGGAACAGCATGACCGCGAGCACCGCGATGGCGACCGCCCGCAACCCGACGCGGCTCAAGCGCGCGCCGCTCACCTGACCGCCTGCCAGAGGAAAAACACCCCCACCGCAGCCACCCCACCCCCCAACACGCGCAGTGCCTGGCGACCGCGTGGCCAGCGATGCGCCACCCCGATGGTGATGCCGGCCGCGTGCAGCAAGCCCGTTGAGATCACGAAGCCGAGACTGTAGAACACGGCGCTCTGGTCTGCACCCAGCTCGGTGCCATGGGCGTGACCGTGAAAGATCGCGAAGCATCCCACCAGGATGGCGGCCACCCAGAGCGCTGGCCGTGCCTCGAACAGCACCATGATGCCGAGGAGAACGCCGGACAGCGCAATGCCGACCTCGATGGCGGGCAGTGGAATCCCCATGAGCCCGAGCATCCCGCCGAAAGCCATGACCATGGGAAAGGTCACCGGCAGGACCCACACCGCCGGCGCGCCGAGCTGCGCACCCCACATGCCCACCGCCACCATAGCCACCACGTGATCGAGACCTGAGATCGGGTGGTGGAGCCCGGCCAGTAGTCCCGCCGCCTGGCCGCGCTCGTCATGCGCCCACAGGGCCGGGGCGATCACCGTCACGAGCGCCATCGCGAGTCCGGCGGCCCGGAGGGCGTCCCGTCGGGCTCGGCATCGCCGCGTCGCGAGCAGCGCGCGGGAAGTCGGTCGATCCACCACGAGTCCGGCAGCGAGTCTCACAGCGCCGCGATCAGAATGGCGGTGCGTTGTATGGTCCAGTAGGCGCCGAGCGTGCCGATGGCATACGCGGGCAGCGCCGAGGCCCAGCGGGGCCACGGGACCTCAAGCACGCGAAACGAGCGCGCGAGCAGCAGCACCAGCGCGACAAACACCAGCTGGCCGATCTCGACGCCGACATTGAACAGCAGCAGCGCGAGCGGGATCTCGGCGTGCGGAAGACCGAGCGTGGTGAGGCCGCTGGCGAAGCCGAAGCCGTGGAGCAGACCGAAGGCGAACGCCACGACCCACGGATTCCGAATGGTGAGGCTCGTTCCCCCGTTCCGGGCGCGTACGATTTCCGGCCCCAGGAAGAGAATCGAGAGCGCGATCGCGGCATTGAGCGCCAGCACCGGCGCGCTGGCGTACCCCAGGGTCGCCATGCCGAGGGTCACACTGTGCGCGACCGTGAACGCCGTGATCGTCTTGACGAGCATGCGGGTGCCGCGCACGATCAGGAGCAGACCGAGCACGAACAGTAGGTGGTCGACGCCGAGGAGAATGTGGTCGACCCCGAGCCGCAGGTACGATAATGAACGCTGCATTGCGCTCGTCGCCCCGCCAAAGGTCACTGAGGGATTCACCGGCCTGAGCATGTAGGTCTCCAGCCGTCCGTCACGGTGATGGAGCCGCACCAGGACATCCGTGATCGTGGCTTCGAGCCCCGCGATGACGATCGTCTTGCCGTCGATCCCGTCTCGGCAGCGCAGCGTGCCCCGCACGACCAGCGCGCCCGGCGTGATCTGCTGGCGGTCGCGACTCGCGAAGCGGCACGCCGGTGGGAACAGCGGTGACAGGCGAAGCTCCACTTCCCCACCCGACGGCTGTTTCCAGAGCAGCAGATACACGCCCGGCTCGGTCTCGCGCAGATCCAGCAGACCGGGTCGGACCTCGTGCCCCCTGGCCTCGGCGGGACAGAGCACCACGAGAAGAACGACGCACACCGCCAGCGCGCGGGTCATGACGAGCTGTCTGCGAGCTGCACGTCCACCCGATAGCGGCCCAGCAATCGTTCGTACATCTGCTCGATCCGCGCCGCCCGCTGCGCCGCCATCAGGTCACGCTCCACGACGGCGCGGATCTCATCCAGCGGCGGCAGCCGCCCCTCACGTCGCTCCCGCACGAACACGAGATGCAGGCCGTACCCCGACTCCACCGGGCCGGCCCAGTGCCCGGGCTCGAGGTCCAGGATCGAGTCGGCGAAAGCCTCGCCGAACACGCGCACCACCTCGGTACGCGAGGCGAGCGGCACCTCCTGCGGCAACAGCAGGGCGCCATCCCCGAGATCGGCGATGGGCGCATCCGGCCCGCTGCGTTCAAGCCGGGCGCGGACCCGCTGTGCGTCGCCGATTACAGCCGCGCCGCGGGCGTCCTGGCGGAAATACACCTGGCGAAACGCCACCTGGGGATCGGTGCGGTAGACATCGGCATGCGCATCGAGCCAGTTCTGGAGGGCCGAATCGGTCGGTGGCACGGCGTCCACGACGTCCTCGATCAGGAATTCCAGCTTCTGGCGCAGGCGGCGGCGGATGATCGGGTCGTCGCGATCGAGACCGATGGCGACCGCCTCGCGATAGGCCAGCTCTTCCCGGACGTACTCGTCGATGAGGCCTTTCAGCTCGCGCTCGGTGGGCGGGCGCTGCCAGGTGCGGGTGAAGCCCGCCGCGAGTGCCTCGATCTGCCCCCGCCCCACCGTGATGCGGTCGCTGCCGACTCCTGCCGGTCCCGCGCGCCAACGCACGAGTCCGAACAGCAGTCCGCCAAGCGCCAAGAAGTGGACCAGGGGCTCGCGCAGCAGGGATCGGCTGGTCACGGGTCGAGGTCTTCAGTCCGGAAGCTGATAACTAGCGCTCGAATCCGGGTGCGGCAAGGCGATGGTGGGAATGGCGGCCCGATGGCGCGCGGAGGGGCTTGCGCGAACTTACTTTGCGGTACAAAGTACAGACCGATCGCCGACCTCGGAGCCCGTGCCCGTGACCGCCATCGAGCGATACTTCGTTACGCCGGTCTACTTCCCGCGACACGCATGGGGCGTGGTCAGCTGGTGGGAGTCCCGCCGCCCAATGTTCAATGTCGCCGTCGGCGGCGCGGGCCTGCTCTCGTGGCGCCCGCCATTCCCGTGGCTGCCGGTGCTCCTGTACGGGCTGCTCGCCAACGTGGGCTACAGCATCGGTGCGCCAGTCGACCTGCTGCTGCGCCGCCTGCTCGGCGTCCGCGCCGCCGCCCTCGGGCCCGCGCTGTTCCGCTACGGCTTCGTGTTCTCGCTCGGGCTGACCCTGCTGCCAATTCCCCTCTCCGCCCTGGGCTGGGTCGCACGCCTGCTCTTCCGCTGGCCGTGCTCGACGTGATCCTGCGGCGTTTCGACGCCCCGGACGAAACGCGCCGCTTTCCCAGGGGCCGCTTCGATGTGGTCAGCGTCGGCGGTATCACGCTCGGGCGCGCGACCTACGAGCCCGGCTGGAAATGGTCCGAGGACGTCGGCCCACAGGTCGGCGCCGAGCGGTGCCATGTCGAGCACGTCGGCCTGGTGCTTCAGGGATGCGCCACCGCGGCGTTCGCCGACGGCCGGGTGATCGAACTGCGACCCGGGACCCTGTTTCACATCCCCGCCGAACCGCATGACTCCTGGGTCGTGGGCGATGAGCCCTACATCTCCCTCCACTTCCTCGGCGCGAGCAGCTACGCCCGCTAGCTCGCAACTCGGAGCGCCGAGTGCGCGACGCCCAGACCAGCTCAGTCAGCTGCCGGGCGGCCCGCGCCGCGGACCGGCTCGGAACAGAACTGGCTTGGGCAGCGCGTCGAATCGCGTCTGCTGCCCGGCCGTCAGGAGGTTGCGGATCGTGGCGTGCCACATGTCCGCCTCGGCCTGAAAGTCCTCGAACTCGGCGCGCGCGCTGTCGCCGCGGGCGCGCCACGTCGTCCGCTCCGCATCGGTGAGATCCTGGAATGAGCGGCCGCCCAGACTCGCCTGCATCTCCTGGCGCAGCTGGGCACGGCGCCGCGCGGCCTCGCCCATCACCGTATTGAGGGCACCGTAGGGCTCGGCGACTGTGGCGCGCTGTTCCGCCGACAAGCCCACCGCCGCCGCGAGTGAGTCCAGGGTCAGCCAATGATCGGGGAGCGGCGGGGGTCGCTGGGGCCCGCCCGGTCCCTGGGGCCGCTGGGCGGCGGCGGGCACAGTGGCGAGGACCATGAGAACGGCGAGGGCGAGCTGACGCATGGGTGAGGCTCCAGTGTGTGATGAGTGATACGCACGGTGACGCCGGTCGGTTGGACGAGGGCGAAATGGGGCTCGTTAAGCCCGGAGCGGCCGTCGCCCAACCCCTTCACGCCGAGGAGGTTACCGACTAGCTTCCAGCGCTCTTATGGCGGACCTCTCGATCTCGCGCAGCCAGCTGTTGCTGCTGGCCGGCACGGCCAACCGACCGCTCGCCGAGGAAATGGCGCAGCAGTTGGGGCAGCCGTTGTGCGCGGTCACCATCCGCCGCTTCGTCGACGGGGAGATCTTCGTCAAGATCGACGAGAACGTGCGCGGTCGCGACGTGTTCATCATTCAGCCCACCAACCCGCCAGCGGAGAATTACCTCGAGCTGGTGCTGCTCATCGATGCGGCGCGCCGCGCCAGCGCGGCCCGGATCACCGCGGTGCTGCCGTACTTCGGCTATGCGCGCCAGGACCGCAAGGACCAGCCGCGGGTGGCGATCAGCGCGAAGCTGATGGCGAATCTGATCACCCACGCGGGCGCCGACCGCGTACTGGGTATGGACTTCCACTCGCACCAGCTACAGGGGTTCTTCGATATCCCGGTGGACCACCTGTACGCGGCGCCGGTGTTCGTGAGCCATTTCCGGCAGAAGGACCTGCACGACCCGGTGCTGGTGGCGCCTGACGTCGGGTCGGCGAAGATGGCCCGCGGCTTCGCCAAGCGGCTGGATGCGTCGCTGGCGATCATCGACAAGCGACGCCCGTCCGCCAATGTCGCGGAGGTGGTGAACGTGGTGGGCGACGTGGCCGATCATGACTGCCTGATCCCCGATGACATGATCGACACCGCGGGGACGATCACCGAGGCCGCGCGCGCGCTGAAGAAGCTCGGCGCTCGGCGGATCTTCGCGTTTGCGACCCACGCGCTCCTGTCGGGACCGGCCGTGGAGCGGCTGCGCGAGGCGCCAATCGACGAAGTCACGGTGTCGAACACCATTCGGCTCCCCGAAGAGCGGAAGTTCGAGAAGTTGAAGATCCTGTCGATCGCCGGCCTGATGGCGAAGGCGATCGGCTACGAGCACAGCAACCAGTCGGTCAGCTCCCTGTTCGACTGAACCGGGACCACCGACGGCGCACGAACAGAGGACCACGACATGGCACAGATCATCTCGCTGACGGCGCACCCGCGAACCCGGACCGGTAAGGGAGCGGCACGGCAGGTTCGCTTCGGCCGGCAGGTCCCCGCGGTGATCTACGGTCACGGGCGCGCCACCGAGGCGCTGGCGGTTGATGCCAAGGCCCTCGAGCTGGCGCTGGGGGGCGTCGAATGGGCCTCCACCCTGGTCCAGCTCACGATCGGCGACCAGACGGTCCGCACCCTCATCCGGGAGGTGCAGCGGCACCCCGTGCGGCCCGACATCCTGCACCTCGACTTCTACGAGATTCGCGCCGACGAAAAGGTGCGACTCAGGCTCCCGATCCACCTCGTGGGCTCGCCCGAGGGCGTCCGCAATCAGGGGGGCGTGCTGGACCAGGTCGCGCGCGAGATCGAGATCGAGGTCCTCCCCGAGCACATCCCCGACCGCCTCGACATCGACGTCACGAATCTGACGATCGGTCATTCGCTCCATGTGCGGGACATCACGATCCCCAACGCCACGATTCTGACGGCGGGCGAGCTCACGATTGCCACCGTCGTCCCGCCACGCACCGAGGAAGTTGCGGCCGCGCCCGCCGAGGGCGCACCGGAGCTGGCCGAGCCCGAGCTGATTCGCAAGCCGCGTGAGGAGGCGGAGGGCGAGGGGGAGGCGGGCGAGGGCGAGACCGAGTCACAGGGCTGAGCGCTGCGCGCCGTCGTCGGACTCGGCAACCCCGGGCCGGAGTACGCGTCGACGCGGCACAATGCGGGCTTCTGGCTGGCCGACGCGCTCGCCGCGCACTGGGCACTCCCGGCGTTCCGCCGCGGCGAGCGCGCCCGGGTCACCGAGGGCGTGGTGGATGGCACGGCGGTTCGGGTGCTGAAGCCGACCACCTTCATGAACCGCAGTGGTGCGGCGCTGGCGAGCCTGCGGGCGGACCCGGCGTTCGAACCCGCACGGGACCTGCTGGTGCTGGTTGACGATTTCGCCATCCCACTAGGGACGTTCCGACTGCGCCTCACGGGATCGAGCGGCGGGCACAACGGGCTGCGCAGCATCGAGGGCGCCCTGCAGTCGCGCGCCTTCGCCCGGCTGCGCATCGGCGTAGGTCCCCTGCCCCCGGGCAGCGGCGACTGGTCCGACTACGTCCTGGCGCTCTTCACCGGCGCGGAGATGGCGACACTTACCGACACCCTGCCAGCGCTGATCGAGACGGCAACCGGTTGGCTGAAGGAGACCGCACCATGATCAACGCAGTCCGCTTTCCCCTGATTGCCGTGGTCGCCGGGCTGGTCGGCCTGTCAGTGGCCTGGGTGCTCGCCGCGCGCATCGGTCGTCGCGAGGCGGGCTCGGACGCGATGCGCGAGATCGCCGCCCTGATCCGTGAGGGCGCCATGGCGTTCCTGCGGCGCCAGTACATGGTGCTGCTGCCGTTCCTCGGCGTGGTGGCCGCGTTGCTGGCGTGGGCCATCGGCTGGCGCACCGCCGTCGCCTACGTGGCCGGTGGCTCGTGCTCGATCCTGGCGGGGCTCTTCGGCATGAACGCCGCGACACGCGCCAACGTGCGCACCGCAGAGGCGGCGCGTCGCGACGGTCAAGCAGCCGCCCTCAACGTCGCCTTCTCCGGGGGCGCCGTCATGGGCCTCGCTGTCGCGAGCCTCGGCCTGTTGGGCATCGGGCTGATCGCCCGGACTTTTCTCACATTCAGCGTCGATGCAGGCGCGTGGCGGACGTTCAGCGAGATCATTGCGGGATTCGCCATGGGCGCCTCGACGATCGCGCTGTTCGCCCGCGTGGGCGGCGGCATCTACACCAAGGCGGCGGATGTCGGAGCCGACCTGGTGGGGAAAGTCGAGGCGGGGATCCCCGAAGACGACCCGCGCAACCCTGCCGTCATCGCAGACAACGTCGGCGACAACGTCGGCGACGTGGCCGGCATGGGGGCCGACATCTTCGAGTCCTATGTCGGCGCCATGATCGCGACGATCGCGATCGGCGCCACCAGCACCACCGTGGCCAACCGGCTCGACGCCGTGGCGCTGCCGGTGCTGTTCACCGTGGTCGGCCTGGCCGCGAGCCTCGTGGCCCTGGGCGCGTTTCGCCTGCTGGAGCGAGGCGCGCCCGCGGCGGCACTGCGCGGCGCCACACTGATCGCCGCCGCGCTGTTCCTGGCAGGCGCGTTCGCCGTGAGCCATTGGTTCGACCCGGTCCTGACCAGCGCGGAGGGTCGGCCCCTGCCCCAGCTGGGCCCGTTTTGGGCGGTGCTCTCGGGAACGATCGCCGGCATCGGCATCGGCCTGCTGACCGAGTACTACACCTCGGCCCGCCCGGTGCGGCGCATCGCGCAAGCCTCCACCACCGGGCCCGCCACCAACATCATCGCGGGACTCGCCGTCGGGATGGAGAGCACCATCCCTCCGCTGCTCGTGATCTGCGGCGCGATCTACGCCGCGTTCCAGACTGCCGGGCTGTACGGGATCGCCATCTCCGCCGTCGGCATGCTCGCAACCGTCGGCATCACGATGTCGGTGGACGCCTATGGCCCGATCGCCGACAACGCCGGTGGAATCAGCGAGATGTCGCGCCTTGGCCCTCAGGTGCGCGCCATCACCGACGGACTCGACGCGCTCGGCAACACCACCGCCGCGATGGGCAAGGGCTTCGCCATCGGATCGGCCGCGCTCACCGCCCTGGCGCTGTTTACCGCCTACGCCATCGCCACCGGGATCCGCCCCGACGGCCTCAGCCTGCTCGATCCGCGCGTCGTGATCGGTCTGTTCATCGGCGCCTGCCTCCCCTTCTTCATCGCTGCCGACACCATGACGGCGGTCGGCCGGGCCGCGCAGGGCATGGTGGAGGAGGTGCGCCGCCAGTTCCGGGAGATCCCGGGCCTGATGACCGGCGATGCCAAGCCGGATTCGGCCCGGTGCGTGGACATCTCCACGCGCGCGGCGCTCAAGGAGATGATCGCGCCGGGGGTGGTGGCCGTCCTCGCACCGGTCGCCGTGGGCAAACTCGCGGGCGTCGAAGCCCTCGGCGGGATGCTCGCGGGCGCCACGGCCGCGGGGGTGATGCTCGCGCTGTTCATGGCCAACGCGGGGGGCGCCTGGGACAACGCCAAGAAGCTCATCGAAGGTGGGGCGCACGGTGGCAAGGGATCCGACGCCCACAAGGCCGCCGTGGTCGGTGACACCGTCGGGGACCCGTTCAAGGACACCAGCGGGCCGTCGCTCAACATCCTGATCAAGCTGATGAGCGTCGTGTCCTTGGTACTGGCACCGTGGCTGGTCCGGTGACCACAGGGAAGGTCGCATTGTAGCATGCTCCGGCTCGGCATCGTCGGTTTGCCCAACGTCGGCAAATCGACACTGTTCAACGCGCTCACGTCGTCGCAGGTCGCCGCGGCCGAGAACTACCCGTTCTGCACCGTCGAGCCCAACGTCGGAGTAGTAGAGGTACCCGACCCGCGACTCGACCGCCTCGTTGAGCTCATCGAGCCGAAACGCCGGGTTCCGGCCGTGGTCGAGTTCGTCGACATCGCCGGCCTGGTCAAGGGTGCCTCGCGGGGCGAGGGCCTGGGCAACCAGTTCCTGTCTCACATTCGGGAAGTCGATGCCATCGTGCACGTCATCCGCTGCTTCGAGCATCCGGACGTGGTGCACGTGATGGGCCCGGTCGATCCAGTTCGCGATCACGACATCGTGACGGCCGAGCTCGCCCTGGCCGACCTCGCGATCGTGGAGCGGCGACTCGAGAAGAGCCGCAAGACCGCCCGGGCCGGCGACAAGGAGGCGCAGGCGGAGGTCGCGCTGCTCGAGCGGGTGATGGACGGAGCTCAACGCGGGCCGCGGAGCGCGAGAGGCCGGGGAGACCGACGAGGTGATCCGCGCGCTGCGGCAGCTGGGCCTGCTGACCGCGCGCCCCATTCTCTACGCGGCCAACGTCGGCGAAGAGGACCTCGCGGCCGGTGGCGGTCCCCTGGTCGAGGCGCTGCGCGCCGCCGTCGTCGCCCACCACGAGGAGGCCGAGATCGTCCCGTTCTCGGCGCGGTTCGAAGCCGAGCTGGCGGAGCTGGGCGGCGCCGAGCGGGCGGAGTACCTCGCGGGCGCCGGCATCGCCGAACCGGGACTCGAGCGACTGATCCACGCGGGGTACCGGCTGCTCGGCCTCGAAACGTTCTTCACCGTGGGCGAGAACGAGGTGCGCGCCTGGACGCTGCACCACGGTGACACCGCGTTCATCGCGGCCGGCGAGATTCACTCCGACTTCCAGCGCGGGTTCATCCGCGCCGAAACGGTCACCTTCGACGATTTCGTGCGGGCGGGTGGCTACAAGCCCGCGCGCGAACAGGGCCTGGTCCGCAGCGAGGGACGCGATTACGTCGTCGCTGACGGCGACGTCCTGCTGTTTCGCTTCAACGTCTGAGCGCGGGCGCCGGCGCGACCGGCGACACCGTCACCACCCCACCGGCACACCTCGATTCTGCCGCTCCAGCCACACCAGCAGCGGCTGGAAGTACTCGACCAGCGCCGTGGCGTCCATCTGCCGGTCGCCGGTCGCCGCGAAGAGAATCTCCTGCCAGGGGCGGCTCTGCCCCGCCTGGAGCATGCGCGCCAGTCCGGCGCCCGCCGCGGCGCTGCCGAACACCGAGCATTGATACAGCGGGCCGGTCCACCCGGCCGCCCGACACCACGCGCGGTGGAACTGGAACTGCAGCACGTGCGCGATGAAATAGCGCAGGTACGGGACGTTCGCCGCCACGTGGTACTTGGCGCCGGGATCGAAGTCCTGCTCGCTGCGCGCCACCGGCTCGGCCACGCCCTGGTACCGGTGCTTGAGATCCCACCAGGCCGCGTTGTAGCGGTCGGGCGTGATCGTGCCGGCGAACACGCCCCAGCGCCAGCCGTCCAACGCCAGCCCGAAGGGGAGAAACGCGATCTTGTCGAGCGCGATGCGCAGCAGCGCCGCTGTATCGCTGGCCGCGCTGGGGAGCGTGTCCAGCAGCCCGATGCGCTGCAGATAGCGAGGCGTGACCGAGAGCGCCACCGCGTCACCGATCGCCTCGTGGAAGCCGTCATTGGCTCCGCCCTGGAACAGGAACGGCTGGCCCGCATAGGCCCGCTGGTAGAAATTGTGGCCCAACTCGTGATGGATCGTGACGAAGTCCGACGCCGTCACCTGAATGCACATCTTGATACGAAGGTCGTCCGCGCCGTCGAGGTCCCAGGCGCTCGCGTGGCAGACGACATCCCGATCCCGGGGCTTGGTGAACTGCGACCGCTCCCAGAAGGTGACCGGCAGGGAGTCGAACCCCAGCGAAACGTAGAATCGCTCACCGGCCCGCACCATGCCGCGCTCGTCGAGCCCGCGCGCGCGCAGCAGCGCCGTGAGATCCACACCGGCCGGCACTCCGCTCGGCGCCACCAGATCGTAGATGTTGCTCCATTCCTGAGCCCACAAGTTGCCCAACAGGTGCCCGGGGATGAGGCCGTCCGGCGGAACGACCGCGGCGCCGTATCGCGCCACCAGCCGCGCGCGAACATAGGCGTGCAGCTGCTCGTACAGCGGCCGCAGCTGTTCCCACAGCCGGTTCACTTCGGCGGTGAGCGAATCGGCGGGCATGTCGTAGCCCGCCCGCCACATCGCACCAGCGTCGGCGAACCCGAGCGCTCGCGCCCCGGCGTTGCTCAGCGCTACGAACCGCGTGTAGCGGTCGCGCATCGGCACTGCGATACGGTGCCAACCCTGCCACGCCGCCGCCAGCTCCGCCGGGTCGTGACTGCTCGCCAGAATCCTTTCGATGTCCGTGATCTGCAGACAGGCGTCGGGGGCGCGGCACCACGTCCCGCGGCCGTATTCGGCCTTCATGCCGCTCTTGAGACGCGTCAGCTCGACGGCCTCGAGCGGGTCCGACGGCGGCGGCGCAGCCAGCGCCAGCCTCAACAGCGCGAACTTGCGCCGCGTGACCGCCGACATCGGCGTGGCGGCAAAGCGCCGGGCCTCCAGCGCCAGGTCGCGCACCGCGCCGCTGTAGGCCGCCTGGGCCTCGGCGGTGAGCACTTCCGTGTCGTACGTGATGTAGGTGCTGGCCACCCAGTCGGTGCGCTCCTGCTTCACCGCGAGCACGGCCAGCACCGATTCAGCACGGGCAATGAACGCCTCGGCGTCGGCGGCGGTGGCCGGGTGGGTCGCCGCCGCCCCCGGGGTCTGGGCCGCGGCTGACACGGACGTAACCAGCACGGCGAGGCAACCGGACAGTCGCAGGACAGCAGGGGACATCGCGTCCTCCGAAGAAGGTGAATGACCGCGCCAAACGCTACCGCCGACGCCACCGCGCGGCCAAGACCCACGGCGCCCGCTCGCAGGGATGGTGCGCCCGCGGCCGCCCGGTTAGCTTTGGTGGTTCACATATCCCCTACTCGGCCCCCCACCTGGGCCGGGTCGTCCACGTCCAAAGGGAGGTGCGCATGACGCGTCTGTACGAGACCGTCTACATCTTCGATTCCGCCCTGGAAGAGCCAGCCGTCTCCGAGAAGCTCGAGAAGTTCCACGCCCAGCTCACCCACGACGGCAAGGGCAGCGTGACCAGCGTCAGCCACTGGGGGAAGCGCACTCTGGCGTATCCCATCAAGCGGCGGGACACGGGCTACTATGTCGTGGCCCGGCTCGAGACTGAGCGCGACGCCCTCCCCGAGTACGAACGCCTCGTCAAGCTCGACGAGGGCGTGCTGCGCTACCTCGTTGTGCAGGCGGGCGACGATCCGGTGGTTCGGGCGGCACCCGAGTCCCGAGAAGACGAAGAGACGGAGGAGGAAGAGTGAGACGCCCCGCGAAGACCTGCCCCGTGTGCGAGTCCGGAGCCCGGGTGCTGGACTACAAGGACGAGCGCACGCTCAGTCGCTTCCTGACGGACCGCGGCAAGATCCTGCCGAGTCGGTTGTCGGGGATGTGCGCCCGACACCAGCGCCAGCTTGCGACGGCCGTGAAGCGCGCGCGCCAGCTCGCGCTGCTGCCCTACATCCGGGGATACGCGGGCTGAGCATGACAGCCCGGCGCGGCCGTTGGCGCCTCGCCGTGGGGGCGGTCGTGTTCGTGCTGTGGGCACCCGCCAGTCTCGTGGGCGTGCCCCTCGCCGCACTGCTCGCCGCGACGCGGCCCGAGGGGCGGACCCGCACCATCACCCTCGCGGTGACGGCGCTGGCAGCGGCGTTCCTCGCCGGCACGTCCGGCACGGCGCTCGGCGCCGTCTACGGCGCGTGGGCCGTGCTCGTCACCGCGGCGTTCCTCGGCGGCGTGCTGGTGAGTCCGTCGGCGTTCTGGCGCCAGGCGACGCGCGCCACCGTGCTCGCGGCCGTCGCGCTGGCGGCGCTGGCGACGGTGCTGTGGGGCTCGGACTGGCTGGCGTTTCTGCGCTGGGAGGCCACGCACCAAGCGGAGGCAGCAACCCGACTGGTGCGGTGGGCGCGCCCCGACGCGTTCGCCGTGCTCGACCGCGTCGCTCAGTTCGCCGGAGCCACCTTCCCCGCCACCCTCATGCTGCAGGCCGTGGCGGGCCTGGCACTGGCGTGGCAGCTCCATGTGCGCGTCGCGACGCACCCGCTCGGGAGTGGCCTGCGACCGTTTCGTGAGTTTCGCATGGGCGACGTCTGGATCTGGGGCCTCATCCTGGCCGCGGCGGGCTGGTTGCGCGGGTACGACGTGCTGGCTCAGAATCTCGGGGTCGTCCTGGGCACGTTCTACGCGCTGCAAGGGGCTGCCATCGTCGTGGCGTTCGCCGCGGCGGTGGGAATCTCCACGATGGCGCTGCTGGTGACAGCCGCCGTGGCCACAGCGCTCGCGATACCGCTGGTGTTCATCGTCCCGGGGCTGTGGACGCTCGGGATCACCGATACCTGGCTCGAGTACCGGCGTCGCATCGCGGCGCGGGTCGCATCATCCGGGAAATGAGGACGCTCATGGAGATCATTCTGCGGGAAGACGTTCAGCATCTCGGCAAGACGGGTGAGGTCGTCAAGGTCAAGGACGGCTACGCCCGCAATTACCTGTTGCCCAAGGGACTGGCGTACCCGGCGACCGACGCGAACAAGCGTCGCATCGTCTTCGAGGCGGAGCGGCTCGCCAAGCAGCGTGCCGCCGAGCGCACCGCAGCCGAGACGGAGGCGGGGCGACTCGCGGGGATCGAGCTGACCTTCGCCGTGAAGGTCGGTGAGGAGGATCGCCTGTACGGATCGGTGACGGCCAGCGACATCCAGCGGCGTCTCGAGGAACAGGGTGTCCACGTGGACAAGCGCAAGATCGATCTTCCCGAGCCGCTGCGCTCGCTGGGGGACTTCCCGGTCGGGATCCGCTTCCACGCCGACGTGCGGCCGGAGATCGTGGTGCACGTGGTGAAAGAGTGACGCTCCGGCCGTGACCGTCGGAATCGCCTACGTCGACGGCCCGCGGTTTCGCCGCTCGCTGCTCGCCGCGGCGGACTGGGTTGCCGCAGCACGCGACGAGCTGAACCGCATCAATGTGTTCCCGGTGCCCGACGGCGACACGGGAACAAACCTGTGCCTGACCCTGCGCGCAGTGACCGACGCGCTGCAGCGCCTCGGGGATGCTCCCCTGCCCCGCGTCGCCGATACGATGGCGTACGCGAGCGTACGCGGCGCACACGGCAATTCCGGCCTGATGCTCTCCCAGTTTCTCCTCGGCTTCCGCGAGGGACTGGGGAATCGCCTGCGCGCCCGCTCGCGGGAACTGGCGGCGGCGATCCGCTGCGGCTTTACCAAGCTCGAAGGCGCGCTCGACGAGCCGGTCGAGGGCACGATCCTGACGGTGGTGCGCGAAACGGCGCGCGAGGCGGACGACGCGAGCGCCGAAGCCGACATCACGGTGTTCATGCAGCGCGTCGTGCGACGCGCCCAGGACGCACTGGCCCACACCCCGGACCTGCTGGCCGTGCTGCGGACCGCGGGCGTGGTGGACGCGGGCGCGAAGGGGTTCGTGCGTTTCCTCGACGGCCTGAAGCGCATGATCGAAGAGGGCCACATCGCGAGGGGCGCGCTGGACCGCCTGATCCCCGAGGACGCCGCCGCGCGCACGGCTGTGGCGTCGGATCGCGACTACCGTTACTGCACCGAGGTCTTCGTACGCGGCAGCGACCTTCCGGCGGTCCCGGCCGCCCGCCAGGCGCTGCGCCATCACGGCGGCTCCATCGTCGTGTTGCACACCGGAGAGGCGCTGAAAGCCCACATCCATACCGACGAGCCCGACGCGGTCTTCGCCCTGGCCGGTTCGTGGGGTACGATCGAGTCGACCCAGGTCGAGGACATGCGCTCGCAGCACGCCGCGCTGGGGACGCACCGCGCGATCGGACTCGTCACGGATACCGGGTGCGACCTCGACGACGGGTATGTGCGGGACCAGCGGGTCGGGCTGGTGCCGCTGCAGCTGATCCTCGACGGCAAGGGGCACAAGGACCGCCTCGAGATCACGCCCGCCGAGTTCTTCACACGCCTGCGCGGCCCGGCGGACGTGTCCACCTCGCAGCCATCGCCACAGGATTTCCACGAGGGGTTCGAGGACGCGGTCCGCACCGCGGACCATGTCATCGCGGTGGTTCTGTCGAAAGCCCTCTCGGGGACCTGCGCGGCCGCCGAGCAGGCCGCCCGGCCCTTCGGGGACCGCGTCACCGTGTGGAACAGCCGCTCCGCCTCGCTCGGGCAGGGACTGCTGGTGATGCGGGCGATCGAGCTCGCCGCCACCGGATGGACGCCGGAGGCGATCGTCGCCGAGCTGGACCGGGTCCGGGACCAGTCCGGCGTATACCTGACGATCGAGGATTTCGATCGCCTGGTGCGATCGGGCAGGCTGTCACGCGGCCGCGCCTGGCTGGGGCAGGCCCTGGGGATGAAACCGGTGCTGGGACTCTCGCGTGCGGGGGCGCTCGAGCCGATCGCGCGGGTGCGCGGATCGGAGGCGGCGCGCCGCAGGATCCTGGCGCTGCTCGATCGCGCGCTCACGCCCCGACCGCAGCGGCTGCGCCTCGCGGTGGTGCATGCCGACATTCCCGCATTCGCTGAGACTCTCCGCGATGAGCTCGTCGCACGGTACCAGCCGACGCTGTGCCTCGTGGCACCGGTGACGCCGGTCATCGCGGCGCACGCCGGGATCGGGGCGTGGGGTGTGTTCTATCAGATCGAGGATGGAACAAACCCGTGAGATCTCCGCTATGAATACCCGCGGGCGCTCCCGCTCAGCGCGGCGCGGCGGCGACGGCCCCCCGGGGGTGCTGTGGGACGTCACGCGCGCGCTGACGGACCGCAAGGCAGTGGACCCCATCGTGCTCGATGTCCGTGGCCTCTGTTCGGCGGCGGACTTCTTCGTGATCGCGTCGGGTACCTCGGAGGCCCACGTGCGCGGCATGGCCGAGCGGCTGCTGGAGCAGACGGCGGGTGAGCGCCCGCACCACGTGGAGGGACTCCCGCAGGGCCGGTGGGTGCTGCTGGACTATGTCGACGTGGTTGTGCATTTATTCCACCCGGAGCAGCGCGACTTCTACCAGCTGGAGCGGCTGTGGGGGGACGCCCGGGAAGTCGCATTGGCCCAGGACGGAGGTCCGGCTCGGGGGAGCCCTTCGAAAGGATGACGGGATGACTCGGAAGATCGTCCTTCTGGCGACGCTGGCGACGGTCGCGGCGCTCAGCGCGCCGCCGCTCGCGGCACAGTACTTCGGGCAGAACAAAGTCCAGTACCGCACCTTCGACTTCAAGATCATCCTCACCGAGCACTTCGAGATCTACTACTACCCCGAGGAGCGGGAGGCGGCGCTCGACGCCGCGCGGATGGCGGAACGCGGGTACGCGAAGCTGTCACGGGTGCTGAATCATCGCTTCCGCGCGCGCAAGCCGGTCCTTCTCTACGCCTCGCACTCGGACTTCCAGCAGACCAACGCCATCCCGGGCGACCTCGGCGAAGGCACCGGCGGCGTCACCGAGTTCTACAAACACCGCATGGTGCTGCCGTTCACCGGCTCCTACGCGGACTTCGAGCACGTGCTGCTGCACGAGCTGGCGCACCAGTTCCAGTACGACGTGTGGAGTCGGGGCCAGATCGGCGGCGGCGTGCAGACCCTGATCACGGTCAACCCGCCCCTGTGGTTCGCCGAAGGAATGGCGGAGTTCCTTTCCGTGGGGCCGATCGATCCCGCCACCGCCATGTGGATGCGGGATGCCGCCCTCGAAGGCAAGTTGCCGACGATCGAGCAGATGACGCTCGATCCGTACACGTACTTCCCGTACCGGTTCGGGCACGCGCTGTGGTCGTACGTCGCCGAGAAGTGGGGCGACGAGATCGTCGGCGAGATCCTCCAGACCTCGGCCAACGTGGGGATCGAGGGCGCGTTCTATCGCGCGACCGGTCTCACCCTGGGACAGCTGTCCACCGAGTGGCGGGAGGCCATCCAGGAGCGATTCCTGCCCGAGATCGGTGACTACCAGCGCACCCGTCGCATCGCCACGCGCGCCATCAGCCGACGCCGCTCCGGTGGGAGCTACCACCTCGCACCCGCCCTGTCGCCCGACGGACGCGAAGTCGCGTTCTTTTCCGAGCGAAGTGACTACTTCATCAGCCTCTGGGTCGCCGACGTCGAAACCGGCCGGGTGAAGCGCAAGCTGGTGAAATCCGGCTTCTCGACGGACTTTGAGAGCCTGCGATTCATCTACTCGAGTGGCGCCTACTCCCCCGATGGGCGCTGGTTCGCCATCGTCGCCAAACGCAAGGAGCGCGACGACATCGTCATTCTCGACGCCCGCCGCGGCCACGTCGAGCGCCGCATCCGGTTGCCCCTCAACGGTGTGATGAGCCCGAACTGGTCACCGGACGGACAGCGCCTGGTGTTCACGGGCTCGGATGGCGGCCTCAGCGACCTCTACATCGTGAATGCGGACGGGAGCGGCTTCGAGCGACTCACTACGGACAAGTACGCCGACCTGCAGCCGGCGTGGTCGCCCGACGGCAAGACGATCGCCTTCACGACCGACCGGGGGCCGGAAACTGATTTCGAGACCCTGCGGTTCGGGAACCTGCGTCTCGCGCTGTATCACCTCGACACCGGGACGATCGAGCTGCTCGACCACATGGAGTACGGGAAGAACATCAACCCGGCGTGGGCGCCTGATGGCGGATCGCTCGCGTTCATCTCCGACCGGACGGGCATCAGTAACGTGTTCCTCTATGACTTCGCGGATCGGGACGTCTACCAGCTGTCCAACGTGATCACGGGCGTGAGCGGCATCACCGCCCAGTCCCCCGCGATGTCGTGGGCCACACAGTCGGACCGCCTGGCGGTGCTGTACTACCAGGATGGGGAGTACGACATCTACGTGGTGGACAACCCGCGGCAGCTCAAGAAGGAGCCGTACCGGAGCCCACCGGGGCCGCAATCGTACGCGCTGTTGCGGCGCCCGGGCCGGGACACCGCCACGACCGTGGCCGCTGCCGCGCCGGCGGCGGGTGGCCAGGCGGATTCCGCGGCGACGAGCCGCTCGACCGCCGGCCCGACGGTTCCCGCGCCCCCCCCGGCAGCGTCCGTGTACCGTGCCCCCGGCGGGTTCCGCGCCTCCGCGATTCCCCAGCCCTCCGAGTCCACCAGCACGGCCGGAGCGGTGACGGTCCGCGAACTGCTCGACTCCGCCGAACTGGCGTTGCCTGACACGCTGGAGTTCGGCTTCCGGGATTACCGCACGCGATTCACGCCGGACTACGTGGCCCAGCCAACGATCGGGTACTCGTACGACAACTTCAATCGAGGGTTCTACGGGGGCGCCGCCATTTCGCTCTCCGACATCCTCGGCAACAAGTCCCTGATCTTCTCCGGGGCCATCAATGGGCGCCCCCAGGAAGCCCAGGTGCTGGCGGCCTACATCAACCAGGGCCGGCGCCTGAACTGGGCCAGCGGATTCCAGCAGGTGCCATACTACTTCTACGGCGCCTATACGCCGCCCACGCCGACGGATCTGCCCGGGGGACCGGGCTACCAGGAGACTGTCCGGCTGCAGCGCAATGTCTGGCGGGAGATCTTCCTCGATACGGCGTACCCGTTCTCCCGCTTCAGCCGCGCCGAGCTCGGCCTCCGTGGCGTCGGGGTGCAGGAAGACCTGCTGGTCCAGGACAACTTCTACGACGCCGGCGGCTTCTACCTGGGTTCCACCGACGTCCGTACCGTGTCGCTGGGCTCGACGTACTTCGTGCAACCCTCGCTGGCGCTGGTGCACGACCGCACCCTGTTCGCCTACGTCGGCCCGTTCGCCGGACGACGCTACCGCCTGCAGGTGTCGCCGTCGATCGGCGAGTGGAACTTCGTCGGTACGCTCGGCGACGTGCGCGAGTATCTGCACTTCCGTCCCTTCACGGTGGCGCTTCGCGGGATCGTGTTCAGCCGCTTCGGGCGCGATGCCGATCGGTTCCCGGTCTTCATGGGTAACACGGAGCTGATCCGCGGGTACACGTACAATTCGATCGTCAACAACGAGTGCGTCACGTCGCAGGGCGGCTGCACGATGCTGGACCGGTTGACCGGATCCAAGATCGCCGTGGCGAACGCCGAGCTGCGCTTCCCGCTGTTTCAGTGGCTGGCGCTGGGATTCCTCCCCGTGGCCTTGCCCCCGATTGAGGGAGCGGTGTTCTACGACGTCGGCGTCGCCTGGCGAGAGGGGCAGTCGGTGGGCTTCAGCGGTGGCAGCCCTACCCTGCGCACGCCCCTGCGGTCGTGGGGTGGATCGCTGCGGGTCAATGCCCTCGGCATCCTGATCCTGCGGTTTGACTACACCCAGCCGCTGGATCGCGAATTCAAACGGGCGTACTGGACCGTCAGCTTCGGTCCGACTTACTAGCGGTCCGCACGATTGCCGCGGCCTCGCCGCTCGTCTATTTTGGACAGCGGCGAGGCCAATTGCGTAACTTCCTGTCCTGCTTCCTGTTCGCCCTGCTGGTGGGCGCTGGCTGCCGCTCCGGTACCCCGGACGTGGCGCGCGCCGAGGGCCGGCGTGGAGACCGCGCGGCTGGTCGGCTCAGTGCCACCGCGCTGCGGGTCAAGCCGTCCGGAGGCGACTGGGAGGGCTACCGCCTGCCGTCCCTCGCGCCGATCCCCGGCACCGCCGGTCGGCTCCCCCGCGTGGACTCGCTGGTGGGGGTGGATGGTGAGTCGGAGACGTTGTACCTGCGGACGGTGCGGGACGACATCCTCGCCCTCGACCTCGTCGCAGGAAGGCTGGACACGGTCGCCAGACGTGGGCCGCAGGCGACCCTGGGTCCCGACGGCACGTTGTTCGTCATCGACGAACGACACCATGTCACGTCGTACGCCCGGCGCGCGCGGCGGGCGTGGCCGGATACGCTCCCTGGTCTTCCCGCCGTGGTTTTCGCCGCGGCTGGCCAGCGGCTGCTCGGGGTGATCCGCGGCGACGACCCCCTGCTGTTCTCCGCTTCAGCCGAGCAGCCGGCCGCCACACAGGCGCTGGCCGCCACCGGCCCGGTTGCCGCGACGCGGTGGGGCGAGCTCGTCGCTGCAGGCAACGCGTCGGGCGTGCTGCTGCTCGATCCGCACGGTCGGCGTCCGGCCGCCTTCATACCCCTCCGGGGCGAATCGGTGACGCTCACCTTTTCGCCGTCGGGACACCGCCTCTACGTGTTACGCCGGGATCGTGCGGAGCTGGCGGTGATCGACCGCTTCGCCCGACGGGTGATCGATGACGTTGCATTGCCCGGACCAGCGAGCGATATCCGGCTCGACCCGCTCGGCCGCTGGCTGCTCGCGCGTCCGGCCACCGGCGATTCGGCCTGGGTCGTCGATCTCCCGACACGGTCTGTGACGGGCTCGATTCCCACATCGTGGCGCGCGGATCTGCCGGCCGTGGCGCCGGACGGCACCGTGCTCGTGCGGCAGGGCGACGACGTGGTCGCGATCCGCCTCGACTCGCTCACGACCGTATCGCGCGTCGCCCACGGCGCCAGCGACTTGTGGTTGGTGTCCGCATGGCGGCCGCGCGGTACACCGAGCGAGACGCCGAGTGATGCCGCCACCGCCGATCAGGAGGGTGGCGAGGGCCCGCTCTACGTGCAGGTCTCCGTGTCGCAGAACCAGGCGTGGTCCGCGGAGAACGCGCAACAGCTCGTCCGCGCCGGATTGCCCGCGCGCGTCCTGCCGCCGCGCTCGCCGGAGGACGGGTACCGCGTGGTGCTCGGCCCCTATCCCACGCGCGCCGAAGCGGAGACGATGGGTCGCAAGCTGGGACGCCCGTACTGGATCTATCAGGCGGACGAGCCGCGGTGACCCTGCGTCCCCTCCCGCGCTCGCGGCTGGACGGACTCGTGCCGTCACTGGTGCAGGAGCACGCGATGGTCGCGCTGGTTGCGGCGACCGGCGACGACCGCTGGGCCGCCGACGCCGCGTGGGGGGTCGCGCGGGCGGCATACGCGAGCGGGCGCCGGGTGGCGCTGATCGACCTATCCGTGACCGATCCGCTCCTGCATCACGAGGTGGGGGTGTCCGCCGACGACCCGGGCATCGTCGACGTGTTCGAGCACAACAGCGAGCTCACGGTCGCGGCCCACGACATCGACGGCATCTTCTTCATCCCCGCGGGCACGCGGTCGGCCGCGCCCGAGTTCGTGCTCGCCCACCCGCGGTGGAAGAAGCTGCACGCCGGATTTCGCGCCGAGGGCGCGCTGCTGCTGGTCTACGTCTCGCCAGGCGCGCTGGCGAGCCTCTCCACCGTTCCGGACGGCATCGTCGTGCTCGCCCCCGGAGGATTCGACCTGGATACGCCGGTGGGGCGCGATGTCCGCGCCGCTCAGGTTGACGGCGCGAACCTGCTCGGTGTGGTGCGCGACCGCTGGACTCCGCCGCCGGCGCCCGCGCCGCCGGGCGTGCACTTCCCGATTGCGCTGCACAACCACGAGAGCCCGCCGATCCCGGAGCGGACGCGCGCCGCCCGCACGATCGGCACCCTGATCGTCATCGTCGCTGCCGTCGGCATTGGAGCGCTGGCGTGGCACCTGCTCGGACGCGCTGGCGACGAGCCCGCGCCGACGGACGTGGCGACACCCCCCGTGGCAGCCGCAGTGCCCGCTGGGGCTGCCGCGCCGGCCACCACGCCGCACCCCCCGCCCGATACGCTGGCCTGGGTGATCCAGGTGGCTGCCTACGCCAACGTGGACAACGCCATCGTCCACGCTGACCGCATCGCAGCGGCCGGCGTCGAGACGCTGGTATCGCCGGTGACCCCGGCGGCTGGATCGGTGCTGTGGTACCGCGTCATCGTGGGTGGGTGGCGCGACCAGACGGCGGCCGAGGCGGCGCGCGACTCGCTGTGGTCGCGCGGACTGGCCGCCCGCGGTGAGGGCGAATTGCTCCGCGCCCCGCTCACGCTGGCGATCCCGGCGGGATGGGACGCGGATGAGCTGCGCCATCGCGGGATTCCGGCGCGCGAGGCCGACGGCCGGATGATCGTCGGCGCGTTCGAGAGCGCCGAGCAGGCCGCCCCGGCGCGTCAACTTCTCACGCGGGCTGGCGTGCCCGCCGACCTCGTCCCTCGCACCGGGTACGCGCGATGAGGCTGGTCCGGCTGGAGCTGTCGGGGTTCAAGTCCTTCGCCGGGGGCGTCGATCTGCCGTTCGACACGGGAGTCACAGCCATCGTCGGGCCCAATGGCTGCGGCAAGTCGAACATCTCGGATGCGGTGCGATGGGTGCTGGGCGAGCAGTCACCGCGCCTGCTCCGCGGCGGCAAGATGGAGGACGTCATCTTCCAGGGGTCCACCGGACGGCGGCCGGTCAACGTGGCCGAGGTCTCCCTCGTCTTCGACAACGCCGATGGTGCCCTGCCGATCGCGTATCAGGAAGTCGTGGTGACCCGGCGGCTGTCACGCTCGGGCCAGAGCGACTATCTGCTCAATCGCTCGCCGGTGCGGCTGCGGGACATCCAGGATCTCCTGCGCGGAACCGGATTGGGCGCGGACGCGGCGGTCGTGATGGAAGCCAAGATGATCGACGCCCTGCTGTCGGAGAAAGCCGAGGAACGGCGCTCGTTGTTCGAGGAAGCCGCCGGGATCGGACTGTACCGGGACCGCAAGCGCAGCACCGAGCGTCGGCTCGAAGAGACGGCGACGGACCTGGCCCGACTGCAGGACCTGATCGCCGAGGTCCAGACGCAGGTGCGCAGTCTGGCACGCCAGCGCGGCAAGGCGGAGCGGTACAGCCGAACGGTCGAAGAGCGATTCGGGATCGCGATGACGCTGGTCCGGCGCGACACCGAGGACCTCGATCTCGCCTTGGGAGAGGTGGGGGCGCGCGCGCAGGAAGTCGCTGACGCGTTGCCGGCCGCCCGGGAGCGGCTCGCCGCTGCCCAGGCGGCGCGCGAGACGGCCGTCCAGAGTCGCCAGCGGGCAGAGACCCGGCGCACCGAGATCGAGCGTCAGGTCGCGGCGGCTCAGCTGGAAGTCGGACGGCTGGAGGGCGACCTGGCCCTCGCCGCCGAGCGGCTCGCGAACGCTGGCCGGCGCCGCGTCCAGGCTACCGAGGAGCGCTCCGCCGCCGAGCAGCGGGCGCTACACGCGGATCGCGAGCACGAGGGCGCCGATGCCGAGCGCGCGGCGGCCGAGTCCGATCTCGCGTCCGTCCAGCGGGAGTTGGAGCAGCGGACCGGCGCCGAACAGGCGGTGCGCGATCGCTTGTCCGACGAGCGCGCCGCCGTGCGGACACTCGAGGAAACGCTGCAACGGCAGGCCGAGACGCAGCGCGCCCTCGAGGCGGAGCGGGGGGCCCTCGAACGGGAGCGGGGCGCGGTGCAGGAGCAGCTCGCGCACGCCACCACCGAGCGCGCCGAGCGCGACGCTGCGGAGCGAGCGGCGGGGACGGAAGCGGAGCGGCGCGCCCAGGGGGCGGTGGCCGCGGCCCGGGCGGCGCAGGAAGCCGCTGCGGCACAGGAGGCCGCGCGCCGACGCGTGGCCTCGTTGCGGGAGGCAGAAGCCCGCGCGCGCAACGACCGACGCCGCGCCGAGGAATCGGTGGCGCAGCTGTCGGCGCGCCGCGACGCGTTGACGCAGCTCGATCGTGAGCGCGTCGGTCTCGCGCCGGCGGCCCAGGCGCTGCTGCGCGAGCGGGACCGCTTCGACGGAGCCGTGCTCGGTCCGCTGTCGGATTTCGTGCGCACCAGCCGCGCCGATGCCGAGCTCGCCGAGCGCCTGCTCGGCGAGTGGCTGCACGCCGTCGTGGTGCGCGACGAATCGGCGATCGCTCCGATCCGTGCCTGGCACGCCCAGTCCACCACCGGACCGCTGGTGCTGCTCCCCGCCCTCCCCGGTCCCCGTCTCGCGTCGGACGGGCGCCCCTTGCCGGACTCGCTGCGGGCGGACGGCCCCGCTGCCGCGTGGGTGCGAGCGCTGCTCACCGGTCATGAGGTGTTGGACGGCGCCGGCGCCGTGCGAAGGGCCAACGGCGCAGTGTTTCTCGACGTCGCGGCGGCCGGCGGGCCGCTGCAGCGCAGGGCCGAGCTCGATGCCCTGACGCGGGAAGTTGCCGACACCGAGCGCGCGCGGGATGCGGCCGGCGCTGCTCTCACCTCCGCCACCGGGGAGTTGGCGGGAGCGGAGGCGGAGCTCGCAGCCGCGGAGGAGCGCACTCGGCGGGCGCGCCACGACGAACTCGAATCGGCCGCACAGCGCGGCGAGGCCGACCGCACCGTCGCGCACGCGCGTCGCGACGCCACGGAAGCCGCCGCGCTGGTGGACCGGCTGGGCCGACGGCTGGGCGAAGGCGACGCCCGCCTCACCGAGATCGGCAGGCTGCTGCAGCAGCAGGACGTCGAGCGCGTGCATCTCGACGAGCGCCTGGGTGCCGCGCGCGCGCGGCTGCTCGACATCGAGGGCCAGCTGGAGGCGGCACGCGAGCAGCGGGTGCAATGGCAGGTCGAGTCGGCCCAGGTGGAGGCCAGGCTCGCCGCCGCGCGGGACCGCGCCGACCGAACCGCCAGCGATGCGGCCGAGGCGCGCCAGCACGCGGCGGGGCTCGCTGATGAGATCGCCACCTTGGAACACGAAGCCGCGGCACTGCGTGGGCAGCAGGCACAGTGGGAGGACGCGCTGAAGGACCGTCGCCTGGCGCTCACCGCGCTGGAGGACGCGGCGCGTGAGGCCGAGCGCCAGGTCCACATCGCGGGCGCCGACCTCGAGCAGGCGGAGGGGGCGCAGGGCGAGGCGCGTCGCGCGCTCGACGCGCTGGCAGAAGACGAACATCGCGTCGCCCTCGAGCGCACCGAGCTCGAAGGACGACGCCGCGCCCTCGTCGAGCGCGTGGAGGCCGAGTGGCGAAAGCCGATCGACCGGCTGCTGGCCGACGCACCCGACGTTCCGGGCGACGTCGAGTGGCTCCGCCAGGAGAACGACCGGCTGCGTGAGGCGATCGACCAGATGGGACCGGTCAACGCCCTGGCGGTGGAGGAGCACGCCGAAGAAGTGAAGCGCCTCGAATTCCTCCAGGCGCAGCGCGACGACCTGGTGTCGGCCCGCGGCTCGCTGCAACAAGCCGTGCGCGAAATCGACCAGACCGCCAAGACGCTGTTTCTCGAGTCCTTCGGTTATGTCCGCGAGAACTTCCGCACGGTGTTCCAGACTCTGTTCGGCGGCGGCGAGTGCGACGTCCGGCTCGTCAACGAAGACGAGCCGCTCGAGAGCGAGATCGAGATCCATGCCGCCCCCAGAGGCAAGCGGACCCAGCGCATCCACCTGCTGTCGTCAGGCGAGCGCACCCTGGTCGCGGTATCGTTGTTGTTCGCGATCTTCCTGACGAAGCCCAGTCCCTTCTGTCTCTTGGACGAGGTCGATGCCCCGCTCGACGACTCCAACGTGGGCCGCTATGTGCGGCTGCTCCAGGAATTCAAGGACCAGACACAGTTCATCGTGATCACCCACAACCCGCGGACGATGCAGGCGGCTGACGCCGTGTACGGCGTCACGATGCAGGAGCCGGGCGTGTCGACGATTGTCGGCGTGCGTCTGGGAGAGATGGAACCGGTGTGAGCGCCGCCCGGCGCGCCACCGCTGTCGCGGCGCTCCTCACCGCGGCCATCCGCACCGCCCCCGCACAGGGCCCCGTCATCGCCCCGGCTCTCACCCGCGTCTGGGAGCGCGACACGACAGTCGCGGTCTGGTTGTTCGTGCAGGCCGGCGTGTCCCTCGAGACCGCCGTCGCGCACATCGCGAGCGCCGGCGCCCACGCGCGGGCTCGCAGTCGGTGGCTCCACGCGGTCGCCGCCGACGCACCAGGCCCCGTGCTGCGCCGGCTGGCGCGCAGTCCCGTCCTGCGCCGCATCCAGCCGCTGGGCCGCTGGCGCCGTCCGCTTCCACCGGATACGCTGCCCGCGCCCCCCACCCAGCTGGCCGTCGTCGACACCTGCGGACCTGACGGCGACCCGGTGTACGGCCCGTCGGCCATGCCATACCGCCAGCTCCGCCTGCGGCCGCTCGCGGACGCCGGGTACGCGGGCGCCGGCGTGCGGGTCGCGCTCCTCGACACCGGGTTCGACACCGCCGACCCCGCGTTCGCCGGTGTGGCCGTGGCGGCGCAGTGGGATTTCGTCTTCGGCGACTCGGTCGTGCGAGACGAACCCGCCGATCAGCCGGGCCAGCACGGGCACGGCACGGCGGTGTGGTCGCTGCTCGCGGGCTCGGTGCCCGGTCGACTGCGCGGGATCGCCCGGGCGGCGACCTACCTGCTCGCCAAGACCGAGGACATCCGCTCCGAGACCCGCGTCGAAGAGGATCACTTCGTCGCGGCACTCGAGTGGGCCGACTCGCTCGGCGCGCAGATCGTGTCGACCAGCCTCGGGTACCTGGATTTCGACAACGGGTTCGGATATGCGCCGTCGGAATTGAACGGCGACGTCGCCGTGACGACGGTGGCGGTCGACAGCGCCGCCGCCCGCGGTATGCTGGTGATCGACGCCGCCGGGAACAACGGCCCCGGATACCGGACCCTGGTCACGCCGGCGGACGCGGACTCGGCGCTCGCCGTCGGCGCGGAGGATTCGCTCGGCACGCTCGCGACCTTCTCGTCCCGGGGCCCCACCGCCGACGGCAGGCTCAAACCGGATCTGACGGCACCTGGCGTCGCTGTGTGTGCCCTGACGAGCGGCGGCAGCGTACGCCGCATGAACGGCACATCCTTCGCCACCCCCCTCCTCGCGGGGGCTGCCACCCTGGTACGCGAGATCCACCTCAGTCTCGGCCCTGATGCAATCGGCGCCGCGCTGCGACGCCACGCGAGCCGCGCGGCGACACCCGACTCGGCGTACGGGTACGGACGCCCGGACGCGACGGCCGCCGCCGTGTTCCCCTTCGGCGTCGTGCCCGTTGCGCCGCTCGCGGGCCCTGCAGCGTCGATCACGCCAGCGTTCATTTGGAGCATCGCGCCTCCCCCGGCACTGGCGATGCCGGTACGGTTCCGCCTGCGCGTCGCCCGCCAGGAGAGCCTCGCGGGGGTGCTGCTCGATACCACGGTCGCAACGAGCACCCTCGCGGTACCCCGCGCGCTGCCTCCGGGCGCCGTGTGGTGGCAGGTGGATGCGACCGCTGCATCAGGTGAAACCGGGACATCGGGCGTCGTGGGACCGGTCGACATCCCGGCGTGGGCGACGCTGCTGACCTTCAACAGCCCCGAGGGAGAGACGACGGCCGATTCGCAGCCCCTGTTCGCGTGGCGGGCACCCCCCGTGTCGGCGCCACCAGGCCCCGCTCGTTACGACATCCTCGTCCGCCGTACGACGGCCGTGACGCCGGAGGCCGTGGCGCGGGACGTGATGGACACGATGGCGCGGTTGCCGGCACCGCTCGAGCGCGGCGTGACCTACACCTGGTCTCTCGTGGCACGCATTGCCTCGGACTCCGCCACCATTCCCAGCGTCGGCACGTTTCTCGTGCTCGACCCCTCGACGCCCCCCGCGACGTTGCTGTATCAGAACTTCCCCAACCCATTCCCTGGTCCGGGCGGGGCGCCGACCTGCCTGTGGTTCGACCTGGCCGGCCCGACGTCGGTCGAGCTCGACATCCTCGACGTGCGCGGGCGCCCGGTCCGCCGAATCCTCCCCGCGCCCCACATGTCCGGGACACTGGCTGCGGGACGCTACGGGCGGGGCGCCGCCGGCACCGCGACGTGCGATCCGAACTTGACCTGGGATGGTCGTGCGGAGGACGGCCGCACGGTGCCCGCCGGCGTCTACCTCGCCCGACTCAAAGCGGGATCCGCCGTGCAGTTCAAACGCCTCGTGTTTCGTGGCGTCGGGCCGTGACCCTGCAGCTCGTGACCGTCGGCACCGGAACGGTGGCGCCCTCAGCCACCCGGACCGCCGCCTGCCACTGGGTGGAGCGCGGCAACCTGCGCCTGCTCCTGGACTGCGGTCCCGGCTCGCTCCACCGCCTGGCGGAAGCGGGCCTCCCGTGGCCGCAGCTGAGCCATGTCGTGCTGTCGCACTTCCATCCCGATCACTACGCCGAAGTGCCGATGCTGGTCTACGCGCTCAAGCACACGACCGTCCCGCCCCGCACCGCCCCGCTGGTGATCCTCGGCCCGGCGGGCGTCGTCCGCCTGCTCCGGGCACTTGCGCAGGGCTACGGCGACTGGCTCCTCGAGCCGGGGTTTCCGCTCGCCATCCTCGACCTGCGAGCCGGCGAGCCGTTCCCGCTCGCGGGTGACGTGACGCTGGACACGTGCCCCGTGCCTCACACAGCGGAGAGCGTCGCCATCAGTGTCGCGGCTCCCGACGCGCGCCTCGTATACACGGGAGATACCGGCCCCTCGCCGGACCTGGCGGCCTGGGCGGCGGGATGCGACCTGCTGCTGGCCGAGTGCTCGCTGCCGGAGCATCTGGCGCTCGACTTCCACCTCACCCCGGAACGGGCGGGTGATTTGGCGCGTGCGGCCGGGGCCAAACGGCTCGTCTTGACGCACTTCTATCCGCCTGTCGAAACTATTGACCCGGCCCGCGTGGCCGGGACGCGCTTCACGGGGCCCGTAACCGCGGCCCGCGATGGAGACCGGTTCGTCATCGGAGGAGATGCGGGGTGCTGATCGTGATGCAGCACGGCGCGACACCCGATCAGGTGCGGCGGGTGGTGGCCGTGATCGAGGAGCTGGGCTACCAGGCGCGAGCGTTGCCGGGCAAGCAGCGTACCGCCGTGGGCCTGGTTGGCAACGACGGGCGGGTGGACGCGTCGCGGCTCGAGACCCTGCCCGGCGTCCAGGAGATCATCCACGTTTCCAAGCCATACAAGCAGGTGAGCCGCGAGTGGCAGGACGAGCCCACCGTGGTGCACCTGCCTGGCGGAGTCACGGTGGGGGGTACCGAGATTGTGGCCATCGCGGGACCCTGCTCGGTCGAGAACGAAAAACAGATCATCGACACGGCGCGCCTGGTCAAGGAGGCGGGGGCCGTGATCTTGCGGGGCGGCGCGTTCAAGCCGCGCAGCTCTCCCTACTCGTTTCAGGGTCTCGGCCGCCCGGGACTCGCCCTGCTGGCCCGGGCGCGCGAGGAAACGGGCCTGCTTGTCTGCACCGAAGCGATGGACCCCGAGGCCGTCGGCTGGGTGGCGGAGGTCGCGGACATCATTCAGGTCGGCGCGCGCAACATGCAGAACTTCTCACTCCTCAAGGCCGTGGGGCGATGCGGCAAGCCGGTCCTGCTCAAACGCGGCATGGCGGCCACGATCACCGAGTTGTTGCTGTCCGCCGAGTACCTATTGGCCGAAGGCAATCGGGACGTGATCCTGTGCGAGCGGGGCGTGCGGGGGTTCGACACGGCCACCCGCAACCTGTTCGACATTTCGGCGATCCCCGTAGTGCACAAGCTGTCGCACCTTCCGATCATCGCCGACCCGTCACATGGCACGGGGCTGCGGGAGAAAGTGCTTCCGATGGCGCGGGCCGCCGTGGCTGCGGGTGCGGACGGCATCATGGTTGAAGTGCATCCCAATCCCGATGCCGCGTTGTCCGACGGCGCGCAGACCCTGTATCCCGGCCAATTCGCCCAGTTGATGCGCGAGGTCCGGGTCATCGCCGATGTGATCGGCCGCCGAGTGGCGGAGCCAGCTCCCGTGGGAGCATGAGACGGACCACACCGCACGGACCGCCGGGATCGCGCCCCATCCTCTCCGTCGTGTCGGTCCTGTCGCTGTGCGCCGTCGGTGCGCTTCCGGCACAGGATCCCTGGCCCGCCCTGGATCGGGCCAGCGCCGCATACGCCGCACTTACGTCGCTCACCGCCGACTTCGTGCAGATCATCGATCATCCCGTGCTCGGCGCCCCCGATACGACCCGGGGGAGACTGTATCTCCGGCCGCCTGACCGGTTCGCGATGCGTTTCACCGAGCCTGCAGGGGACCGCATTGTCGCCGATGGCCGGTACCTGTGGCTGTACACGCCGAGTACTACAGCCAATCAGGTGATTCGCACGGCCACGATCCCGCGTGCCGGGGGCGTCACCCCCAATCTCTTTGGGCAGTTCGTCGACCAGCCGCGTCAGCGCTACCGGGCGCGGTGGGTACGAGAGGTGACCGACGCGGCCGGGACGATGGACGTCGTGGCGCTCGTCCCCACCGATGCGGATGCACCATACCGCGAGGCGACGATCTGGGTGGGCCGGTCCGACGGCCTGCTGCGGCGCGTCGAGATCGTGGAGGCGACGGGGCAGCAGCGGATCGTGCTGTTGCAGAACGTCCGGACCAACGTCAGCATTCCGGGCCGTGAGCTGCGCTTCGATCCGCCGGCCGGGGCCCGGGTCGTCGATCAGTGAGCTGAGGGGCGGCGCTCAGGTCGGGGCATCGCGACGCAGCACCGGCGGCACGTCGGTCGTCAGCGCGGTCGCGATGCGCGCTGCGGTCGCCTCGTCCATTCCCTGCTTCTGTGCCAGCTCCAGCGCGGCGCGCCCGATCGCCCGGTAGAGCTCCGCATCATCGATCGTCAGGGCCGCGAGGTGACGTGCCACGGTGGCGGCATCGCCGCGGCGGATAGGGCCGGTCAGCGCCGCGCCCGGCCCGTCGCGACTCACATTCTCGAACGTCCCTCGCACCAGTGGCAACAATGCCTGCCACGCCTCGGCCTCGCTCAGGCCCGCATGACGCAGCAGGCGCTGGGCCACGGCTTCCACGACGACGAAGTAGTTCGACGCGAAGACGGCCCCCGCGTGGTAGACAGGCTTCCGCCCCGGGGGGACACGGAACGGCCGCAGCCCGATGGCTCGCGCCAGCGCTTCCGCGCGTTCCACCGCCTGCGGCATGCCTTCGACGGCGGCCCACGCGCCCCGCAGGCGCTCGGGCGCCCGCGTCGGCTCGGCAATGGTCTGCAGCGGGTGCAGGGATCCCAGCGCGGCGCGTGAGGGAAGCAGCGCGGCGAGCGCCTCCTGGCCCTGGACACCGGAGAGATGCAGCACTGTGTGGCCGGGTCCGATCCGCCCGCTGTCCTGCAACGCGGCTGCGAGATCCGCAATCGCATCATCGCGCACGGCCAGCACCACCACGGCCACCTGCGGGAGCCACTGGGGGAGAACGCCGTCTGCTGCGACGGTGAGCCGGAGCCCCGCCGGGACCGGGCGCGCGCGCCGGCCGTGGAGCACGACGTCGCAGCCCGCCTGGGTCAGCGCGAGCGCCAGCCCGGTGCCGGCGCGGCCGGCACCGATGATGCCGATCGCCGGGGGCGCCGCCCCACTCATGGCGTGCCTAGTTGCGCTGTGGGGCCGCCCCGTCCGTCGCGGGCACCGCGAGGGTGAACAGCTCCTGTGGGGACCGGGCACGCCGCACGAGGCGCAACGCGGCCTGCACCTGCCGGTCATCAGCCATGCGGCGACGGAACTCTGCATCGCGCCCGAACACGTAGCGAGCGACCTCGTAGCCGAGGTCCTGCGTGATCAGACCCCGCGCGCCGGAGACCACGTCGGGCGCCAGGTCGGCGCCACGGTCCGTGAGGCGTCGCACCACTTCATCGACCTGGGCCGCCGACACGGTGAACTGCGGATCAGTCACTGCCCCGGTGGACTTCAGCTCCAGCGCGTACGAGGCGATGACATCGCGGTAGGCCGGAATGCTGGCGCCCAGCGCCCGCATGAAGGTCCGCTCGGCGGTGGTGAAGGTATCCGCCAGGACGAGCAGATCGGGACGAATACCACCGCCGCCGTACACCGTGCGCCCGCCGTCTGTGCGGTACACCTGATTCGAATCGACCGCGGTCGTATCGCGCCCGCGCACCGCCGCCATCACCTGCGCTTCGTGCTCCTCTTCCGTTGCATAGCGCCGCTGGATCGAGCGCCCGCTGGGGGTGTACCAGCGCCCCGTGGTCAGCTTGAGCCCGGTCTCGGGGGCGAGTCGCCAGAACGACTGCACGCTCCCCTTGCCGAACGACGCCGTCCCAATGACCAGGGCGCGGTCGTGATCCTGCAACGCGCCGGCGATGATCTCTGCCGCGCTTGCCGAGCCAGCGTTCTGCAACACCACCATCGGCAGCGCCGGCCACTGCTGCGGGGCGTCGTCCCGGTACGCCTGTGTCGCGCCGGGGGCTCGTCCCCGCGTGGACACAATCTCGGCGCCGCGATCCAGGAACAGGTCCGATACGGCAACGCCCTGGTCGAGTGTCCCGCCGGGATTGCCACGCAGATCCAGAATCAGCGAACGCATGCCCTGGTCGTGCAGCTGTTTCACCGCGGCCGCCACCTCGGCCGCCGACGAGCTCGACACCGGACTGAGCGATACGTATCCCACTCCGCCGTCCAGCATGAGCGCCACCTGCACCGAGCGGAAGTGAATCCGTGCCCGCTTGAGCGAGAACGGCAGCGGCTGCTCCATGCCAACGCGCCGCACCATGATCTCGACGGCGGTGCCCGGCGTGCCGCGCAGCTCTGTCACAGCTTGATCGCTCTTGTATCCCTCCGTGGAGCGTCCGTCGATCGCGATGATCTGATCTCCGGTCTGGATCCCGGCCCGCTCAGCCGGAGTATCCGGAAGCGGGGCCACCACCGTGATCCAGCCGTCGCGCACGTCGATCTGGATTCCCAGGCCACCGTAATCTCCGCTGATCTGCTCAGTGAGGGATCGGAAGTCCGCCGCCTCGAAGAACCCGGAGTTGGGGTCCTGGAGCTGACTGATCAGTCCGTCGATCGCCATCTGATAGAGCTGGCGCTCATCCAGCGAATCCACGTAGTAATCCGCCACGTGCGCCAGGACTTCGTCGAACATCCTGGCCTGCTGGTACACCGAGCGCCGGGGCTGCTGCGCGTGCTGCAACAGCCAGCCGCCGGTCACCAGCGCGACAATCGCCAGACCACTCGCTGCCAGGATTCGCTGCCGGTTCATGTGACCCCTCGCAAGGAGAGAGCGGTGACCGCCGCGACTTCACGCCACGCGGTCTCCTGCACGATGTGCCGCGCCTGAGCCGCGTCCACGTGGACCACGCCCGGACCGCGGTGTTCAAGGTACGCCTGGCGCACCCGTTCGTGAAAGGCGTCGTCGGCCCGCTCAAAGCGGTCCTGCGTCTTGGCTGCCCGGCGCTGCCGTTCCCGGCCCACGGCGACCGGCACGTCCAGCACCAGCGTGAGATCCGGCGTCAGGCCCTGGGTGGCCAAGCTGAGCGCCGCCTCCACCGCGTCGCGTGGCAACCCCCGCCCCGCTACCTGATAGCACAGGGTGGACAGGCCGAAGCGGTCCGCGACAACGATTTGCCCCGCCTCCAGCGCCGGCCGGATGACCCGGGCGACCAGATCTGCGCGCGCTGCCAGAATCAGGAACAGCTCGGCAGCCGGCGGCAGCTCGTGCCGCGACTTCAGCGCGATCCGGCGCGCCGCCTCCGCGACCGGGGTACCACCGGGCTCGCGCACGCTCACCACGGCACGACCATCGGCGAGCAGCTGCGCCGCGAGCCACCGAGCCAGCGAGGTCTTGCCGGCTCCTTCGGGACCTTCAACGAGAATGAAGACGCCCGCCATCGCCTCAGCTCAGCGTGATGATCGGGCTGGCAGCACCCTTCTGCATGCCCTCGTAGATCTTGGCGTTGACTCGCGCCATCAGCTTCTCGAAGTTGGCCTGCGCCGCCACCATCGATTGATACACCGGACTGGCCTGGATGGTAGCGGCCGCGCGCTCATAGCGCTCGACGTCGGCGGCGGGGGGCTCGGAGCCGGCGCGCGCCGCCTGCTCGAGCTCGGCGGCGAGCCGCTCCAGCTCCTGCAGCTGCTGCTGCGCCTCCGCGTCCGCGCGCAGCCGCTCGCTGGCGCGCTTGAGCGCCTTGTACTCCTCGGTCTGCCCCAGCTGCCGTCCCAGCTCGATCGCTTTGTCCTCAATCACCGTGTCTCCTCCGCGACGGCCACGAGATAGCGCGGCCGGCCGAACAGGTCCTCATGCACGCGCACCCGCGCCCATCCCAAACCGAGCGCGAGATCCCGCACGAGCGCGGCGCGCCGTTCGTCAACTTCGAGTGCCAGGACCCCGCCGGGCTCGAGCACGCCCCGCGCCCCCGCCAGGATCGTGCGAGTCGCCGCCAGTCCGTCCGCGCCACTGGTCAAGGCATGCCGTGGCTCGTAGTCGCGCACCGCAGGATCGAGCACGGCCCATTCAGCATCCATCAGGTACGGCGGGTTGCTCACGATCACGCGGTAACGGGCATCACCCAGCGGGGCCAGCCAGTCGCCCTCGCGCACCTCCACCGGCGTCCGGGGTCGCGCGCGCGCCACATTCTCCCGGGCCAGCGCTGCGGCGCGGGGGTCGCGCTCCACCGCGATCACGCGCTCGAACGATCCTTCCACCGCCAGCGCCAGCGCGAGGCAGCCGGTGCCCGTCCCGAGATCCGCGGCCAGACCGCCCGCCTCCACCGATCGCCGCCCGTCACGCAGCACCAGGTCGACCAGCCCCTCGGTCTCAGGCCGGGGGATCAGGGCCCGCGCATCGCAAGCCAGCTCGAGTGTCCGGAAGCCGATCCGGCCGGTGGCGTAGGCCAGCGGCCAGCCGCGCGCGTGCGCCTCGGCCGCAGCGGCCAGGCGCTGGGTCAGCCCGCGCGCCATCGGGTGATCGCGCGTGAGCCACAGCTCGCCGGGGAGGCATCCCGTGATCGCCGCCGCGATGCGTCCCGCCGCGTGGCGGGGATCCGCGTGGCCCGCGTCACGCAGCCGCCGCTCCGCTGCTGCCAGCGCGGCGCCCACCGTCCCCTCGACTACTTCATGCACTGGCACGCGCTTCCTCTCGTCCGGCGGCGCGCAGGGCGCCGAGCAGGTCGTCGAGGTACCCATCGAGCACGTCGGACAGGTTGTGCACGGTGAAGTGGATGCGATGATCGGTCACCCGGTTCTGCGGAAAATTGTACGTGCGGATCTTCGCCGAACGGTCCCCGGTCCCGACCATGGCACGGCGTTCGCGGGCCCGCGCCGCCTCCTGTTCGGCGAGCCGCCGATCGAGCAGTCGCGCTCGCAGGATCTCCAGTGCCTTGGTCTTGTTCTGCAGCTGCGATTTCTGATCCTGGCACTGCACCACCAGGCCCGTGGGCACGTGGGTGATCCGTACCGCGCTGTCGGTCGTGTTGACACTCTGGCCGCCCGGACCCGAGGAGCGGAACACGTCGATGCGCAGATCCTTCTCCTCGATCGAGACGTCGACTTCTTCGGCCTCGGGGAGCACCGCCACTGTCGCCGCCGACGTATGGATCCGGCCCTGCGCCTCCGTGACCGGTACGCGCTGTACCCGGTGCACACCCGATTCATAGCGCAGCGTCCCGAACGCCTTGGCACCCCGCGCCGCGAACGCGACCTCCTTGATCCCGCCTAGGGTCCCGGGCGAGAGGGCGAGCACCTCCACCCGCCAGCCCTGGCGGTCGCAATAGCGCGTGTACATGCGGTAGAGGTCGGCGGCGAACAGGGCCGCCTCGTCACCGCCGGTGCCCGCCCGGATTTCCACAATGGCGTCGCGCTCGTCCAGCGGGTCGGTGGGCGTCAGCAGATCCTCAAGCTCGCCGGTGAGGCGCTCGATCAGCGGGCTGAGACGCGCGATGTCGGCGCGGGCCAGCTCGGCGAGCCCGGGGTCCTCATCCCGGGCCAGCTCGCGAGCCTGCGCCAGTTCGTCGCGCAGGCGGTCCAGCCGATCGTGGGTCTGGCGGACGTGGGTGAGGCGGACGTGCTCGCGCCCGAGCGCCTTGAGCTTGGCCGGATGCCGCGCGGTTTCGGGGTCGGCCAACTCGTGGGCGACCTCCTCCGCCCGCGCGAGCGCCTGGCGGAGTCGGGCGTCCATTGATCAGTCGGCGACCTTCTCCCGACCGTACTTCTGGCGGAACCGCTCCACCCGACCGGCCGTGTCGATGAGCTTCTGCTTGCCGGTATAGAACGGGTGGCAGCGGGCACAGATTTCCAGGTGGATCTCGGGAATCGTGGACCGCGTAACGAAGCGGTTCCCGCACGCGCACACCACGGTGGTTCGCTGATATCGAGGGTGAATCCCGGGTTTCACTGCCACATCCTCAGTCTTGAGGTCAGTCCGACAGGTGTAAGCGGGGCAATATAGACACTTGGGGAACCCCGCGGCAAGGGTCGTCACGCCCTAAAGATTGACAGGAAACGAGGTTAGGCGTATGCTTGCCCACCGGTAGGGGCCTCGGAGGGTCCACTCGTGTCGGCTACGGCCGTCCTGCACAAGATACCGCTCTTCAGCAAGCTGGCCCCGGCCGACCTCGATCGGGTCGTCGAGGTGGCGCGGGAGAAGAGCTATCCCCGCAATTCGGTCATCCTGTTCGAGGATGATCCCGGCGATGCCCTCTATGTCGTGGCGCGGGGGCAGGTCAAGGTCGTGCTCATCGGCGACGACGGGCGGGAGGTGATCCTCTCCGTCCTCGGTGAAGGCGAGTTCTTCGGGGAGATGTCGCTGCTGGACGACGAGCCCCGGTCCGCCCACGTCATCGCGATGGAGGACTCCGACCTGCTGGTGCTGCGGCGCGAGGATTTCGAGGGGCTGCTGACGAGCCACCCCCAGATCGCCCTGGCGCTGCTGCGGGAAATGACCCGCCGGCTGCGCCGGGCCGACGAGAAGGTCGGGGCCCTGGTCCTGCTCGACGTGACCGGCCGGGTGGCGCGCCTGCTGCTGGAGCTGGCCGACGACTCCGGGGGGGACCACATCACCCGCCGCCTCACCCACCACACCATCGCCCAGATGGTGGGGTCGTCACGGGAGACCGTGAGCCGCACCATGCGCGACCTGGTGTCCCGCGGCCACATCGCCGTGAACCGGCGGGAGATTCAGATCCGCGATCGGGCGGCGCTGCAGGCCGCCTCGGGTCAGACGTGAGTCGGCTCACATCCCGCCCGTGAGGCCGATACTTGTTGTACGTGTCGGCAAATCAGTAACTTAGCGAGAGTTCAGTGCCGACGCCCATGGCCTACACCGCGACCTTCTGGGGGACCAGGGGATCGATCCCGACCCCGGGGGCACACACTGTGCGCTACGGGGGAAACACGCCGTGCGTGGCGGTCGAGGGTGGCGGTCAGCTGGTGATCCTGGACGCCGGCACGGGGATCCGGGGCCTGGGGGCCCAGCTGGTGGAGCGTCAGAACGGCGCAGTCCGCGCCGAGATCCTGCTGTCGCACACGCACTGGGATCACATCCAGGGCCTGCCGCATTTCAAGCCGTTCTTTGCGGCGGGCAATGAGGTGCGCATCCGTGCTTCACAGCAGGGCGCCGCCACTCTGGAGACGATTCTGCGGTTGCAGATGCATCCGGCGGTGTTTCCGGTGCCGCTGGACGCGTTGGCGGCCCAGCTCACGGTAGAGCAGGTCACGACTGGGGACTTCGAGGTCGGCCCGTTCGTGGTGCAGGCGATGCGGCTGCGGCACCCCGGCACGACGCTGGGATTCCGGCTCACGCCCCGGAGCGGTGGCGCGAGTCTCGCGTACGTGACCGACAACGAGCTCGGCCCAGGTGGAGATTACGACCTGCCGTCCACGTGGCGGCGCGACCTCGTGACGTTCCTGGGCGGGGTGGACGTGCTGATTCACGACGCGATGTACACCCCTGCGCAGCTGGAGCTGCATCGGGGGTGGGGCCACTCGACGTACGAAGAGGCGCTGTCGCTCGCCGCCGACGCCGGCGCCAAGAAGCTCGTGCTCTTTCATCACGAGCCCGAGCACGGGGATGAGGCGATGGACCGGGTGATGGCGGCGGCGCGCCGCTTCGCCGACCGACTCGGCACGGCGACCGAAGTGGCGGCAGCTCAGGAAGGGTTGCACCTGAATCTCTGACGGAGGAGTGGACATGTATTCGCGCAACTGGTTGCCCGTGCTGGCCTTCGCGCTTGCGGCGCTGCCCGTGGCCGCCGCCGCGCAGCAGGATACCCGGCCTGGCATCGCCGTGCTGCCGTTCGAGAACGGCGGCTCGTACGGGCAGGACAAGGAAAACTTCGATGCGCTGGAACGCGGCATCGCGGGAATGATCATCTCCGAGCTCGCCGCCAATCCCGCCGCGCGGGTCGTCGAGCGCGAGGAGATTCAGCGGATCCTGGAGGAGCAGAACCTCGGTACCTCGGGCCGCGCGGACCCACAGACCGCTGCCCGCGTGGGTAAGATCGTCGGAGCGCGCTACATGGTCATGGGGACGTTCATCGATTTCTACGGGGACTTCCAGGTCAACGTGCGCCTGGTGAGCGTCGAGACGAGCGAGGTGGTCAAGGCCGAATCCGAGCGGGCGCAGCGCGAGCACCTGTTCGACATCATCAAGAACGTGTCGGCCAAGCTGATGCGGGACGCGAACTTGCCGCCGCTGGCACGCGAGGCGGCCGAGCAGCGTCAGAGTCGCCAGGTGCCGACCGAGGCGCTCACCTACTACTCGCGCGCGCTGTTGTATCAGGATCGGGGACAGACGGACCGTGCGGTGGAGATGTACAACCGCGCCCTGGCGGTCTTCCCCGACTACACGGAAGCGAAGGAGGGATTGCAGCGCGTGCAGCGCTCGTGACGGCGGCGTGTCTGATCCGCTGAGCAGGCTCGGCAACGCCGCGGCGCGTCGGCTCTCCGACATCGGAGCGCTGGCGCGCTTCGGCTTTGGCGCCGGCCGCGCGGCCGCGACCCTCACCGCGGCGGGACGGGTCGTGGCCTGGCGCGTGGCCCTCCAGCAGATCCGCTTCACCGCCGTCCACGCCGTGGGCCTCGTCGTGCTGCTGTCCGGGATCCTGTCGTTCCTGGTCATTTCCCAGGCCATCCGCGAGCTCGGACGGTTCGGCGTCACGGAGCTGATCGGCACGCTGATGGTGATCGCGATCGTGCGCGAACTGGGCCCCCTGCTGACGGCGCTGATCGTCGCGGGGCGGTCGGGTACCGCCATCGCTGCCGAGCTGGCCACGAATTCGGTGCTGGGAGAGGTGCGCGCACTGGAAGCGATCGGAATCGATCCGCGGCAGTATGTCGTCGTCCCCCGCCTCGCGGCGGCAGTGATCAGTGTGTTCGTGCTGCTGGTGTTCTGCGACACGGTCGCGATCGCCACCGGCTATGTCGCAGCGGCACTCAATGGGATGAGCGGTGCGCGGTATTTCGAGATCGTCCTCCAATCGCTCGGCGCCGGTGACGTCTGGCTCACCGCCGGTAAGGCGGTCGCGTTCGGGACCATTCTGGGGGTCGTGCCCAGCTACTACGGCCTCGCCGTGCGCCGCGCGCCGACCGAGATCCCCATCGCGGCCAGCCGCGCGACCGTCGCGAGCATCGTCGGCGTGTTCGTCTGCTCCGCCCTGTTCGTCGTGCTTCGCTGACGTGGACGCCCGCCCGACCGCCGCCCACTCGACCCCGCTCGCCCTCGTCGAGGTGCCACTCGGGGGTTCCCCGGTGTCGCTCGACGTCCCGATCCACTCCACGGTCGCCCTGCTGGGCGACGAGGGTACCGGGATCGGCGCGCTGGGCGGCTGGGCGCTGGGCCTGGAAGCGCCTCCGTCGGGGCAGGTGCTGGTCTACGGGACCAACGTGTCGACGCTGCCACACCACGAACGATTGGCGTTCCGTCGGCGCGTGGGATACCTTCCGGCCGGCGAAGGGCTGCTGCACAATCTCTCATTGCGGGACAACGTGGCGCTCCCGCTCCGGTTCGGAAGCTCGGCTGCGCCACGAGCCATCGACGGTCGCGTCGCCGTGATGCTGGCCGCAGTGCGGATCGCCGACGTGGCCGACCGCCGTCCGGCACAGGTGAACGAGGAGGAGCGGCGCCGAGCAGCGCTGGCGCGGGCCATCGCCTTCGACCCCCCGCTGCTGCTGCTGGAGCAGCCGTTCGACGGGCTGACCCACCGCACCGCCACCGAGCTGCTCGAGTTCGTTCGTGGTGGCGAGACGGCGCAGGGAGGTCGCCGCACCGTGCTCATCACGGCCCAGGATCTGCCCGCTGTGGTGCATCGCCGGATTGAGCAAGTGTATCGCGTGACTCGCTCGGGCCAGCTCGAGCCCGAGCCCGCGCACTGAGGGAGCCGTGCAGACGCGTCAGGATTTCATCGTCGGCCTGCTGATCGTCGTCGCTATCGGAACGCTGCTCGGAACGCTGATCGCCACCAGCGGCTGGGGCGAGGGGCGCTACGACCTGTTCTTGCGCTCCGCGAGCGCGGAAGGAATCACCACCGGGAGCCGCGTCATCCTCCAGGGCCTCGAAGTCGGACGCGTGCGCAGCGTCTCGCCGCGCGCCGATTCCACGAGCCGGCAGGTGTCGTTCATCTCGCGGCTGTCGATCCGCGAGCGATTTCCCGATGGGTGGGCGCTGGCGCTGCCGCGCGGCACGCGAGCCGAGCTGGTGCAGGTGAGTCAGATCTCGACCGGCGTGGACATCCAGCTCATCCTCCCGGAAAGCGGGCCGGCTGGATCGCTCGAGGCGGGCGACACGCTGGTGGCCACCCGCCGCGGTTCCGCCCTCGAGACCATCACGGCCACGGCTGGCGAGTTGTCCACCGACGTCAAGGAGGTCCTGCAACAGACGACACGCACCCTCGTGAAGCTCCAGGGCTCGCTGGCCACCGTCGACGCCGCCGTCACGGCCATCGTCCCCGACGTGCGCGCCACGGTCGCCAACGCGGCCACGACCATGGGCCGGGTGGACGCGCTGCTCGCGAGCGTGCAGGACAACGCCCTGCCCGACTCGGTCACCGCGACCCTCGCGTCGACCAATCGACTGGTGCAGCGGCTCGATTCGCTGACGACGGACGCGGAGGCGATGATGGCCGAGAACCGCGCCGCGATCAATACGGCGATGGCCAACATCACGATCGCGACCCGGCAGCTCAATCACTTCCTCGAGGAGGCGTCGCGTCGTCCCTATCGGCTGTTCACGGGCATCAAACCCCTGCCGATCGACTCGCTGGCCGACAGCAGCGGCGCCCTCCCGCCCCCCGACGAGCGTCCGTGAACTACGCGCTGCTCCACACGCCGCACTGGTCCCCCCGGGGGCTGCTGGCGCTGCTCCCCGATCCGCGCATCGAGATTCGCGAGATCTCGCATGCGAGGGAGCTGATCGAGGAAGACCGGCCCACCGTCTTCGTCCTCGACGTCGAAAGCCGGCCGGACTTCCCAGCCGACGTGCTCCGCGCCTTCGTCGACGCCGGCGGCGCCATCGTCGCGCTCGGCGCCCCCGACGAATCCGACGTCCCCGATCTGCTCCCGGGCGAGCTGCTGTCGGGGTTCGTGCGCCACCCCGCCGGCGACCGGCAGATGTTCGTGTCGGTGCGGGCCGGTTACCGGGAGGCGGCCGCCCGCCTGGAAACGGCGCGCGCCCGCCACGAGGCGTGGGAGCGTGGACGCGAAGCCCAGGAGCTTACGCGCATCGGCGTCGCGCTCGGTGCCGAGCGGCGCACCCCCGTACTGCTCGAGCAGATCCTCACCCTCGCCCGGCAGATCACCACGTCGGACGCCGGCAGCCTCTACCTGGTGGAAACGACCGACCAGGGAGCCAAACGGCTGCGCTTCCGACTGGCCCAGAATCACTCCAAGCCCGACGTCCCCCTGGTGGACTTCACGATCCCGGTCAACCGGGCGAGCCTCGCGGGGTATACCGCGACGACCGGGGAGCCGCTGGTCATCGACGACGCGTATTTCCTGCCGCCCGACGTGGAATACACGATCGACCGCTCGTTCGACCAACGACACGGCTACCGCACCAAGTCGATGCTCGTGATCCCGATGAAGGACCACCGCGAAGAGATCATCGGGGTGGTGCAGCTCATCAACCGCAAGCGCAACTTCGAGGCCCTGCTGGTCACGCCCGAAGACGTCGATCGGGAAGTAGTTCCCTATTCGAAGCGCCTGGTGGAGCTGGCGACGGCACTCGCCGGCCAGGCGGGGGTGGCCATCGAGAACGCCCAGCTGATCCAGGACATCGAAAACCTGTTCGAGGGATTCGTCAACGCGGCAGTGATCGCGATCGAGCAGCGCGACCCGGTGACCAGCGGCCACTCGGGCCGCGTCGCCCGCATGACCGTCGGCCTGGCGGAGGTCGTGAACCGGGTCTCGGCCGGACCCCTTCGGGAGCTCCGGTTCTCCGATGAGCAGATCCGTGAGATCAAGTACGCCGGCCTGCTGCACGACTTCGGCAAGGTGGGTGTGCGGGAGCACGTCCTGCAGAAGGAAAAGAAGCTCCCGGACGTCAACCTCAAGGTCCTGATGGAACGGCACGCCTTCGTGCGCCGCACCGCCGAGCGGACCTTCTGGCAGCGACGGGCCGAGTACCTCGAGCGACACGGGAACGATGGATTCGCCGCGTTCCTCGCGGACCTGGAAGCTGCTCACCGCACCGAGCTCGCGGAGCTGGACCGCTTTCTCAAGGTGGTGCTGCAGGCCAACGAGCCCACGGTACTCGCCAACGACGCCGCCGAGGGGCTCGAAGCGCTCGCCGACCGGACCTACGAGACCCTGGAGGGGGAACTGCGCCCGTTCCTCGATCCGCTGGAAGTGCGGTACCTGAGCATCCCCAAGGGCAGCCTCAGCGAGGACGAGCGGCGCGAGATCGAGGACCACGTGACCCATACCTACAACTTTCTCAAGGACATCCCCTGGACGAAGGAGCTGGAGGACGTCCCCAAGATCGCTTGGGGTCACCACGAGAAGCTCGACGGTCGCGGATATCCCCGCCGCATTCACGGTGAGGCGATCCCCCTGCCCACGCGCATGATGACGATCTCGGACATCTACGACGCGCTGACGGCGAAGGATCGGCCCTACAAGCTGGCGGTGGCGCGCGACCGCGCGCTCGACATCCTGGCCAGCGAAGTGAAGAGCGGGCAACTCGACGGCGAGCTGTTTCGGCTGTTCGTCGAGGGGCAGGTGTTCGAGAAGGGGATCGGCTAGGCGAGCAGCAGCTTCACGGAAACCAGGAGCAGTAACGCCCCGAACGCACGGCGCAGTGCCACGCTCGAGATCTCGCCCGCGAACTTCGCGCCCACCAGTGCCCCGATCAGCAACCCCACCGCGATGAGCGCCGCGTAGGGCACGTTGACCTGTCCACGCCGGTGGTACTCGATCACCCCCAGCAGGCCGACCGGGAGCAGCAGCGCGCCCAGCGACGTCCCGTTGGCGACGTGCTGATCGAGCCGGACCAGCAGGACCAACGCCGGGACGATCACGATGCCGCCACCCACCCCGAACAGGCCGGAGAGCACCCCGGCGGTGAGCCCGACGAGTCCCACCACGACGTAGTTCATTGTTCCTCCGAGGGTGATCCGTAGCCGCCGCCGCCCGGCGTCTCGATCCGCAGCACATCGCCAGCCATCAGTTGCACGGTCGCCTTCGCCGGCACCGCACGTCCATTCACCAGATTGGCGCCGGGCGTCCCGGCGGCACCGCCCGCAGCGCCCCGCGGCGCGTGGCGGCGCCGCTCGGTGAGTAAACTGACCTCGACGGGGGCCAGCGCTTCATACTCCCGCACCACACCATCCCCACCGCGCCAGTGCCCTGCACCGCCGGTTCCCCACCGCCGGGCGTAGCGGCGCAACCTCCAGCACCTCAACTGGGGTGTTTCGCGTATTCGACATCCCGACATGCACACCGCTCGGCCCAGCGGCGGACGGACCCGCGCCCTGCCCGCCTCCGATCGTCTCGTAGTACGTCCAGCCGGCGGCTGTCCCCGCCGCGCGACCCCCGAAGGTCACGTTGTTCATCGTGCCCTGTCCCTGGGCCGGCACCGGCACGCCTGCCTCCGCCAGTGCCCCGAACAGGGCATCCGCGATGCGTTGGGAGGTTTCGACGTTGCCCGCGGCGACAGCGCTCGGCGGGCGGGCGTTCACCAGACACCCCGGCGGGGCCGTCAGCCGCACGGCGCGCTCGACTCCGCCGTTCATCGGAACGTCCTCGGGAAGCAGGGTGCGCACGACGAACAGCACGGCTGAGCGCGTAACCGCGAGCGGGCAGTTGGTGTTGCCACCGACGGCGGGGGCCGTACCGCGAAAATCGACGTACAGCTCCCCTTCCGCGAGCTCCACGCGTACCGCGATGGCGGTATCGTCAGGCGAAATCCCATCGCCCTCGAGCCAGTCGGTCACCGCCCCCTGCCGGGCCCCGAACCCGCCGAGGACACTGCGAGTGCGACGCTCCACGTAGTCGAGCAGGTCGCCCGCCGCATCGCGAACTCCCCCGGCCCCGTAGCGCCGCACCAGCGCGCGCAGCTGGTCAGCACCGCGCGCCACCGCCGCGCGCTGCGCGGCCAGATCGCCACGACGCACCGCCGGCGTCCGCACGTTCGCCAGCAGCACCTGCTCCACTTCGTCCGTCCAGCGAACCGGCGGGAGGATCAGTCCTTCGGCGTACAGCTCCCGCGCGCCAGCCGGCATCGAACCGGGGGTCGCCCCGCCCACATCCGAATGATGCGCGCGTACCACCGCGTAGCCCCCGACCTCCCCGAGCACATCGACCGCCTCGATGAGCGTGAGGTCGGGCAGATGCGAGCCGCCGTGATACGGATCGTTCAACACGAACTGCTCCCCCGGACGCGGCGCGAGCTCCCGGACGGCGGCAACGGCGTCGGCGAGCGCCCCCAGGTGCACCGGGATGTGCGCCGCCTGCGCCAGCATCACTCCCGCGGGATCGAACAGCGCCGCCGAGGCATCGCGCCGCTCCCGGATGTTGGGAGAGCGGGCGCTGTGGACGAGCACCAGTCCCATTTCCTCGGCCACGCTGGCGAATGCCTCCGCCATGACCTCCAGGCCGACGGCGTCGAGGCTCACGGTGCGTCAGCCGCGCGGGCGAGATCGAGTGCCCCCGATGGGTGGACCCGGCCCACCCATCCCGGCTCGACCAGCGCGGTCGCATCCCCGCCAGCGAGGATGGCCGGGCCCGCGATCTCGAGACCCGCCGGGGTGTTGTCCAGCTCCCAGATACTGGCTGCTGCGCGACCGGGGCCGAGGGTGATGTCCCGTTGTCCGACTGGCGCGGCACGCCGCCCACCAGCCCTGAGCCGAGGCGTCGGCGCGGGCCGACGCGCGACGGCCCGCACGTTGACGACCTCGATGGCCGCCGCGTGGTCGGCATGCCCGTAGCGCGAGCGGTGCGCGACGCCGAACGCCTCACGCAGCGCCACGGGGTCGCCATCAGGCACGGGGACCGTCAGCTCGTATCCTTGTCCCGCGTAGCGGCACTCCGCGAAGCGCGCGAGCGCCCCGCCGGGCAGCTCGGCCTCGACCGCCGCCACCACCGGCGCCAGCGCACCCGCCAGCGCCTCAGCGTCGAGCTGGTCGAGCGCGCGATGTACCGACGCGGAGCGCTCGACCAGCTCGTCCGCCGCCGCCAGCCCCAGCGCGCTCAGGACACCGGGATGCGGCGGGATGAGCACGCGTCGCATGCCGAGCGCGTCGGCGAGCCGACATCCGAACAGCGGGCCCGCTCCCCCGAATGGGACGAGCGCCATGGTGCGCGGGTCCACGCCGCGGGCTACGCTGACGCGCTTGAGCGCGCGAGCCATGACGGCCGTCGCCACCGCGACGACACCCGCCGCCGCTCGCTCCACGTCACCCGAGAGTGCCGGCGCCAGCGTCGCCATCGCGCGCCGCGCGGCTGCCGGATCGAGTCTCACCCCGGCCAGCGGCTGACCGGCGTCGAGCCACCCGAGGATCAAGCAGGCGTCGGTGACCGTCGGCTGATCGCCGCCGCGGCCGTAGCAGGCCGGTCCCGGCACCGCACCCGCGCTTCGCGGACCAACGCGCAGCGCCCCGCCCGCGTCCACCCAGGCAATGCTGCCTCCCCCGGCGCTCACCGTCTCCACCAGCACCGCGGGGTGCGCCAGCGGCACGCCCCCGACCGCGTTGGATGCGCCGGTGAACACCGCGCCGTCGAGCACCAGCCCAGCGTCCGCACTGGTCCCGCCCATGTCGATCGTCAGGAGGTCGCGAGCGCCGACGGCCAGCCCGACCAGTCGTGCCCCCAGCACGCCGCCAGCAGGCCCCGACAGCGCCAACGTCGCGGCACGCACTGATGCCGCCGTGGGTGTGAGCGCACCGCCGGTGGACGTCATCACGCGCAGCTGCGCGCCACGCTCCGCCAGAGCCGCCGCGGCACGGCTGACGTACGCCCCCACATGAGGACGCAGGAAGGCCTCCGCCGTCGTCGTGGCGCATCGCTCGTACTCACGGAAAACCGGCAGGACCTCATGGCTGGTGACCACCGGAGTGGCCCCGAGGGCGGCGGCGAGCGCGCCGGCGAGCCGCCGCTCGTGCCCCGGGTGACGAAACGAAAACAGCAGGCAGATGGCCACCGCCTGCGGCGCCCGCTCGGCCACCCCCGCCACCACCCGACGCACCTCTTCGTCCGTGAGCGAGACGACCACGCCCTCCGGCCCCATGCGCTCGACCACCCCCAGGACGTCATCGCGCGCGACAAGCGGCGGGGGGTGGTCGCGGGCGAGGTCGTACAGGGCGGGCCGATCCTGACGCCGCAGCCACAGCAGATCCTCGAACCCCGCCGTGGTCAGCAGCACCACGCGGGCCCCGGTGCGTTCCAGGAGCGCGTTCGTCGCAACGGTTGTTCCATGGACGACGAGCGTCGCCATGTCAGCCCCCGCCCCGGCCCCCGCCGCGCGATCGTCGCGATAGTGCCGATGGGCCGTGAGCATCGCCCGGGCCGGATCGGCGGGCGTGGATGGGATTTTCGCGACACCCAAGCTCCCGTCCGGCTCGAGCGCCACCAGGTCGGTGAACGTGCCGCCGACATCCACCCCGAGCCGGGCGCCCGTCATGAGGACTGCGGGCGGCGGCGGATCACGACGACGGCCAGTCCCAGCGTCGCCAGCACCGCGACCGCACCGACCCAGTCGCCCCAGCGCACGTAGACGGTGGTGACGTCGCTGGTCCGCAGGCGGTCCGCGATCAGGGCCTCTGTCTCGAGCGCCGTGGCGGCGTAGACGTGGCCGAGCGGATCCACGAACTCGCTGATCCCGGAGTTGGCCGCGCGGGCCACGCCCATGCGGGTCTCGATCGCCCGCAGCACCAGGTGGCTGGCGTGCTGCGCGGGGGCGGTCGTGCGCCCGAACCAGGCATCGTTGGTGATGTTGACGAGGAAGTCCGCGCCAGCCCGCCGGTACCGTCGCGGCAGATCCTCGAAGGCGGACTCGTAGCAGATGATGACGCCGAAGCGGCCGATCGCCGCGGTGTACACGGGGAGATCTCGGCCGCGCGCGAATCCCCCAGACCACCGCGCCAGACCGGGGATGCGACGGAACCACCGTACCGGGAAGAACGGCACCCGCTCGGTGACGGGGACCAGGTAGCGTTTCCCGTACACGGGGTACGGACGCCACCGACCCGCCGAATCGAAATAGAAAGCCGCGTTGTAGCGAGCGTCGCTTCCGTCGTCGTGGAGCTCGGCGAAGAGACCGCCCGCGAGCAGCGGGGTGTGGCGCTCCCGGACGAGCCGCGCGATGTCGGCATCCCAGTCGGGGCGGCCCTGCAGGTAGCCGGGCATCGCGGCTTCCGGCCACACCAGGAGATCGGGCCGCGCGAGCGCGTACACGCGACGGGACAGGTCGAGCAGCCTCCCCATCACGCTGTCGGCGGGGCGCTCCCACTTCTCGTCGAACCCCTCGTTCGGCTGCACCATGCCGACGATGCCCACATCCCGCACCCGGAGCGAGCGGGTGCGCCACATGCCGTAGGTCACTGCAGCGAGCAGCGACAGGGCGAGCGCCCCGGTGCCCCGGAGCGCGGCGCGGCGCCCCCTGCCTTGCGCGCGGCCGCCCCAGGCGAGCGCCACATCGACCAGCACCACGTTACACCAGACGAGCCACAGGGTGACGCCGCGGGCTCCGGCGAGGTCGGCCCATTGGATCAGGCTCGGGGCGTCCGCCAGCGACGTGCCCAATCCGAGCCATGGGAAGCGGATGTCGCCCTGATGGCCAACCCACCACTCGAGGGCGGTCCAGGCGAGCGGCAGCGCCACCCACAACGGGACCCGGGCTCGAATCCCCGCCGCCGCAACGAGCCAGAACAGCACCCCGCTGTACACGGCGAGGATCGCGATGGTGGCCAGGAACCCGAGCACGGACAGGCGCGTGAAGTGCCACAGCGCCACCGCGATCCAGTACAGCACCAGACCCTGCGAGGCGGCACCGTACGCAACTCCCCAGCGGAAGGCCCACGCGAGGTCCCCCGTCGTAATGGCCGTGCGCAACAGCAGCACCGCCGGGGCGATGGCGACGAACGACAGCAGCGGCAGCTGGAAGGGCGGATAGGCGGCCGCGAGCAATACCGCGCCGGCGGCGGTGAGCAGCCCGGCGCGGCGGCGGCTCACAGGCAGCTCACAGGGTGATGTCGCGCCCCTCGTCCGCCGAGCGGTAGAGGGCGTCGAGCACGCGCTGCACCGCCAGCTGGTCGCGCGGCGGCGGTGCGTTGACGTCACCGCGGATGACGGCCAGGAAATATGTCCACTCGGCCCGGTACGACTGCGTGAACTGCGTCTCCCGGCCGCTCGCTCCGCGTGGCGTGAGGTCGGCCACGGTGCCGTGCGCCTCCCGGAACACGCGCAGCGGGTTGATCGCGGCCGAGCCGCGCGTGCCGCTGAGATCGAACCAGAATCGCTCGCCGTCGCCGATGTGCGCCCAGTTCACGTCCACCGAGATGGACATGCCGGTGTCGCACACGATCAGCGCCGTGCCCAGCGCCTCGGTGGCATCGCCCGTGCGTCCCGGCAGATGGGCCGAGACGCGGTGCACCGCAGGCCAGCCAGTGATCCACAAGGCGAGATCGATGATCGGGAGCCCGAGGTCGAGCAACGCGCCCCCGCCCGCCTGCGGGCGCCGCAGCCGCCAGCCGAGCAGCTGGCGCGACGGCTGGAAGGTGTGCCAGCCGCCGCGCACTGCCTGCACGGCTCCGATGTCACCGCCGGCGAGGAAGCCGCGCACCGCCTGCACGTCCGAGCGAAACCGGTGGTTCATCCCCACCATGACCCGCCGACCGTGCCGCTCGCTCGCCGCCAGGACGCGCTCGACCCCGTCGAGCGTCAGGGCGAGTGGGCGCTCGCACAGCACGTGCGCCCCCGCCGAGAGGGCGGCGATCGCGTGGATCTCGTGCAGATGGTTGGGCACGCAGATCGCCAGCGCGTCGACGGGCGCGTGCCGCAGCACTTCCTCGATATCATCGTAGTATTCGGGCACCTCGAACCGCGCCGCCAGCGCCTGGGCCTTCCCGACGTCGGCGTCGCAGATCGCCGTGACCGTCACGCCGGGCATGCGGCGCAGCACCGGCAGGTGCGCCACCTGCGTGATCGCCCCGGCGCCGACGACGGCCACCCGGACGGGGTCGGTCACCGCGCCTCCGGCAGGCGGTACATCAGGCCGAAGCGCACGGATCCGGTGGAGAGCTCGCTCGACAGGACGCCGCGTGCGTCGATCGTGGCCCGCCACGCACCGGACAATCGCAGCTCGCCTCCGATCATCAGGTTGAGGGCCGCCGCGACGCCGTCGAGCGCGTCCTCCACGAACGTGCCGGCGATCCCCGGCCCACTGCCGTTGCGGAAATGCACGCCGACCCCCGCCCCGGCAAACACCGCTCCCGCCCGCGTCTCAACGACAGCGTACTGGAGATCCGCGTCCACGGCGATGTCGGCCCACGACACCCGTCCGACCCGGATGGTGTCGTCACCGGATGGATCGATCACGATCTCTCGCAGCCGTGACTCGAACCGCGTGGTGGCCGCCGCGTCGAAGTCCGATCGGTAGTAGGAGACACCCAGGAGCACGCGGAACCGCGGGGCAAACCGTCCCGCATCAAGCCGCACCCCGCCGGCCACGGTCGCCTCGAGGTCGCTCGAGCCGAGGAATCCGATGTCGGCCTGAATGCCCGAGGGCCGCAGGTGATCGTAGGAGAACTCCTCCAGCACCGCCTGGGCCCCCAGCGCCGTCGGCGCGCCTGCGAGCGCCGCGAGGCAGAGGGCCCAGCTAGTAGATCCGGTCAACGGTCGTCCCCGGATAGTAGGTCGCGAGAATCCGTACGTGATCCTGCCCCGCGCGGGCCCGCCCGATGGCCCCCCACTGGCACATCCCCACGCCGTGCCCCGACCCCGCCCCGGCGGCAGCGACGCGGGTCACCGCGCCGTTGGCCCGGGACACGTGCAACTGGAACGCGGCGCTCCACAACGGCCGGTCCCCCACGCGCATCACTTCTCGCACCGCGATCCCCGGCACCCGGATGGCCCCACCGGCGATGTCCACCCGCAGCTCGCCGACGCGTCCCGATTCCGTGGTCCGCGCCACGGTGAGGTCCTGCAGCCGCGGCAGTCCGGCGGCCGGCAGATCGGTGTACGGCGCGAGAGTCCGCGACAATATAGCGCGCAGCGTTGGCTCGTCCCACTCCTCGCGCCAGCGAAAGCGTGGCGATTGGTCACAGTAGTACCGGCCACCGCCTGCAGCGTCCGAGACCGACCGGAGGTAGGGGCGCCGGCCCACGGTGCGGAACGCCTCCTCGGCGCTCGCCGTCCGGTACCCGCAGGTGGAATGGTAGAACGCATCGATCGGCTCGCCGTGGTATCGCACGACGCGACCGGCGGTGTGGCGCACCGCCGCCCAGACGAGCGGCGTTTCCCCCCCGACGCCGGTGTACACCTGGTCCCGCACGTCCGCGTGCGCATCGAAGCCGAGGGTCCCCCACCGCCCCCGATTGCGCACCGCGTAGGTGCGCGACACGATCGCCTGCGCGTACACCGCTTCGCGCTCCTCGTCCCGGCGCGGCCCGATCTCGTGACCCACCACGCCCGCCAGGTAGCTTTCGAGCGGCAGGTGATTCACCACTGTCACGCCGACAACGTCGCGGTACAGAGAAGCACGACCCCGGTAGCGCCGGCCGCCAACCGCGAGAAAGCGTCCCTCGCTGAGATTTACGGCCACGACGCGCCCCAGGCGCGGCGACCGCGATCCACCGGGCCGCACCACGCGGAGGCCGCCCGTGTCGGGCACCACCCACCACCGCTCGCCCGCCGGGATCGATCCGATCGGTGCGCCCCGCTCGTCGTCGGTCAGCAGCAGCTCCCCGTCCCCCCCGATGGAGACGCTGTCGCGTCCGACGGCGAGCCCAATGCGCATCTCGGGCTCGGCGGCGAGCGGCGGCGTCGGAGCCGCGCGAGGACAGGCGGTCAGCGCCGCGGCGGTGACGACGGGGAGGAAGCGGACGAGGCGACGCAGCCTCACGCCAGCGCCACGGCGCGAAAGTCGTAGTCCTCCGCTTCCGTGATGCGCACGTCGAGGAACGTCCCGGGCCGGGCCCAGCCGCCGCCCGCGACGTAGGTCACTCCGTCCACGTCGTCGGCCTGCCAGGGGAGGCGCGCCACGTGCGTTGCACCCACCTGCGATGCATCGCTGGGATCGCTCACCGCGTCCACCAGTGCACGGGCGTCTCGACCCACGAAGCGGGCCAGCCGCTCCGCCGAGATGGCGCGCTGCACCTCGAGCAGCTCCTCGAGGCGCTCGCGCTTGACGGCCTCCGGCACGTCGTCGGCAAGCTTGGCGGCACGGGTGCCATCCTGCGCCGAGTACGCAAACGCGCCGACACGGTCGAACTGCGCTTCCTCGAGAAAGTCGAGCAAGGTCCGAAAATCGGCGTCGGTCTCGCCCGGAAATCCGACCAGGCAGGTCGTGCGCAGCGCGAGATCCGGCACGGTGGCGCGTAGCCACGCGATCTTGGCCCGCAGCGTCGCTTGGCGCTCAGGCCGGCGCATGCGCTCCAGCACGCCGTCAGCGGCATGCTGGATGGGGATATCGAGATACGGAACGAGGCGCGGCTCCCGGGCTATCAACGTCACCAGGCGCTCCGTGAGCCCGGCGGAGTAGACGTACAGCAGCCGGTACCACGGCACCGACGTTTCGCGCAGCAGCGCCTCGAGCAGGTCGGGCAGCTTCGGGCCGCCGAGGCCCAGGTCGCGTCCCCAGTGCCCCAGGTCCTGCGCCACGAGGTTGATTTCCTGCGCCCCCTGTGCCTCGAGTTGCTGCGCTTCCCGCAGCAGGCGATCGAGGGGCTCGGAGCGGTGGCGTCCCCGCATCAGCGGGATGGCACAGAAGGCGCACGTATGATCGCAACCTTCCGAGATCTTGAGGTAGCGCACATGGGGCGAGGCGCCCAGGAACTGGCGCACCCCAGGGTGTGCCGCCACCGGGTCTTCGAGCAGGCCCCGCGCCGCCAGCGTGGGCACGAGGCGATGCAGATCGGAGAACCCCAGATACAGATCGACCTCGGGCATCTCGCGCTGCAGCTCGGCGCGGTAGCGCTCGACCAGGCAGCCCACCGCGACCACCGCCTTGACCTCGCCGGCGGCCTTCAGCTTGGCGGCGGCGAGAATGGCGTCGATCGATTCTTGTTTGGCGGCGTCGATGAACCCGCACGTGTTCACGAGAATGACGTCGGCCCCGGGAAGGTCGGGAGTGACCACCGCGCCGTGTCCCACCAGCTGGCCGACCAGCCGTTCGGAATCCACGGTCGCTTTGTCGCAGCCGAGCGAGACGACGCCGAGCTTCACCCGCGGTAGTTCCCGAACTGCAGCTCGATCCCCCACTCCTGCCCCCGCAGAAACGCCATCACGCTCTGCAGTTCGTCTTTCGACGGCGATTGAACCCGGATCTCGTCGCCCTGGATGGCGGCCTGGACCTTCTTGAACTTGCGGTCCTTGATCGCCTTGACGATCGCCTTGGCGGTGTCGGACGGGATACCCTGCGTGAGCGTGATGACGCGTCGCACCGTGTCGTTCGCGGCCGGCATCACGGCCCCGAGGTCGAGGTTCTTCACCGGGACGCCACGCTTGATCAGTTTGGCCTGCAGCACATCGAACAGCGCCTTCATCTTGAAGTCATCGTCGGCGATGAGCGTGACGCTCGCACCGCTCCGGTCGAAGCTGATCGCGGCCTTGGATCCCTTGAAGTCGTAGCGCTGCGCCACTTCCTTGGTGGCCTGGTTCACCGCGTTGTCGACTTCCTGAAGATCACAGCCCGTGGAGACATCGAAGGAGGCGAGACTGGCCATGACGGCCAATATAGAGGGGAGAAGGCAGCGGCGAGAGGTTCGCTCCACGCACGGAGTGGACCTCTTCCGTCTCCCTGCTCCCCGTTGCTTAGAAGAGGAAACTCTCCAGCGCCCGCGCGCGTGACACGTGGCGCAGCCGGGCCAGCGCCTTTTCCTTGATCTGGCGCACGCGTTCGCGGGTGATGCCCAGCTCGGTGCCGATCTCCTCGAGGGTCTTCGGGTCCTGGCCGTCGAGTCCGAAATACAGGCGCAGGATCTTCGCTTCCCGGTCCTTGAGGGTTCGGAGCACTTCCTCGATCGACTCGGTGAGCGCGTGTTCGAAGATCTCGTCGTCGGGACCGGGCCGGTTGTTGTCGGGGAGGTAGTCGAGGAGCTTGTTGTCCTCGCCCGGCGTCAGCGGCGCGTCGAGCGACAGGTGCCCCTGGGAAATCGAGAGCGTCTTGGCCACTTCCTCTTCGGAGATATCCATGCCCTCGGCGATCTCCCCGACGGTGGGCTCACGCCCCAGCTCCTGGAGCAGCGCCGATGAACGCTTCCCGATGCGGTGCAGCGTGCCGGCCCGGTTCAGCGGGACACGGACGATGCGCGATTGCTCCGCCAGCGCCTGGAGGATCGCCTGGCGGATCCACCAGACGGCGTAGGAAATGAACTTGATGCCCTTGGTCTCATCGAACTTGTGTGCCGCACGGATCAGTCCGAGGTTGCCCTCGTTGATGAGGTCCGACAGGGATACGCCCTGGTTCTGGTACTTCTTGGCGACCGAGACCACGAACCGCAGGTTGGACCGCACCAGCTTGTCCAGCGCCTCGGCGTCGGCCTGGCGAATCCGCTGCGCCAGCACCACCTCTTCCTCGCGGGTGATGAGAGGATACTGGCTGATCTCCCGCAGGTACTGATCGAGCGAGCCTTCGTCGGACGAAACGCGCTTGGCCGTGTTGGCACGCATGGGACAGTCACCCCTCCGGGGCAGGTACGACGTCGGACGTGATCTCACGGATCGGGGTCGACGGCCCCCGTCCGGGCGCAACGTGCGCGGCGCTCACCGAATGATCGACCCGAGCCGTCCCCACCGGATGTCGGTGAGCCAGGACAGCGGGTCGCCGGTATCCCGATCGTAGCTGAAGTATACGACCAGCGGCCGGCCCTTCACGGCCGACCGCTCCACGAAGCCCCAGTAACGGGAATCCGCTGAGTTGTCACGGTTGTCGCCCAGCACGAAGTAGCGGTGGGACGGCACCACCAGCGGCCCCCACGTGTCGCGGCTGGGGTGATAGCGCCGTCGCGCCTCAGGCGAGCGGTCGACCAGGTACTGCCGCTGCCATGCAAACTGCGGATCGACCGCGTCATGCTCCGGATCCGTGCGTTGAGCGTACGGTTCGGAGATCGCCTGCCCGTTCACCAGCACCAGGCCGGCCACCATGGCCACGGTGTCGCCGGGCATGCCGATCACGCGCTTCACGTAGTTCAACACGGGATCCTTGGGATACGCGAATACGATGACGTCGCCGTGCGCCGGGGTACCGAAGGCCGGAAGCCGCGCCCCGGTCCCCGGAATCTGCGCACCGTACACCGCCTTGTTGACGAAGAGGAAATCGCCTGCCAGCAGCGTGCGCTCCATGCTGCCGGAGGGAATCTGGAACGCCTCGACGAGAAAGGTGCGGACGATGAGAAACAGCACGAACGCCATCCCCAGCGACCGCATCCAGCTGTCGAACCACCGCGCTATGCGGGTGCGCGTCGAAACGGGAGGCGCCGGGGGCGAGGCCGCGTGTGCCGCGCCCCGACGCCCCACCGGAGGCTCCAAGTCATGCATGCGGGGTACCTTAGCGAAGGGAACCCGCCGGCGCAACGGTCACCCCCCACCCCTGGGCTGCCCCCCACCGCCGCAGTCGGGCGCGCAACTCGACCGGCTGCTCACGGTGACGCACGCGCGCCGCGAGGCAGGCCGCCGCACCCTCGCACTCCAGTCGCTGCCAGGTCACCTCCACACCAGTCACGGAGCTCAGCGACGCATCGTCCACCGGAGATCCTCCGGCCGAGAGAATGATCACCAGTGACTCGTAGACCATGGCCCACGTTACCGCGCTCGCGACGCGGCGCGTCATCGGAACCTGCGCGGACCAGGCGCGAAAAACGCGCGCCGCCATCTCCCATCGACCATCTATTCCCCGTACGTGTCGATCTGCGCGCGCTGCAACGTTCCCGAGTAGTCGACGTAGACGACCTTGGTCTCCGAGTAGAAGTCGTACACCTCCCACCCACCCTCGCGATGCCCGTTACCCGTCTGCTTCACGCCACCGAACGGCAGATGCGCCTCGGCACCGATGGTCGGCGCATTGATGTAGGTGATCCCGTTGTCGAGATCGGTCATCGCGCGGAAAGCCGCGTTCACGTCCCGCGTGTAGAGCGAGCTCGACAGACCATAACGGACGTCGTTGTTCACGCGGATCGCATCGTCGAGATCCTGCACACGAATGACCGACAGCGCCGGGCCGAAGATCTCCTCCTGCTCGACGCGCATCCCGGGCCTCACCCCGGCGAACACCGTCGGCTCGTAGAACCACCCCCGCTCGAGCGCCCCCCCAACCGGCCGTGAACCGCCGATCGCCACCGTTGCCCCCTCTTCCCGGGCGATCCCCACGTACTCCTCGACCTTTGTCCTCGCCTCTTCGTGAATCAGCGGGCCGACCTCCGTCGCCGCATCCAGCCCCGCCCCCAGCCGCAGCGCGGCGGCCCGGTCGCAGACCATCTGCAGAAAGCGGTCGTGCACCCCCGCCTGGACGATGAGACGGCTGGTAGCGGTACAGCGCTGACCGGTGGTGCCGAACGCGCCCCACAAGACCCCCTCCAGCGCCAGATCGAGATCGGCGTCGTCCATCACGATCATCGCATTCTTGCCACCCATCTCGAGGGACAGGCGCTTGTGCAGGCGCCCGCAGGTCTCACCGATCCGCGAACCGGTCTCGGTCGAGCCCGTGAACGAGATGATGGGCACGTCGGGATGCTCGACCATCGCGCGCCCGACGACCGATCCCTGACCGTGCACCAGCTGCACGACGTCCGGAGGGAGCCCGGCCTCGAGGAGGACTTCCACCAGCAGGTGCACCGAATGAGGCACGTCCTCGGCCGGTTTGAGGATCACGGCATTCCCACAGAGCAGCGCCGGGAACGTCTTCCAGGTCGGAATCGCGAGCGGGAAGTTGAATGGCGTGATCAGCCCGGCGATCCCGATCGGCCGCCGAAACGACATCGCCCACTTGTTGCGCAGCTCGGAGGGGACCACCCGTCCGAACAAGCGCCGGCCCTCGGTGGCGGCATAGAACGCGGTATCGATCCCCTCCTGCACGTCGCCCCGCGTCTCGGCGAGCACCTTTCCCATCTCGCGGGTCATCGCCCGCGCGATCTCTTCCTTCCGCTGAACGAGCAGTTCGCCGACCCGCTGCAGCACCTGTCCGCGCAGCGGCGCCGGGGTGCGCGACCAGCGCGCAAAGCCACGCTGCGCCGACGCGATCGCCCGCTCCAGATCGTCGCGTCCCGAGCGTGGAAATCTCCCGATCAGGTCATTCCAGTCGGCCGGATTGCGGTTCTCGAAGTAATCGCCCGTCGATGGGGCGGTCCATTCACCGTCAATGAAGTTCTTGAACGTCGCGGTCATGGGTCACTGTGAGTTGTGGAGTGTCGAGTGTCGTGCGTGGCGGGCGGTGAGCTGGCCCGCGGTGCGCGGACACCGTCGTGCCATCGGATCGTCCAACTCCCCGCTCCCGTCATTCACAGAACCAGGTCGCCGGCGTCTTGGTGTACCCGGCCCGCGGGACGACGACCGTCGCGGCGAGCGCGAGTCCCCAGATGACGGCCGCGAGCGAAAGGAGGTGGGCGGTGGCGACGCGCCGTTGCCACGAGGCGATCGCGCCCCAGACTCCCGCGAGCACCACCATCGCAATGCCGCCGGCGTAGTACGCGAGCTGCAACCCGCAGGCGTGCCCGTAGGGCCAGATGGTCATCCCGACGGCCAGCGCGACCGCCAGTCCCACGCGCACCCAGGTGCCGAACCCCCCGCCGGCGGCTGCCGCCGCCCCCCCTGCGACCGGCCGGGCGGGGGCGCCCCGCCCGAGCGTGGGATCGGCATTGGGGAGCTTCGCCAGAAGCCGGTCCACCTCCGCCAGCTCCCGGTCCCAGTCCCGCGACTGCTCTTTGTCTGCCATCAATGCTCCCGCGTGAGTCCGTACCGCTCGATCTTCTTGTAGAGGTTACTGCGCGGCATCTCCAGGGTCCGCGCTGTCTCGGACACGTTCCAGTCGTGCTCCCGCAGCCGTGCCGCGAGGAACGCCCGCTCGGCCGACAGCTTGAATTCCTCGAAGGTCCGCGCCGCGAGCCATCCGGGCCGCTCGCCCGACTCCCCGCCCGGGCCGCGGACCCCAGCGCCCACGACCCGCTCAACGTCCGCCGCCGTGACGCTGGGCCCCGGAGTGAGGATCAGCAACCGCTCCACCGCGTTGCGCAGCTCTCGGACATTGCCCGGCCAGTCCCGCGCCGCGAGCCACTCGAGCGCCGCCGCCTCGAACGGCTTGGGCGGCATCCCTCCCCGCCGTACGAGATCGTCCTGGAAATGTGCCACCAGCTGCGGCACGTCGCCGCGGCGGGCGCTCAGCGGGGGTACCTCGATGGGCACGACGTTGAGCCGGTAGAGCAGATCTTCGCGGAACCGTCCGGCCGCAATCTCCGCCGCCAGGTCCTTGTTCGTGGCGGCGATCACCCGCACGTCCACCCGGCGCTGCTCCCCGGAGCCGATGCGGGAGATCACACCCTCCTGCAGCGCCCGAAGCACCTTGGCCTGCGCCGACAGACTCATGTCGCCCACTTCGTCGAGAAACAGCGTCCCGCCGTCGGCCAGCTCGAACTTTCCCGGGCGATCGCCCACGGCACCGGTGAAGCTGCCTTTGACGTGCCCGAACAGCTCGCTCTCGATCAGCTCGGCGGGAATCGCGGCACAGTTCACTTCCACGAACGGACCGGTGGCGCGAGGGGAGAGGACGTGGATGGCCCGCGCCACCAGCTCCTTGCCCGTCCCGTTCTCCCCGGTGATCAGCACCCGCGCCGGGGTGGGTGCCACCTTCTCGATGCGCTCCAGCAGCTCCCGCACCGCGCGACTCGACCCCACGATGCGATGGTGCGACTCGACCTCGGCCTTGAGGCGGTCGACCTGACTGGCCAGCGCGGCATGCCGGATCGCGTTCCGGAGGGTGAGCAGTACGCGATCGGTGTCGAGCGGCTTTTCGAGAAAATCGTAGGCGCCGCCCTGCGTCGCCTCCACGGCCGTCTGGATGGTCCCGTGACCGGAGATCATCACGACCAGGGCTGCGGGATCCAGCTCGCGCACACGTCGCAACGTTTCCAAACCGTCCATGCCCTGCATCTTCACATCGAGGAACATGATGTGCGGACGGAACTGCGGATACACCTTGAGCGCTTCCCCACCCGACGTCGCGACCCGCACTTCCATTTCCTCGTACTCGAGGAGCTGCCGCAGCGCCTCGCGCACGCCCTTCTCATCGTCCACGATCAACACCCGACGCTTCATCGTCGCGCGCTCCGGTAAAGCACCAATCCCTCCGGCCTCACGGCCAGATCACGGACGGCCGGTGGCACCGGCATCAGATATCCGCCATCGGCGTCGGCCCCCGCCACCCGCTGCGCCAGCTGGCGCACCGCGACCGGCGGGAAATCGAAATCGCGCAGCCGCAACCCCGCCACGCGGAAGCGCGCCAGCCCCGATGCCGGGACATCCACCGAGCCCACGATGCGGAGCGGCTCGCGCGGCTCGACCATTCCGCCGAAGGGCCCGAGTGCCTCCGGCGGCACCGCGCGCGTGTCGAGCCGCGCGTGGAGCACCAGGGTATCGGTCCGCAACTCCACCCGCAGCGAATCGAACGTGCGCCGTACCGACCAGTCGATCCCCCCCCCGACCCACGACGCCACCTCGTTCGCCGACAGCACGACCGAATCCGGCCCGGCCGCATCACCGATCGCCACCAGCTTCGCCTCGGCGGCCGCCACCCCGGCGGGGCTCGGTGCCCCGACCGTCGTCGTCACGCGCGGCAAGGGCGGCCGACCGAGCACGCCACCGGCGGCACGGATCAGTGGCGCGCGGAACCACCATCCCGCCGCTCCGAGAGCCACCAGCGCCACCAGACACCCGAGCCGTGCCACGCGGCTACCCGAGCCGGGCGCGGTGGACGACTTCGTAGGCGGCGCCGCGTGGCGACAGGGTGCTGCGCATCAGGTCCACCGATTCCACCCACGCGCGCCCATCGAATGGGGCCGCCGCGAGCCGCTCGGCTGCGCGCTGCAGGTCCGGCGCCGCCGCCGTCCGCTCGGCCCGACCCAGCGTCACATGCGGACGGAACGGACGACCTTCGGACGGGAACCCCAGCGGGGCGATCTCGCGCTCCACCGCGTGCTGCAACAGCTCGAGCTGCGGCTCAGCCGCGATCCCCACCCAGAATACCCGTGGACGTCCGGGTCCCGGAAACGCGCCCGCGTCCTCGAGCACCACCTCGAACGGCCGCACCCCTGCAGCGCTGCGATCCAATGCCTCGCGCACCGCCGCGGCCCCGGGCTCGGACACTTCGCCGAGGAACTTGAGCGTGATGTGAATCCCCTCAGACCGCACCCAGCGAACAGGCGGAGCGCCGCGACGCGCCGGCTCCGCGGCGGCCCAGATGGCGTCGCGCAGCTCCGGCGGCAGGTTGACCGCCACGAACAGTCTCACCCGCCGGTCGCCGCGGCGAGCAGACTCCCCCGCCGGTACCCGCCGGGATCCACTTCAACAGAGCCGAAACCCAGCGCGGCGAAGCGCGCGCGCACCTCGTCGAGCCGCTGCCGCACGAACGGGATCCACTCCGGTGTCACTTCGATACGGGCACGGGTCCCGTGGTGCCGCACGCGCAGATCACCCGTGACGCCGAGGTCGCGCAGAAAGGACTCGGCGTCCTCGACCTGGCGAAGTCGTGCGGCGGTGATCCGCACACCGTACTGCACCCGACTCGACAGGCAGGGCGCCGCCGGGGCATCCCACAGCGGGAGCTCGAGTGCCCGCGCGCTGGCCCGGACTTCGGCCTTCGTCATCCCGATCTCGGCCAACGGACTGCGGATGCCGGCTCGCACTCCCGCCCCGCGACCGGGGCGGTGCTCGCCGGGCGCCACGTCGTCGGCGTTGGTACCGTCGCAGATGACCGCGAGACCCCGTGCCCGTGCCACCGCCGCCAGCCGCCCCCACAGCTCCACCTTGCAGTAGTAGCAGCGGTTCGTGGGATTCGCCGCATAGGCGGGATTCTCGAGCTCGTGGGTCGCGGTCTCGTGCAGGGGAATGTCGAACCGAGCTGCGACGTCGCGGGCCACCCGCAGCTGCTGCACTGCATGCGACGGGCTGCGCCCGATGACCGCCACCATTCGGTCGCGACCCAGTTCCTGACGCAACACCACCGCCAGCAACGCCGAATCGACGCCGCCCGAGTACCCGAGCAGGGCCGATGGAAACTCACCCACGTGGCGGCGGAGGCGGTCGAGCACGGGCGGCGACATTGCCCGGATACTAGCGAGTTCTGGTGTCCTAATCAAAGGACAGAGCGTTCGGAACGGATAGGCGGGACGCGGGGGACGGATTAGCCTTCCCCGTCCCCCGATGATCGAGGACCAGACACCGATGGCGGCAGCATGATGGCACTGCGCGGCAAGGCGCTGGTCGCCTACCTGCTGGTGTGCGTGTTCTGGGGTTCGACGTACCTCGCGATTCGCGTGGGCGTGGCGGAGCTGCCGCCGTTTCTGTTCGCGGGAACGCGCTTTCTCGTGGCCGGCGCGCTGCTGCTCGCACTGTCGCTCGCCCGGGGGGAGACACTGCCGCGGGACTGGCCCAGCTGGCGCACACAGGCCGTCGTCGGCCTGTTCACGCTGCTGGGCGGCAACACCTGCGTGGTATGGGCTGAGCAGTTCACCGATTCGGGCGTCGCCTCGATCTTCGTGGTGACCGTGGCGCTCTGGCTGGCGCTGTTCGACGCGCTGGTCCCAGGCGGCAGCGGACGCGTCTCAGCCCGGGTGCTCACCGGACTGGCGATCGGGTTCGCGGGGACGGTGCTGCTGATCGGGGCGCATCCACGCGACGTCCTGACGGCAGACCTCCGGGGGCCCGCAGCGCTCACGCTCGCGAGTGCGAGTTGGGCATTCGGATCCGTCTGGTTCAAGCGACGACCGGGCCAGGTGTCGAGCCCGTACATCGCCGCCAGCCTGCAGATGCTCGTGGGCGGCGCCGCCGTGACGCTGCTCGGGCTGCTCCTCGGCGACGCGAGCCGCTGGCACGCATCGCCCACCGGGATCGGCGCGCTCGCCTATCTCATCGTGTTCGGTTCCATCGTCGGGTACACTTCGTATTTCTACGCGCTGCGACACGCCCCGCCGACGATCGTGGGCACGTACGCCTATGTGAATCCCGTGATCGCCGTCCTGCTGGGCCACCTCATCCTCGACGAGCCCGTGGGCCCACGCACCCTGCTGGCCATGGTGCTGATCCTGGGCGCGGTGGCCTGGATTCAGACGGCCCGCGTCCCCCCTGCCCCCCACACCACGGCGGCGGCTCGGGCGTCCGGCGTCACCGGGAGCCACCCGGATCGGGCCACCAAGCCCTGACCCGCGC
>QKHC01000101.1 GCA_003251175.1 Gemmatimonadota bacterium
GTCCCGTTTACCTCGACAACGCCGCCACCACACCGGTGCGCCCCGAGGTCCTGGAAGTCATGCTGCCATATCTCGGCAGTGAGGCGTTCGGGAACCCCTCCTCGGCGCACCGCTTCGGGCGCGCCGCGCGCGCCGGGGTCGAGGAGGCGAAGCGCCGGATCGCCGACGCGCTGGGCGCGGAACCGAGCCAGGTCATCTTCACCTCCGGCGGCACGGAGGCCGACAACCTCGCCATCCTGGGCGGGGCGTTCGCGGCTCGCGATGCCGGCGGCCCCTTCCGCGTCGCCGTCGCGGCGAGTGATCACAAGGCGGTGCTCGCCGCCGCCCACGCGGTGGCCCAACACGGCGGCGAGGAGATGCTGCTGCCGGTGAACGGTGACGGCGTCGTCGACGAAACCGCGGTCGCGGCGGCGCTGACGCGGGGTGTGGCAGTGATCAGCGTGATGTGGGTGAACAACGAGACTGGCACCATCCAGCCCGTGCCGGCCCTGGCACGCCGGTGCCAGGACGCAGGCGTGGCATTTCACACCGATGCCGTTCAGGCGCTCGGCAAGATCCCCGTCTCGCTCGCGGACGCCCCCTGCACGCTGTTCACCCTGTCGGGGCACAAGATCGGCGCACCGAAGGGGATCGGGGCGCTGGTGGTCCGCGACCGACGTGCCGTCGCGGCGCTCGTGCACGGTGGCGGACAGCAGTTCGCCATCCGGCCGGGGACCGAGAACGTGCCGGGCATCATCGCCCTCGGTCGCGCGGTCGAGCTCGCCGTCGCCGAGCAGGCGGATTTCGCGCAGCGCTGCGCCGCCCTGCGCGAGCGCGTCGAGCAGGGCGTACGTGCCATCGTGCCGGACGCCGTCGTCAATGGCGCGGGGGCACCTCGGGCGCCCCACGTCTGCAACTTCTCCATCCCCGGCACCGATAGCGAGGCACTGCTGATGCACCTCGACCTCGCGGGCATTGCCTGCTCCTCGGGCTCGGCGTGCAGCACTGGGTCGGTCGAACCCTCCCATGTGCTGACGGCGATGGGCGTACCGCGCGACCTGGGCGTCGCGGCCCTGCGGGTCTCGTTCGGCAAGCAGACGACGGTCGAGGACATCGAGGCCTTCCTCGCGGTGCTGCCGAAGATCGTCGACAAGGTGCGGAAGCTGTCCGCCATCCTGCACCGATGAGCGGCAGGACCATGCGGAATCCCCTGCCGGGGAGTCGTTAGGTGCGGCCCCGGGTCCTGGTGGCGATGTCCGGCGGGGTGGACAGCTCCGTTGCGGCCGCGCTGCTGGTCGAGCAGGGCTACGACGTGGTCGGTGCCACGCTCAAGCTGTTCTGCTACGGTGACACCGTCGCCGACCGGCCCTGCTGTTCCCTCGACTCGATCACCGACGCGAAACTGGTCGCCCACCGGCTCGGCATCCCGCACTACGTGCTCAACCTGGAGGACCGCTTCAGCCAGGACGTGATCGACCATTTTGTCGCGGAATACGCGCGCGGCCGGACACCGATCCCCTGCGTGCGCTGCAACACCTTCACCAAGTTCCGCGACCTGCTGGCCCACGCGGACGCGCTCGACTGCCACTACCTGGCCACCGGCCACTACGCCGTGGCCCGTGACGGGGCCCTGTTCCGCGGCGCGGACACCGCCAAGGACCAGACGTACTTCCTCTGGGGCATCGACCGCGCCGTGGTGCGCCGCCTGCTGACCCCCGTGGGTGCACTCACCAAGGCCGAGACCCGTGCGCGCGCGCGCCAGCTCGGGCTCGTCACGGCGGACAAGAAGGAATCGGTCGAGATCTGCTTCGTCCCCGACGGCGACTATGCACGGGTGCTCGCGCAGCGGCTGCCCGCCGACGCCCCCGCCTTCGCCCCGGGCCCGCTCGTCACGGTCGGTGGTGCGGTGATCGGCGAGCACGACGGGTTCGCACACTTCACCGTCGGCCAGCGCCGCCGTCTGCCCGGGGGAGGCGCGGAGCCCCGTTTTGTCGTGGCCATTCGCCCCGACACGCGCGAAGTGGTGGTCGGCGGAGCCGCCGATCTTGCGGGCGATCACGTCGCCCTGGATGACGTGAACTGGCTGGTCGATCCGCTCTCCGTGGGCGCGGACGCCATGGTGCAGTGTCGCTACCGCGCGCCGGCGGTCCCCGCCCGAATCACCGCCGCTGACGGGAGTCGGGTGGCACTCGCCCTCGGCCGGCCGGTGCGCGCCATCGCCCCGGGGCAGTCGGGCGTGCTCTACGACCCTGCGGGTCGTCTCCTCGGCGGCGGCGTCATCAGGTAGCACCGCCGGCGGCGTTTTCGTGACGATCCAGGGGACCGACCAGGGAGTCACGGTGACCAAGGCGGACGGCACCGCGCTCACCCCGGTTGGGTCGAGCAGCGGAGCACGGTGAATGGCACCACCTACGCTGCGGACATCAGCCTCTTCATGAACGGCGCGCTGCTGGCGACGATCATCGGCCCGGACGCGGGGATCAAGTTCCGCGACGTGCAGGGCGACGTGCTCACGGGCAGCGTGGCGGCCGCGCTCAACCGGTTTCTCCACTACCCGGGAACGGTGCAGACGCAGATCGGCGGCCTGCTGCAGCCGAGCGTCAACGTCCTGCGGGGGTTCTGAGGTTCGC
>QKHC01000063.1 GCA_003251175.1 Gemmatimonadota bacterium
GCTTCAAGGGTCCACCGAGCGTGAACCCGAACTGGCTCTGGGAGTAGTCCGGGGACAGCGTCGGCAGGCCGCCCGTGGGCGCCGAGTAGTCGCCCGACAGGGCGTCGAACTTGCCGAAATAATGCGCCGAGCCGTGGAGCTCATTGGTCCCCGACTTGGTGATCACGTTGACGAAGCCGCTCGACGAGCGCCCGAACTCGGCTGGCGCGCCGCCGTTGAGCACCACGATCTCCTGCACCGCGTCGAGATTGAACGTGAAAGCGGGACGCTGACCACCGCGCTGCTCGCCGAAGAACGGGTTGTTGAAGTCGGCGCCGTCCACCGACACGTTGTTGTGGATCCCGCGCTGCCCCGCGACGGTGATCTCGTCGCCGTCGGGCCCCTGCACGATCGCCACGCCCGGAGTGAGCAGCGTGTACTCGAGGAAGTTGCGCCCGTTGTTGGGCGTGTTGGCGACGGCCTCCTCGGAGAACCGCGTCGCGCTCTCCACCTGCGTCAGATCCACGACCGGCAGCGCCGCTTCAACGGTGACCGCCTGGAGCTCGATGGCGGCCAGCGTCAGCGCCAGCTCCACCGTCTCGCCGACCCGCACCGGGACCCCGGTGCGCCGGGTCTCGGTGAACCCCACCGACCGGGCGACGACATCGTAGTTGCCCAGCGGGAGCAGCGATGCCACGAAGATGCCACCCTCGTTGGTCGTGATCGAGCGCTGGAACCCGGTGCGCGTTTCCCGCAGCTGGACCGTGGCGCCAGCCACCGCGCGACCGTTGGGATCGGACACCGTGCCGCGGATGATGCCCGTGGTGGCCTGCGACTGCGCACCCGCCACCGCGACGGCGGCGATCAATGCGGCCGCCGACAGGAACACCGCGCGCCGTGAGAACGAAAACACTCGATTCATTGAGCTGCCCTCCGAAAGAGGAGACCAGGACCGCGGAATCGCGCCATTCTACCGCCCCTGTGGGACTCCGCAAGGGCCCGGGAAAGGGCTACAATTCCATGCGATGTCCTCACCCGCAGAATCACCTCAACACGGAGCTGTCGTCGTGAGACGTATCCTCGCTGCTGGCGCCGCCTGCCTCATGGGCGCGTGCGCCAAGCCCGCCCCCACTCCCCCTCCCGGCCCCAACGTTGTCACCATCACCGCGACCGACTACGCGTTCGGCCTGCCAGACACGCTCCCGGCCGGGCTGACGGAGTTCCATCTGGTCAATCACGGCGCCGAGGTGCATCACGCCGCCATGGTGCGCGTGACGGGCGACCACCGCCCGGAGGAGGTCGCCCAGGCGCTCGAGCAGGTCCCCCCGCCGGACTGGGTCGCGATGGTCCCCGGACCCAACCAGGCGGCTCCGCACGATTCGTCCAACACCACCGTCATCCTCGAGCCCGGCAACTACCTGCTCATCTGCTTCATTCCGAGCCCCGACGGCATGCCGCACTTCATGAAGGGGATGACCCGGGCCTTCACGGTGACGGGAACGGTGCCGGCCGATGCCGCGTTGCCCGAGGCCGACGTCATGCTCACCCTGGCGGACTACGAGTTCCGGCTCTCCACCCCGCTCACCGCGGGGACCCACACCATCCGGGTCGAGAACGCCGGCCCCCAGCTTCACGAGGTCGGCATCGAGCGACTCGCCGATGGCAAGACCCTCGCCGACTACCAGGCGTGGATGGCGCAGCCCCAGGGTCCGCCGCCCGTCCGGCCGATGGGTGGCGTGATCGGCCCCGCTCCCGGGGCACCGGCCGCGACTTTCACCATCACGCTGACGCCGGGACACTACCTGCTCACGTGCTACGTGCCTGACGCCGGCGACCGCCGGCCGCACGTGGCGCACGGCATGGTGCAGGAGATCGAGATCATGTGAGGGAGCAGAGCGCAGAGAGCAGAGAGCAGAGAGCAGGGAGCAGGGAGCCGGGCGGGCGGGAGCGCGGGCCCGCACGGGAGCGTGCCGCTCCCCGCTCCCTGCTCCCTCGTTATCTTCCCCGGCGACACTCACCGCGAGTTCCACCGTGCCCCTCTCCAAGCCGATGCAGGAAGCCCTGAACGATCAGATTCGCGAAGAGTTCACGGCCTTCTATCTCTATCTTTCGATGTCCGCCCACTGCGAGGCCAGCAACTTCCCCGGCTTCGCCCGGTGGCTGCGCTCCCAGGCGCTGGAAGAACAGGGCCACGCCCTGCGCATCTTCGACTACGTCCAGGACCGCGGCGGGACCGTCGCCCTGCAGGCGATCCCGCAGCCCGCACACCAGTGGCCGGCCCTGCTGGCGCTGTTCGAGCAGGCGCGGGACCACGAGCGCAAGGTCACCGCGTCCATTCACCGCCTGTACGAGATCGCGGCGGCCGAGAAGGACTACGGCAGCCATGCGTTCCTCGAATGGTTCCTGACCGAGCAGATCGAGGAAGAGAAGACCAGCACGCAGATGGTGGATACGCTCCGCATGGCGGGCGACCACCCCGGTGCGCTGCTGATGCTCGATCGTGAGGCGGGAGCGCGGACGGCGGCGGAGGAGGGCGGCGGCGCGGAGTGAGC
>QKHC01000086.1 GCA_003251175.1 Gemmatimonadota bacterium
GACAGTCATCGAGGGGAAACACCCAGCCGGCCCGATCGTAACGGTGCAGCCCCGGCCCGCCGGGCCCTGGCGCGAGCGTGATCTTGGTGCGGTAGCGGAACGGCCGATCGGCCGCTTCCACCGCGGGATCCGCCACATCGAGCTTGCCAATGCGCCGCAGGGCGTCGCCAACGATCCCGCGCTTGACGGCCAGCTGCGCCGCGTAGGACAGGTGCTGCAGCTGACAGCCTCCGCAGTGATCCCGCTCGTAGTGCGGGCACGGCGCGGCCACGCGGTCGGACCCGTGCCGCACCAGCCGCGCCACGTGCCCCCGCGCGTAGGACCGGCGGCGCTCGAGGCGGCCGGGATCGAGCGCCACGACGTCGCCGGGAGCGGTGCGCGGCACGAACACGGCGCGTCCGTCGGCCAGGCGACCCACGCCATCGCCGCCCGCCGCGATGCGATCAATCGATACCGTCTCGGCGCTCACTGCCGCAGCCCTTCGCGCCGTGCAGCATGCAGCCACCCGGACTCCCCGCCACCGTCGACGCCGGGCGCCGCCGGGTGGGCGGTCATGCGACGCTCCTCCGCCAGGATCGCGGCCGCGACCGCCACCGCGCGCTCGTGCGTCGCGGGCGGCGCCGCCGCCGCGAGCTGCGTCCCGACGGTATCGATGTAGGTGATATCCACCTCGCCCCGCTGAAAAGCGGGATCGTCCATGACGCGCAGGTGGAACGCCTGTGACGTCGGGAGACCGACGATGACCAGCTCGCTGAGCGCGCAGCGCATGCGCTCGATCGCCGCCGCGCGCGTTTCGGCCCACACCACCAGCTTCCCCAGCAGCGGGTCGTAGTGCAGCGTCACCTCGTTCCCCGCCTCGACGCCGCCGTCCCACCGCACGCCGGCCCCCCCGGGGGGGCGCAGATACGCCAGGACGCCCGTCGCGGGCAGGAAGGCATTGAAGGGGTCCTCGGCGGTGATCCGGCACTCGATGGCGTGCCCCCGGGGGTGCAGGGTGCCGCCATGCACCCGCATCGGCTGACCGCCGGCGATGCGCAGCTGCTCTCGCACCAGATCGACGCCAAAGACCAGCTCGGTCACGGGATGCTCGACCTGAATCCGCGTATTCATTTCGAGGAAGTAGAACTCCCCGGCTGGCGTGAGCAGGAACTCGATGGTGCCGGCGCCCACATAGCCCACCGCGGACGCGGCCGCCGTCGCCGCCTCCGAGAGCCGCCGCCGCAGCGCGGGTGTCACCGCCACCGAAGGTGCCTCTTCGATCAGCTTCTGGTGACGGCGCTGCACCGAGCACTCCCGCTCTCCCAGCGCCACGACCCGCCCGAGCGCATCGGCGAGGATCTGAATCTCGATGTGACGCGGTCGCTCGAGGTACCGCTCGACGTACACGCCACCATCGCCGAACGCCTTCACCGCCTCGCTCCCGGCGGCGCGGAAGGCGGTCGCCAGATCGCTGGGGTCGCGCACCAGGCGCATCCCTTTGCCACCGCCGCCCGCCGACGCCTTGAGCAGCACCGGATACCCCACCCGCTCGGCTTCGCGCGCCGCCTCCGTCGCGTCGGCCACCGGGCGCGTCGTCCCGGGAACGACGGGCACACCCGCCGCGAGCATGCGCCGCCGCGCCTCGGTCTTATCACCCATTGCCGCGATCGCCTCCGCCGGTGGGCCGACGAAAACCAGCCCGGCGTCGGCGACGGCCCGGGCGAACGCCGCCCGCTCCGCCAGGAACCCGTAGCCGGGATGCACGGCATCGCATCCCGTCGCCTGGGCCGCCCGCAGCAGCGTGTCCACGTTGAGGTAGGAGTCAGCCGCGGGCGCGGGACCGATCGGCACCGCGGCATCCGCCGCCCGCACGTGCGGCGACAGCCGATCAGCCTCCGAGTAGACGGCGACCGCGGTGAGACGCTCTTCGTGACAGGCGCGAATCACGCGTAGCGCGATCTCGCCGCGGTTGGCCACCAGGACGCGCCGCAAACCGCTCAAGAACCGCTGCCGGCGGTCAGTCGGTCCGCACGCATCCCAGCTCCGCGCCGAGGCCGAATGCGGCGAGCGCCGGACAGAGCGAGGGTACCTCGGCGGCCGCGCGGCGGTACAGTTGCAGCGCGGGATCGAGCCATACGTCGTGCTGGTCGCGGGCCAGCCGAGTGGCCTCGAATACGAAGTCCGTCGGCGGCACCGTCGCCGTCGCCGCGGGACCCGCCACCCAGACCAGCGGCACCGCGCGCCAGGTGAGACCGGGGGCGTCGATCGGCGGATCGTCGAAGGCCATGGACGCGCACACCGGGCGCCGGGCGGCCACCACCGGCCACAACGTCGTCGCGTCGTCGCTCGCCCCCGGGGGCAGCTGGAGATCGGCTGCCAGGCGGGCGCGGAACACCGCATCGGTCCGCCAGATCGCCAGCGGCACGAGGATCAGGTCGGGCCGCATGCGGCGCGCGAAGCGCAGGAACCAGGCGGCGTAGGTGTCGGCGTTCCCCGCGGTGAGCAACACGCCCTCCGCCGGGCAGGCGCGCAGCAGGTTCTCACCCAGCTCGGCCAGTACCGCCGGGAATCGCAGGTCGCCGGCGCCCCCTTGCCCGGCCGGCCCCAGCGCCTCGATCCCGGACACCTCCCACGTCAGCAGCGTCGCTTCCCCCCAGGCGAAGACCCGATACGCGATGGCGGTGTCGCGGGCGCCCGGGGCGCCGTTGAGGCTGGCGCGCGCGAATGCCCCATCCGCCGTATCGAGTCGCGCGCGGGCCACGACCTCGCCGCCCGCCTCGTGCTCGGCGTGGTAGACGCTCGCGCGCTCCACGTACGCGCGGCCGAGGTTGAGCCACGCCGCGCCATCGGTGGAGTCCGCGGCCACGCGGCGCCACCAGCTGGCAACCGAGTCAACGGGCGGACCACCGGCCTGGAGCGTGGCGGCCAGCAGCGCGCTACAGAGGGAGATTGCCATGTTTGCGCGACGGGCCGGGTTGTCGTTTGGTGTGCAGCGTCTCCAGCGCCTCGATCAGGCAGGGTCGCGTGTCGCGCGGATCGATGACGTCGTCGAGGAATCCCCGTGCCGCCGCGCGATACGGGTGCGCGAAGCGGTCGCGGTACTCCGCGACTCGCTCCTCGGTGGCATCCCCCTTGAACAGGATCTCCACCGCCCCCTTGGGGCCCATCACGGCGATCTCCGCCGTCGGCCACGCCACGTTGAAGTCACCGCGGATGTGACGCGAGCTCATCACGTCGTAGGCACCGCCGTACGCCTTGCGCGTGATAACGGTCAACTTGGGCACGGTCGCTTCGGCATAGGCGTACAGCAGCTTGGCGCCGTGCCGGATGATACCGCCGTGCTCCTGGCTCACACCCGGCAGGAATCCGGGAACGTCCTCGAAGGTCACCAGCGGAATGTTGAAGGCGTCGCAGAAGCGGATGAAGCGCGCGCCCTTCACCGAGGCATTGATGTCGAGCACGCCGGCGAGCACCGCCGGCTGATTGCCGATGACGCCGATCGCGCGTCCCGCGAGACGGGCGAATCCGACGATCAGGTTCTCCGCGAAGCCCTGGTGGACCTCGAGGAAGTCGCCATCGTCCACGACGCGCCGGATTACGTCGTGCATGTCATAGGGCTTGTTAGGGTTTTCCGGCACCACGTCGAGCAGCGCCTCGTCGCGGCGGTCGACTGGATCGGCACAGCGGCGCGTGGGCGGCGATTCGAGGTTGTTGGCCGGCAGGAACGACAACAGCGTGCGAATCGCGGCGAGGCCCTCGAGCTCCGAGTCGTGCACGAAGTGGGCGACACCGGAGGTGCCGCCGTGGACGTCTGCGCCGCCCAGCTGTTCGAAGTCCACGTCCTCGTGCGTCACCGTCTTCACCACGTTCGGGCCGGTGACGAACATGTACGAGACACCTCGCACCATGAACACGAAGTCCGTGATGGCGGGGCTGTACACCGCGCCCCCCGCGCAGGGGCCCAGGATGGCGGAGATTTGCGGCACGACGCCGGAAGTGAGGGTGTTGCGCAGAAAGATGTCCGCGTAGCCCCCCAGCGACGCCACGCCCTCCTGGATCCGGGCGCCGCCGGAGTCGTTGAGGCCGATGATCGGCGCCCCGTTGCGCACCGCCAGGTCCATCACTTTGCAGATCTTTTCGGCGTGAGTCTCGGACAGCGACCCGCCGAACACCGTGAAATCCTGCGAGAACACGTACACCAACCGGCCGTCGATCCGCCCCCAGCCGGTCACGACCCCGTCTCCCGGGATCTGCTGCTCGGCCAGCCCGAAGTCTGTGGCTCGATGCGTCACGAACCGGTCCAGCTCCACGAAGGAGCCGGGGTCGAGCAGAACGTCGAGCCGCTCGCGGGCCGTCATCTTCCCTTTCCCGTGCTGTGCCGCGATCCGCTCGGGGCCACCACCTCGTTCGGCCTCGGCGCGCTTGCGCTGCAGCAATTCCAGCTTGTCGCGCATGGTCATGGGTGCAAATCTAGATGCGCAGGGCGCGCCATGCGACGAACACCCCGGCGCCGGCCCGGTGCGCTGCGGCACCGACGGCCCGACGCCAGCGCGGCGGCCGCCCGCTGGGGACGACCGCCGCGCTCAGCCCAACCGCCACCGCGCAGTGGACTCAACCTTCCGGCGCGGTCTCCGGTGGTTCGCTCGCCGGCGGCTCCTCCGCCGCGGGAGACTCCGCGGCCGCTTCGGCAACCGGCGGCGCGGTGCTGGCCTCGGCCACGGGCGGCGCTGCCGCTTCGTCCGCCGGGAACCCCGTCGCGGCCAGCACGATGCGGTGATGGATCGGGTCCACCTCCAGCACCTTCAGCTCCACCGCCTGCCCTTCCTTCACCTGCTCGGCGAGGTTGTACACGTCGGGCAGCCCGAGCTGGGACTGAGGCACGAAGCCCTCGATGTCATTGCCGATGTCCACCACGACGCCCTTGTCCATGAGGCGCAGCACGCGCCCGCGCAGCTCCGTCCCCACCGGATAGGTCTCCCCGATCCGCAGCCAGGGATCCTCCTGCGCCTGCTTGAGTCCGAGCGAGATGCGCTTGTTGTCGGCGTCGACGTTGAGTACCAGCACATCCACGGTGTCGCCCTTCTTCACGACCTCCGAGGGGTGCTGCACGCGCCGCGTCCACGACATGTCGGAGATGTGCACCAGGCCGTCGATCCCCGGCTCGATCTCCACGAACGCGCCGAACGACGTCAGGTTGCGAACCTTGCCCGTGAGACGCGCGCCGACCGGGAACTTCTGCGGCAGTGCCATCCACGGATCTTCCTCGGTCTGCTTCATCCCGAGGGAGATCTTCTCCTCCTGCTCGTCCACCTTGAGCACGACCGCCTCGATCGTCTCGCCGATGGACACGATCTTCGAGGGATGCCGCACGTTGCGCGTCCAGCTCATCTCCGAAATGTGCACCAGGCCCTCGATCCCCGGCTCCAGCTCCACGAAGGCGCCGTAGTTCGTGATCGACACGACCTTGCCCTGGACGCGCGTACCGATGGGATAGCGCTCGGACACCTTCTGCCACGGGTACGACTGCAGCTGCTTCAGACCGAGGCTGATCCGCTCACGATCCCAGTCAATGTCGAGGATCTTGACGTCCAGTTCCTGACCGATCTGCACCAGCTCGGAGGGATGGGCAACGCGCCCATAGCTCATGTCGGTGATATGGAGCAGGCCATCGACCCCGCCGAGGTCGATGAAGGCGCCGAAGTCCGTGATGTTCTTCACCACGCCCTTGCGCACCTGCGCCGCTTGCAGCTCCTTCATCAGGACATCGCGCTTGCTGCGCCGCTCGGCCTCGAGCAGCACCCGCCGGCTCACCACGATGTTGCGGCGCCGCTTGTTGAGCTTGATGATCTTGAACTCGAAGGACTGCCCCAGCAGCTCGTCGATGTTGGGGACCCGACGCAGGGCGATCTGGCTGCCGGGCAGGAACGCGTCCACGCCCATCAGGTCAACCACCACACCGCCCTTGATCTTCTTCACGAGCGCGCCCATGACCGGCTCATCGCGCTCATATGCTTCGCGGATGCGCTCCCACACGCGCATGAAGTCCGCTTTCTTCTTCGACAGGACCACCGCACCCTCGTGGTCCTCCAGATGCTCGAGAAAGACCTCGACCTCGTCCCCTTCTTTCAGACTCTTGGGGTCTTTGAACTCGTCGATCGGCACCGCGCCTTCGGACTTGAACCCGACGTCGAGGATGACGGCCGCGTCGGTCACGCGCAGGACGCGCGACTTGACGATTTCGCCCTCCTCGATGTTGGACAGCGTTCCCTCGTACAGCTCGGTCATCCGAGCGATCTCGTCCGAGGAATACTCCTCGTGGAGATCCGAGCGGACACGGAGTTGGGAGGACGTGGACGGCTTGCGGCTGGGAGGGTTCTGCTCTTCGAGGTCTTGCGTATCCACCTGCATCTGGCACACCGGTTGGGTTGTGGGTTTCAGGGTGCGGACGACCAACGGGGCCGCCTCGGCGAACCTGCAAACCTACCCAGGAAACCGTTCCCGCGCCAGCGCAGCGATGCGCTCGACCTGTTGCTCGAGACTGAGGTCCGTGGTGTCGAGTGGCACGGCATCCGGAGCGGGCCGCAGCGGCGCCACGGCGCGGGTCGAATCGGCCTCGTCCCGGGCGGCCAGCAGCGCCGACTCCCGGGCCAGCTCGGCCGCATCCACCGCCTCGCCCCGTTGCGCCAGCCGCCGGCGCGCACGCTCCCCGGGATCCGCCACCAGGAAGATCTTGAGCGGGGCGTCGGGGAACACCACCGTCCCGATGTCCCGCCCGTCAACCACGACGCCGCCGCCGTGTGCGCGCACCGCCTCGCGCTGGCGGGCGTTCACCCAGGCGCGGACCTCCGGCAGTGCCGCCACCGCCGAAACGTGGCGCGTCACCCGCGTGTCGCGAATCGCCGCTTCCACGTCCACCCCCGCCACTTCGGGCTGGAATTCATCGCCGAGCAGCACCAGCCGGACCGGCAGCTCCTCGGCGAGCGCCACGAGGGCGGCGGGCGACCACGACCGCGGCGACTCGCCGAAACGGTCCACCGCCGCGAGCGTCAGCGCGCGGTACAGCGCCCCGGAATCGAGATGCGCCCACCCCAGCCGCCGCGCCAGCCGGGCCGCCGTCGACGACTTACCCGAGGCGGCGGGACCGTCGATGGCGATCACCCGAGTGGACGTGCGGTCGCGCGTCATCGACCACCACCCGCGATCGCGCGGAGGTCGCGAAAGAACGCCGGGTAGGACACGCCAACCGACGCCCGCTCGGACAGCGCCACACCCGCCCCGGGCACCGTCCCGAGCACCGCGAACGCCATGGCGATCCGGTGGTCGCGCGCCGTATCCACCCGGCCCCGCGGTGCGCGGTCGCCGCCCCGGATGTGCAGGTCGTTGGCCGCGACCTCGGCCGCTATGCCCAGCCGGCGCAGATTGGCGGCCAGCAGCTCGAGTCGGTTACTCTCTTTGACGCGCAGCTCCCCGACGTCGTGGAATACCGTTTCCCCCTGGGCCCGCGACGCGACCACCGCCAGGATGGGCACCTCGTCTATCAGACGGGGGATCTCCGCGGCCGAGACCGTCGTGGCGCGCAGCGTTGCCGGGCGAACCACCAGATCGGCGACCGGCTCACCCCCCACGTCGCGCAGGTTCCAGCGCTCGACCTGGGCGCCCATGCGCGCCAGCACGTCGAGGCACCCGGTGCGCGTCGGATTCACCCCGACGTCCTCGATCAGCAGCTCCCCCCGCTCGGCGAGCACCGCGGCGGCGATCAGGTACGCGGCCGACGACAGATCACCCGGTACCGCGAGGCGAACCGGCGGACAGGTTCCCGCGCGCGCGGGCGGCTCCAGCACCACGGCGTCACCGTTCCGATGGACGTCGAATCCGAGGTGCGCCAGGAGCCGCTCCGAGTGGTCGCGCGAGGGGTAGGGCTCACGCACGCGGACCCGCACGCCACCGGTGAGGCCGGCGAACAGCAGCGCGCCCTTCACCTGCGCGCTGGCCACCGGCGACTCGAAGTCCAGCGCCTTCAGGTGGCCGCCCCGCACGGTGAGTGGGAGCCCGTCGCCGCGCTCCTCGACGATCCGTGCACCCATCCGGCGCAGCGCGTCCGTCACCCGCCGCATCGGCCGGCGGCGCAACGATGCGTCGCCGGTGAGGCGGGCCGCGAACCGCTGCCCCGCCAGCACCCCCAGCGCCAGCCGTGCCGTGGTCCCCGAGTTTCCGCAGTGGAGACTGCGCCGCGGAGCGCGCAGCCGCAGCCCAAGCCCCTGCACCCTCACCGCGGCGCCGGCGCGGACGGGCGAGACCTCCACGCCCAGGGCACGCAGCGCTCGCGCCGTCGCGGCCACGTCCTGCGCCGTCAGCAACCCCGACAGCTCACTGCGGCCACGGGCGAGCGCGGCCATGAACAGCACGCGATGCGAGATGCTCTTGTCACCCGGCGGGCGGATCCGCCCCCGCACGATCATGGTTCGAGGCTCCGCCGCCATGCCTGCGCGGCCGCCAGTGCGGCGGCGAAGTCCGCCGGTCCCGCGGCCTCGAGTGACGCTGCCAGCCGCTCGACGGCCGCCGCGGCGTGGCGCAGCACCGCGGCGCCATGATCGCGATTCTGCCACAGCGCACTGACGTGCACGAGGTCCCCGTCACACGGCAGGCGCGTGAAGTCCTGCGCCGCCCCGCTGAGCCCGACCCCCGGCGGCAGCCGCGACTCGAGCACTGCCGCCAGCGCGACGGCGACCAGCGCAGGCAACTGCGCGCTCAGCGCCACCTGCGCGTCGTGGCGCTCGGCGTCGAGCAGGACCGGGTGCGCCCCGCAGACGGACTCCCAGAAGTGCGCCACCTCGCGCGCCGCCTCGTCGCCCGTGCCAGCCGGGGTGACGTACACCACGACGCCACCGTCCCACCGGGCCGAGGGCTCGAGGACGGGCCGGCTGCCGGCGAAGCGATCCCCGAGGCCGAGGTCTCCGGCCCGCGCCACGATGGCGCGTTTCGTCATCCCCACGTCCGTCAGATAGCGGCCCGGCGCAATGCACGGCCCGAAGCGCTCGAGCCAGTCGAGGTTCTGTGCCGCATCTCCGGCCAGCACCACGACGTCGCAGCGGGCCAGCAGATCCTCCGGCCGGGCCGGCGCGTCGTCCACGATGCCGTCCCGCACGCTCGCCACGCGGTCGCGCGGCATGGGCGTCCAGCCCAGCACCGTGGCCACCCCACCCTGCCGCGCGCGGTGCGCCAACGCCCTGGCGAAAGCACCGATGCCGAGGATTCCGAGAGCCGTGGGATGCACCGGCCGAAAGCTAGACCGCCGGCGGGCGGGCGCAAACGTCGGGGGCGGCCCCACTCACGCGGGACCGCCCCCAAAGACCCACGATCGGCCCGCTACTTGGCCGGCTTCACGTTGAACTTCCGCGACTCAGCGCCCGTAACGGTGATCCCGGTCCGACCGAGCACGGTTGACTCGTTGGTGGTCCTGAGTACGTACGCGCCCGTCTTGTTGAGGCTGAGCTTGAACGTCGCCAGGCCGAGCGCATCGGTCGTCACCGGCCCTGCACCGTAGAGAACGACCGTCTGGCCATTGTTGTTGAACGCCCCGAGCATCACGCTCATGCCCGCAACAGTTGTCGTCCCGGTCAT
>QKHC01000013.1 GCA_003251175.1 Gemmatimonadota bacterium
GGGCGCAGCGCCGGCGGCTGCTTGCCCGCCCGTGCCCCCGGCCCGGGGGCCACGGCCGTGTCTTTCGCTCCTCGGGGCACCGAGTCCGCCGTGCTCGGCCGCGCCGAATCGGCGACTGCCCGGGCTCGGGCGACGACCGAATCGTAGGCTGCGGTCGTCAGCACGTCGCGCACCGGATGGGGTACCGAGTCGGGCAGCGCGAGGATCGCCAGCTGACTCGCTTCCATCTCCCGGGAGACGGCGAGGGGCTGGCTGAAGGTCAGGCGCACGGTGAGCGAATCGACGAACTCAGCCTGTCGCAGTCGGGGTCCGGCGGTGTCATGGGCAAACGCCCACAGTACCACGGTCCCGCTCGAGTCGATGGTGACGGGCAGCGAGTCGTACGCCTCGCGACGGTCGCGGCGCCGGTTGCCGTTGCCGTCCTCGATGGCGTACACCACGTACGATCCGGCGGGAATGCCGTCGAGGCGAAAGCGACCGGTCGAATCGGTGTAGGCGAGATACCCGATCGTGTCCGGGGCGGGTGCGGCGATGATCAGGCCGCGCACCAGCGCACGCTGCTCGCTCCACAACACCGCCCGCCCCGCCAGGGACGCGCTGGGCAGCGCCGGGCCGGTGGAGAACACGATGACGCGCCCCGTCTCGGTGCGGTTGCGTCGCAGGTCGCTGATGCCCGGCAGCAGCTCGAGGCGGTAGATGCGACCCGCGACCCAGCCTTCGCGCGGCTTGACGCGGATGGCGCTGCGATGCCAACTCACGCGCACGTCGCCGCGGACTGGTGAGAGCACGACCAGACTGGCCAGCCCGCCGCGGCTCGCGGTCCCCGAGCCTCCACCGCCGCCAAAGGGGCTCCCGCTCCCTCCACCGGCCATGCCGGGTGCCTCTTCGATGACCTCGTCGAACCGGATCTCGGCCGCGTTCCGGAGGTCGGGCACGATCGCCCCGGAATCCGGTGTCACCGCGAGGATCACGGGCGGAGCGGCGTCGGGCGGACCGCCGGGGGGGTCACCGACGTTGGCACAGGCGGCGGCTGCGGCGATGCCGACGAGGAGCCGGCGGGTCAACCGCACCCGAGGGCCTTCAGCTTTCCGGCGAGTGCGGCGCGCTGATCGCGCCACGTCCGCTCCTTGTCGCGCTCGCGCGCCACGACTGCGGCAGGTGCCCGGTCGGTGAATTGCGGGTTCGCCAGCTTGGCCGCGAGTCCCGTGAGCTGCTTGTCGAGCCGCTCGAGTTCGCTCGTGAGGCGGCGGCACTCCTGTGCGGTATCCACGGCACCGGTCAGCGTCACATGCACCTCGCTGCCGTCGGCGAGGACGGCTGACGCGCCGGGCGCCGCGACGGCGTCGGCGATCGCCACCTCACTGGCGGCCGCCAGACGCGCGATGGTGTCGCGCTCGGCGACACAGGCGTCGCGCGTCGTCGCCGAGCGCGGGAGGACCGTCACCGGCAGGCGGGTCCTGGGGGGCACGCGATATTCCGCGCGCAGGTTGCGCACGGCGGTGACCACCGCCTGCACGACGGCGAACTCCTCGTCGGCCTCGGGGTCGGCTCGTCCGGCCTCCGCGGGCCACGAGGCCGTCGGGAGCAGCGCCTCAGGCGCGCGGCCGGGGAGTTTCTGCCACAGAGCCTCGGTAATGAACGGCACCACCGGATGGAGGAGTCGCAGCGCTACGTCGAAGCACTCCGCCAGCACCGCCTGCGCCGTCGCGGCGTCGGCGTCACCACCCTGCAGTCGGGGCTTCACCGCCTCGACGTACCAGTCCGCCAGCTCCCCCCAGGTGAACTCGAAGCATTGCTTCGCGCCCTCGTCGAGGCGGAACTGCTCGAACATCCGCGTCACCGCGCGCGCGGTGGCGTGGAGGCGTGACAGGATCCAGCGGTCAGCGGGGGTGAGCGCGCCGGGTGGCAGATCGGCGAGGCGCGGTGCCCCGGCGGGCAACTGGGCCAGAATGAAGCGGCCGATGTTCCACAGCTTGTTGGCGAAGTTGCGGCCGGGCGCGAACGTGGTTTCGAGGTCGTCGGGGTCCAGGATCACGTCGGCACCGAGAGAGCTGCCGGCGATCAGCGTCCAGCGCAGTGCGTCGGCGCCGTACAGCCGCACCACGTCGAGCGGGTCGATGCCGTTGCCGAGCGACTTCGACATCCGCCGATGCTGGGTATCGCGGGCCGTGCCGTGGAGATACACGGTGGTGAACGGCCTGCGGCCCATGAAGTGGTGGCCGGCCATCAGCATCCGGGCGACCCAGAAAAATAGGATTTCGGATCCGGTGACGAGCGTGTGTCCGGGGTAGAACCGCTCCAGGTCCGGGGTGCGCTCCGGCCAGCCGAGGGTGGCGAACGGCCACAGCCATGACGAGAACCAGGTATCGAGCACGTCGGGGTCCTGCTCGACCGACCCTCCGCATCGGGGACACGCCGCCGGGTCGACCCGATCGGCCCACGCGTGGCCGCAGGCCGTGCAGGTGAACACCGGGATGCGGTGACCCCACCACAACTGCCGCGAGATGTTCCAGTCGCGGATGTTCTCCATCCAGTTGGTGAAGGTCGCTTCCCACCGCTCCGGCACGATGCGGAATTCGCCAGCGTGGAAGGCGGCCAGCACCGGCTCGGCGAGCGGCGCCATGCGGACGAACCACTGGTCTGAGAGCCGCGGCTCCACGACCGAGTTGCAGCGGTAGCAGCGGCGCACCGCGTGCTGGTGTGGCTCGATCTTCACGAGCAGATCCTGCTCGCGCAACATTGCGACGATCCGCTCCCGCGCTGCGAAGCGATCGAGCCCCTGGAGGAGTGCGGGGACCCGGGGTCGGCGTCCCACTCCCGGCTCCCCGTCCTCGTCGCCCATCGTCCCGTCCTCCCGCATGACGAGCGGCATGGCCAGCCCGTGTCGCTGCCCGATCTCGAAGTCGCTGGCGTCGTGCGCCGGTGTCACCTTCACGAAGCCGGTGCCGAACTCGCGGTCGACGCTGTCGTCGGCGAGAACGGGGATCTCGACGTCGGCCAGCGGGAGCCGCACGCGCCGGCCCACGAACGCGGCACCCCGGGGATCGTCAGGGTGGACTACGACCGCGGTGTCGCCCAGCAGGGTCTCAGGTCGCGTGGTCGCCACCACCACCGCACCATCGCCGTCGGCGAGCGGGTAGCGGATGTGATACAGCGCGCCGGTGGCGTCGTGGAACTCGGCTTCCTCGTCCGACAACGCCGTCAGGCAGCGCGGGCACCAGTGAATCACGCGGTGACCGCGATAGATGAGTCCCTCCTCCCACAGGCTCACGAACACCTCGCGCACCGCGCGCGAGTAGCCGGCGTCGAGGGTGAACCGGGTCCGGTCCCAGTCGCACGACGCCCCGATCTGGCGCAGCTGCTCGAGGATGGTATCGCCGGTCTGGCGCACGAACGCCCACACGCGCTCCACGAACTGCTCACGCCCGAGATCGAAACGTGTCTTGCCTTCTCGGGCCAGCGCGCGCTCGACCACGTTCTGGGTGGCGATCCCGGCGTGGTCGGTGCCGGGCAGCCACAATGCCTCGCGGCCGCGCATGCGCTCGAAGCGAATCAGCACGTCCTGGATCGTGTCGTTGAGCCCGTGACCCATGTGCAGCACGCCCGTCACGTTGGGCGGCGGGATCACGATGACGTAGGGGTCGCGCGGGCTGTCGGCCCGTGCGGCGAACACGCCCCGCTCGAGCCAGCGGTGGTAGATCGGCGCTTCGGTGCCGCGCGGGTCGTACTGGGGCGGCAGGGTGAACGTGGGTTCTGGCATACCTCAAGGAGGTCAGGCGGTCAAGGCGGTCGGGGGTCGGGGGGCCGCGTGCGCAACGTCCGCCAGACCGCCTGCCCGCCGGTCCGCCCGTACCACCGCTGTCCGCCATCCGATCGAGTGGCTAGAATATCCACTGAATGGTCGACGAATCCAACCTCGGTGCCGTGGGCGCCGGCCGGCTGGCGCGCTGGGGCGCGCTGGGACTGGCCGTGGCGGCCGCTGTCGTGCTCTACTTCGTCATGGGGCGGCACGTGGTGCCGATCGCCGTGCCGCCCGATCGCGCGGCTCCGCTGACCCGCTGACGCGATGACGACCGCAGAGATCCGGGTCACCCTCCCCGATGGGAGCGAACGGCGCCTGCCAGCAGGCAGTACGGCGGGTGACCTGGCGCGTGCCATCGGACCGGGGCTGGCGAAGGCGGCGCTCGCCGCGCGCGTGAACGGCGAGGTGCGCGATCTGGCCCGCCCGCTGCCCGACGGCGCGAGCGTGGCGATCCTCACGGACAAGGACCCGGCTGCGCTCGATGTGCTGCGCCACTCCTCGGCGCATGTGCTCGCGACGGCGGTGCGTCAGCTGTTCCCGCATGCCAAGATCGGGTTCGGACCGGCGATCGAGGACGGCTTCTACTACGACTTCGAGGTCCCGCGACCCTTCACGCCGGAGGACCTGCAGGCGATCGAGGGGAAGATGGCGGAGGTGGTCGCCGCCGATCACCCGTTCGTGCGCGAGGAGGTGGATCGCGCCGCAGCGAAGCGCCGCTTCGTGGACGATCCGCTCAAACTCGAGCGCATCGACGACCTGGCGTCGGATGAAGTCATCTCGGTGTACACCGACGGTCCCTTCGTGGACCTGTGCCGCGGGCCACACCTGCCTGGCACCGGACGGGTGAAGCACTTCAAGCTGCTGCACGCGGCCGGCGCGTACTGGCGTGGCGACGAGCGACGCCAGATGCTGCAGCGCATTTACGGAACCGCGTGGTTCACGAAGGACGACCTCGAGGGGTACCTGCGCCGGCTCGAAGAAGCCAAGAAACGCGACCATCGCCTCATCGGCAAGGCGCTCGATCTCTACTCGATCCAGGAGGATGTGGGGCCGGGGATGATCTTCTGGCATCCCCGGGGAGCCATGCTCAACTTCCAGCTGCGCCGCTTCATCGAGGACATCATCCTCGCGCGTGGCTATGAGCTGGTGTACACGCCCCACGTGACGCGCGAGCAGCTGTTCCGCCGCTCCGGCCACCTGCCGCTCTACGCCGAGAACCAGTTTCCGGCGATGGGGGCGGGGGAGGGCGAGGCCGAGGACGTGCGCTACCGGGTGAAGCCGATGAACTGCCCGATGCACATCCTGGTGTACGCCTCGCAGCAGCGCAGTTACCGCGATCTGCCGATCCGCCTCGCCGAGATCGCGAACGTGTATCGCAACGAGCGGTCCGGCACGCTGCACGGCATGCTGCGGGTGCGCGGGCTCACCATGGACGACGCGCACATCTTTCTGCGAGAGGACCAGATCGAGCAGGAGATCTTCGAGCTGTTGGACATCGTCGAGCTGGTGATGGGCAAGACCTTCGGCCTCGACTACCGCCTCGACCTGGCGACGCGGCCGGCGAAGAAGCTCGGGGACGACGCGATGTGGGACGTGGCGGAGCGCGGGCTCGAGCAGGCGCTCAAGCGACGCGGGGCCAGCTACCGCCTCGACCAGGGCGGGGGTGCGTTCTACGGTCCCAAGATCGACATCAAGTTCAACGACGCCATCGGGCGGGAGTGGCAGGGGGCCACCATTCAGCTCGACTTCCAGCTCCCGGAGCGTTTCCAGCTCGAGTATACGGGGGCCGACAACGCGCCCCATCGACCGGTAATGATCCACCGTGCGATCTTCGGGACGATCGAGCGATTCGTCGGTTTCCTGATCGAGCACTTCGCAGGCGCGTTCCCGCTGTGGCTCTCACCGGAGCAGGTGCGCGTGCTGCCGATCGCGGACGCGCAGCTCGAGGCCGCGCGCGGGGTGGCGGCCGCGCTGCAGGCGGCCGGGCTGCGGGCGCGGGTCGACGAGCGCAGCGAGACGCTCAACTACCGCGTGCGCGATGGTGAGGTGATGAAGGTGCCGTATCTGGCCGTCGTCGGGCAGCGGGAGGCTGACGCGGGGACGGTGGCGGTGCGGGTGCGGGGGGCAGGGAAGAAGCAGGTCGTGCTCCCGTTGGCGGAGCTCGTCGAGCGCCTCACCGAGGAAGTCCGGACGCGATCGCTGGTGTCGTCGGTCTGAACGGTGTGCGCGCGGGTTGCCGGGACATTCTTCTTAAGGAGTGCGTATGCGGGTGGCTGCTGCGGTAATGACCTGCGCTGCTGTGCTCGCGGCGGCGTGCCAGCCGCGGTTCGATCCCGAGGATCCGGCGATCGTGGCGGCGCTCGACTCGATCGTGCAGTCGGCGATGGAGGGAGCGCGGAACGTCGATGCGGACCGGGTGCTCGCGATGGCCGCGGGCGAAGGCGAACTGACCTTCATCACGGGCGACGTGCTGCTCAGCGGACTCGAGCCAATCCGCACGCAGTTTCGGAGCACCTATGCGGGGCTGGCGAGCCAGCAGCAGACAGTGTACGAGAAACGGGTACGCGTGCTCAGCCCGGACGTGGCCATTGTGATGGCGGTCGGGGAGGGCACCTATACCGACAAGGCCGGCTGGACGTCAGACCCCGTCGGCATCGGGACGACGATCGTGTTCGTGCGCGAGGGAGGGCAGTGGCGCGCCCGCCATGCGCACCAGTCCATAGCGTTCTGACGAGGAGACAGCGATGCGCAGCTCCGTGATGCTGACGACCATGGTGGTTGGCGCCGCGGCCTTCGCGGCGGCGCAGGTGGCGACCACCCCGGCACCTCCGCCCCCGCCGCCGCCGACGCTGGCGCAGATCGGGATGGTCATCTACCCGGCCAAGGGCCAGACGCCCGAGCAACAAAAAGCGGACGAGGCCGCGTGCACGGAGTGGGCCGAGGCGCAGACCGGTCTCGTGCTGCAGGCCGGGAGTGTCAACACGGACTCGGCGGCCCAGGCGGCCGCGCAGCAGTCCGTCGAGGCCACGCAGGGCGCGGCCGTCGCCGGCGCCGCGCGCGGCGCCATCGCCGGTGTGGCGATCGGAGCGATCGCCGGCGACGCCGGGACCGGCGCGGCGATCGGTGCCGCAGCCGGGGCGATGGGCGGACGTCGCGCGCGCCGGGTCGCGGCCCAGCAGGCGGCGCAGCAGGGCGCGGCGCAGGCGCAAGCCCAGAACCAGGCCGCGATCGATACGTTCAAGAAGGCGGCTGCCGTGTGCCTCGAGGGTCGCGGATATACGGTCCGGTAGCACGACGGCGGTGTGCGCGGGCCGCGCCCCGCGAGTGATCGACTTGACAGCGTCGTGGAGCGCGGGAGCTTCCGTGCCGTGACCGATCCGGCGACGACGTTCTCGCTGAGCCAGGGTGGGCGCTTCCACTCGGCGATGGTGCGGGCTGGCGCCGCGGGCGGCGCACGTGGCCTGCTCCGGTTCGTCGGGCTGCTGGTCGCCATCAGCTGGCTGCCGCTCGTCGTGCTCACGGCCCGCGCCGGGACGGCGCTGCGCGGCGTCGACCTGCCGTTCTTCACGGATCTGGGACCCTGGGTCCGGTTCTTCATGGTGGTGCCGATCATGGTGCTCGCCGAGCGCCCCGCCGATCGCATGTTGAGCGTCGTGCTCGAGGCGTTCCGCCGCGCCGGCATCGTGCGGCAGCCCGATGTGCCCGCCTTCGACGCCGCGGTCGCGGATGCGACCCGCCGGGCGACCGCCGACACGATCGAGCTGATCCTGCTGGCTCTCGCCCTCGTTGCGCCGCACCTCTCCTCGGCCGCGTTGCCGGCGCTGGCACAGGGCACCGCGTGGTACGGCACTACCGCCGCTGGCGACCTGACGCTCACGACGGCCGGCCACTGGTACGCCTGGGTGTCGCTGCCGCTGGTCGATTTTCTGGTGCTGCGCTGGGTGTGGCGCACCGTTGCGTGGTGGGGCCTGCTGTGGCGCACCTCGCGGCTCGACCTCGCGCTGGTCCCGGGGCACCCCGATCGTGCGGCGGGACTGGGAACGCTGCGGCTGGCTCCGCAGGCTTTCCTACCCGTGTTCGTGGGGCTCAGCGCGCTCGCCGCCGTCAGCATCTCCAGTCAGATTCGGCTCGGCGCCACCGATCTCTCGGCTGCCCGGGGATCCGTCGTTGTCTTCCTCCTGCTGGCGACGGCCCTTCTGCTCCTGCCGCAGGTGTTCTTCCTGCCACAGCTCGCCCGAGCTCGGCGCTGGGCGCTGGTGCAGTACGGCGTGACCGGCACGATGATCACTCGGCGGTTCGAGAGTCGCTGGACCCGGGAGATGGCGGGGACCAGCGGTGATCTGCTGGAGACTGCTGACGCGAGCGCCACCGCCGATTTCGGGGGCACGTACGGTCAAGTCGCGGCGATGAGCCCGCTGGGAATCTCGTTGCGCGAGATAATCACCATCGTCGTACCGGTGGCGTTACCATTTGCCTTTCTGCTGCTGCACCAGTATTCGCTGAAGGAGATTGCACAACGCCTGCTGCAGCTGGCGCGCTGATCGGTGGGAGTACCGCCTCCGCGTTGCGCCGCTTAGTTTGCACGCGCCGTGCACATACGCCCTTCCAAAACTTGCGAGGCAAGCATGAAACAGTTTCGCGCCGCCTGGGCGCTCGCACTCGCGCTGAGCGTGGCGGGTACCGCGGCGGCACAGCAGCGCCGCGCCACCCCGACGCAACGCCCCAACATTCTCATCATCTGGGGTGACGACATCGGCTGGTACAACATCAGCGCCTACAACCTGGGCGTGATGGGGTACCGCACGCCGAACATCGACCGCATCGCCCGCGAGGGGGCGACGTTCACGGACTGGTACGGCCAGCAGAGCTGCACTGCGGGACGTGCGGCCTTCATCACCGGCCAGTCCCCGATCCGCACCGGCTTGCTGAAAGTGGGATTGCCTGGGGCGGACCTCGGACTCAAGCCGGAGGATCCCACGATCGCCGAAGTGCTGCGACCGCTGGGCTACGCTACCGGCCAGTTCGGCAAGAACCATCTGGGCGACCGCGACGAGCACCTGCCCACCGCCCACGGATTCGACGAGTTTTTCGGCAACCTCTACCACCTCAACGCCGAGGAAGAGCCGGAGAACGTCGACTACCCCAAGGATCCGGAATTCCGCAAGCGCTTCGGTCCCCGCGGCGTGATCCATTCCTGGGCCAACCCCGACGGCACGCAGCGCATCGAGGATACCGGCCCGCTGACGCGCAAGCGGATGGAAACGGTGGACGGGGAGTTCCTCGATGGCGCGGTGGCGTTCATCCGCCGCGCCCGCCAGCAGAACAAGCCGTTCTTCGTGTGGTTCAACACCAGCCGCATGCACATCTGGACACACTTGAAGCCCGAATCGCAGGGGAAGACCGGGCTCGGTGTCGTGGCCGATGGCATGGTCGAGCACGACGGGCACGTCGGTGTGCTGCTCAAGCTGCTCGACGATCTCGGGATCGCGCAGAACACGATCGTCATGTACTCGAGTGACAACGGCGCCGAGATGATGAGCTGGCCGGACGGGGGCACCACGCCGTTCCGCGGCGAGAAGAACACCAACTGGGAAGGC
>QKHC01000015.1 GCA_003251175.1 Gemmatimonadota bacterium
GCGAGATCGAAGAACAACGCCAGATCGAGCACGATGGGTGCGGCGAGGATGGAATCGCGACACAGGAAGTCCACCTTGATCTGCATCGGGTAACCCAACCACCCGAAGATATCGATGTTGTCCCACCCCTCCTTGTTGTCCCCGCGGGGCGGGTAGTAGTTGATGCGCACCTTGTGGTAGACGTTGCCGTAGAGCTCCGGATGTGCACCGGGCTGCAGGATGTACTCGAGCACACCGAGCTTTGACTCTTCCTTCGTCTTGAACGACTCGGGATCGTCGAGCACCTCGCCGTCGCGGTTCCCGAGGATGTTGGTCGAGTACCACCCGGCGAGACCGAGCATCCGCGCCTTGATCGCCGGCGCCAGCACCGTCTTCATCATGGTCTGGCCCGTCTTGAAGTCCTTGCCACCGATCGGCACCGACCGCTGCTCGGCCAGCGCGACCAGCGCCGGGGTGTCCACCGTCAGGTTCGGCGCCCCGTTGGCGAACGGGACGTCTTCCATGAGTGCGGCCCACGCGTAGAGCATCGACGGGGCAATGGCCGGATCGTTCTGCTCCATGGCGCGCTCGAATGCCTGCAGCGTCTGATGCGCAGGCCCCGGCTGGATGAACACTTCCGTCGACGCGCACCACACCAGCACCACCCGGGCCACACCGCTCTCCGCCTTGAACCGGCGGATGTCCTCGCGCAGCTGCTCGGCGAGGTCACGCTTCGTCTTGCCGCGCTTCACATTGGTGCCCTGCAGCCGCTTGACGTAGTTCTGATCGAACACGGCGGGCATGGGCTCGATCGCCTTGAGATAGTCGGCGATCGGCTCGAGATGCGTCGCGTCGAGCACACCCGCCTTGCGAGCGGCGGTGTAGGCATCGTCGGGGATCGGGTCCCACGCGGCGAACACGAGGTCGTTGAGGTCCGCGAGCGGCACGAAGTCCTTGATGAGCGGTGTGCGCTTGTCGGTGCGCTTGCCGAGGCGGATCGTCGCGAGCTGCGACAGCGATCCGATCGGGAGCGCCCGACCACGCCGCACATTCTCCACCCCCGCAATGAACGTCGTGGCCACGGCGCCCAGCCCGACCAGCAACACGCCCAGCTTGCCCTCGGCCGGCGCCACCGTCCGTCCCGTTTCGTCGCTCACCCTCAGCTCCCCCTGCGAATCGCGGTCGCGCGCGTCGCCGTGGTCTCACGACGACGGGTACCGCCCGTAGTTCGATCAGCGACCCTCGCCACGTGCACGATGCGCTGCACCACCGTCACCGTCGTCGCCGCCGCCAGCACGACGACGATCCAGAACAGCAGGATCCCATCGCGACCCGGGCCGAACGCCAGACACGGCGCGCCCAGCACCACGATGCGCTCGGCCCGCGCGGCGATCCCGACCCGGCAGTCCAGCCCCAGACCCTCCGCCCGCGCCCGCGTGTAGGAAACGAGCAGCGAGGCGGCGAGCGCCACCATCGCGGCGAGCACCGCCGCGACGAGTCGCTCGGGCGCTACCCCACCTCGCAGGAAATACGCGGCGATCCCGGCGAACAGCGCCGACTCGCCGACGCGGTCCAGCGTCGAGTCGTAAAAAGCGCCGAAGGTCGTGGCCCGTCCACCCTGGCGGGCGACCTGGCCGTCGAGAATGTCGAACAACCCGCTGAGCAGCAGCAGGAACCCCGCCCAGTGGACCGCGCCCACGCCGAATGCGCCCCCCGCCGCCACGATGACCAGTGTCCCGACGGTGGTGATCGCGTTGGGGTGCACCCCTGCCCGGATCAACGCGCGCGCCAGGGGACCAATGAGGCGCACGAACCCGTCCTTGACCGCCTGCGGGATGACGTTCATAGCGCGGGGGGAAGGTAACCGCCCGCTGCGGGGGCGCAAAGGGCCCCCGGCACCCCAACTGCTAGTAAAGCAAGTACTTGGCGCGCCGCTCGTTGAAGCGTTCGCGGTCCGCGCGCCACACCGCCCACACCGAGTCGAGCGGCGTCGCCGTCTCCAGCGCCCGCCGCAGCGCACTGTCAGCAGCGAGCAGATCGAACCAGTCACGGCGGAAGGCGAACGAATCAGGATGCGCCGCACGGATCGCCGCCAGCAGCGCGACCGCCACCCGGGGCGGATCATACCGGGCGCGATCGGTCACGTGCAGCTCGACTCCGCGCAGCGGGACGCCGTCGTACTTCGCGTCTCCCGGTGCGCGCGGCGTAAACCGAGTGGCCTGGATCTCGACGCCCGCCGTGACCGACGGGCTGCCTCCGCGAAGGGCGTCCAGCACCGCGTCCGGATCGAGCCACGGTGCGCCCACGATTCGAAACGCCCGATCGGTGCCCCGCCCCACCGACAGGTTGGTGCCCTCGAAGAGACACAAACCCGCGTAATGCATCGCGCTCTCCAAATCCGGCAGATTGGGAGAAGGGCGCACCCAGGGCAGGCCGGTCTCGTCGTAGTACATGGTGCGTCGCCACCCGGCAGCGGGGACGACGATGAGGCGCGCGCCGATGTCCAGCACGTCGTTGGCAAGACGGGCGAGCTCCCCGATCGTCATGCCGTGTCGCATGGCCACCGGGAGGAACCCCACCGGCTGGGTCTTCGGCGCCACGACCGTGCGCATGTTGCCCTGCACCACGCTGCCCCCGAGAGGGTTGGGGCGGTCGAGGATCACCACCGGGGTGCCACGGGGCGCCAGCGCGCGCATCAGGAACACCGCGTACCAGACATAGGTGTAGTAGCGGGCGCCAACATCCTGCAGATCCACCAGCAGCAGGTCGAGCGAATCGAGGGCGCGGAGATCCGGTACGCGCGCCCCCGTGTAGAGACTGTAGATTGGGAGCCCGGTGACCGAATCAACGTCATCGGGCAGATCCGGGCGGTCCGCGCTGCCGCGGAATCCGTGCTCGGGACTGAACAGGGCGACGACGCGCACGTCGGGCGCGGCCCGCAGCAGATCCACGTCACGGCGGCCGAGTCGATCGACGCCGCTGTGGTTGGTGAGCAGGCCGACGCGCCGCCCCCGCACCAGATACGCGGAGTCGGTCAGCAACACTTCGATACCCGGGCGCACCCCACCCACGGGCGGGGGCGCCGGCGCCGGCCGACAGGCGCCGATCGCGACAACCAGCAGTCCGAGGGTGAGATGATTCGCGCGCATAGGTCCTTGCTGTGGTGCTGGCTGGCTGCCTGTGGAACCGCACCCGCCACGGCGCCGGCGCCCCCCGCTCCGTCATCCAACGCGCCGAGCGTGGACTCCCTGCTGGCCACACTCACCACTCGGCAGCAGGTCGCTCAGCTCGTGATGCCGTGGCTGCTGGGAAACTACACCGCTCGCGACGACTCGATATTCCTGGTCGCGCAGCACTGGGTTGCGGAGCTCGAGGTCGGTGGCATCATCATCTCCGTCGGATCGCCCATCGACATCACCGCCAAGCTCAATGCGCTGCAACAGGCGGCCCCCCTGCCGCTCCTGGTGTCCGCCGATCTCGAGTGGGGCGCCGGCATGCGACTGCGGGGGGGCACTGCGTTCCCTCCCCTGATGGCGGTCGGAGCCACGGGCGATCCGCTCGACGCCTACACGATCGGGCGGGCGGCGGCGCTCGAGGGCCGGGCGGTCGGGATCCACGTCGATTTCGCCCCGGTCGCGGACGTCAACAACAACCCGGCGAATCCGGTGATCAACACCCGGGCCTTCGGCGAGGACCCCGAGGCCGTCGGCCAGCTGGTGGCGGCGTTCGTGCGCGGGCTGCGGGAGCACGGGATGCTGAGCACGCTGAAGCACTTCCCGGGGCACGGCGATACGGAAATCGACTCGCACATCGGGCTCCCGGTGATCCGCGGAGACTTCGCCCGCATGGACTCGATCGAGCTGGTGCCGTTCCGCGCCGGCATCGCCGCCGGCGCCGACGTGGTCATGAGCGGCCACATCGCCTTCCCTGACTTCACCGGGAACGAAGATCCGGCAACGCTGTCTCCCGCCGTGATGACGGGGCTGCTGCGTGACTCGCTGAAGTTCCGCGGCCTGGTGGTCACCGACGCGCTGGTCATGGGTGCCATCGTGTCGAAGTTCGGGGCCGGCGAAGCCGCGGTGCGCGCGTTCGAGGCGGGATCGGATCTCCTCCTGATGCCCGCCGATCCCGACTCCGCGATCGCGGCGATGGTCACCGCCGTGGAACAGGGTCGCATCGCGCCCGAGCGGCTGCAGCGCTCGGTGCGGCGAGCCCTCGAGACCAAGGTGGCCCTGGGGCTGTTCCGGCGGCGTACGGTCCCCATCGACTCGGTGATGGACCGGGTGGGCGTTCAGGAGCTTCTGCGCCAGGCGGACGACATCGCGACACGGGCGGTCACGCTGGTCCGCGACACGATCGGCACTGTGCGGACATTGCGCGCCCGCCCCCAGCGGCTGGCCGTGATCGCCTATGGCGACGAGGCCAACGGGTCCGTGGCGGCAACCCTGATCGACGCGCTGCGGGCCGGGGGCGACACGGTTGACGACTTCCGGCTGTGGCCCATGTCGGGACCCGTGTCCTATGACAGCGCCCGCGCCGTGATCAATCGCGCACCAACCACCGTGTTCGTGGCCAACGTGCGTCCGCTGTCGTGGAAGGGGTTCATCGCGTTGCCGGATTCGCTCGCCGCGCTGATCACCGCGACCGATGCGGTCCGGCCCACGGTGCTGGTGTCACTCGGCAGTCCCTATCTGCTCACCCAGACTCCCACCGTGGGCGCCTACCTGCTCGCGTGGAGCGGCGTGCGGGCGGCCGAGCGCGCCGTGGCCCGCGTCCTCCTCGGGCAGGTGCCGATCGGCGGACGACTCCCGATCCGCATCCCGCCAGGCTATCCGATCGGGCATGGCCTCACCCTGCCCGTCGAAGCCGTGGACCGCAACTGATGCGGGCCTTGCTGGTGGTCGCCGCGTCGACCGTCTGGGCCTGCGCCGGAGCCACGCCTCCGCCGCCGGCGACGCCCTCGTCGCCACCGCCCGGCACCGCGGCGGCATTGGGCTTCGACAGCGCCGGCCTCGCGGCGGTCGTGACCTACCTGCGCAGCGAGGTGGACAGCGGCGCGTTTCCCGGCGCCGTCGTCGCCGTGGGGCGGCACGGCCGGCTGGCGCTGCTGGCTGCCGTCGGTCACTACGGCGCGACCGACTCCCGCCCCGTCACCATCGGCACCGTGTATGACCTCGCCTCGCTCACCAAAGTCGTGGGCCTGACCACGGCGGTGCTGCTGCTCGTGGACGAGGATCGGCTGGGACTCGACGACCCGGTGCAGCGCTACGTACCCAGGTTCCAGGGGCCGGGGAAGGACGGCGTGACCATCCGGCATCTGCTCACGCATTCATCCGGCCTCCCCGCGTGGCGTCCGCTGTACACCGAGGCGACGACGCGCGCGACCGCCATGCGTCTGGCCGACACGACGGAGCTGCTCGCGCCCCCGGGCACGACGATGCAGTACTCGGACCTGGGCGCGATCGTGCTGACCCAGGTCGTCGAGTCAATCACCGGCGAGCGGCTCGACCGCTTCGTCGCCGCCCGGGTGTTCGGTCCCCTCGGCATGGTCGAGACCCGGTTTCTACCCCCGGACGCGTGGCGCGACCGCATTGCGCCAACCGAGCGCAGTCAGGACGGCACCACGATCCGCGGCACGGTGCACGACGAGAACGCGTGGCGACTGGGAGGGGTGTCCGGTCACGCCGGGCTGTTTTCGACTGCCACCGACCTGGCGCGCTTCGCGGCGTGGCTGATGGCGGCGCGCACCGGGGGACCCTCCCCCGCCACGGCCGCGCCGCGCCCCTCCCCAGCCCTGGTGCGCGAGTTCACCACGCGCCAGGGACTGCCCCCCGGGAGCACCCGGGCGCTGGGGTGGGATACCCCCTCCGACTCCGGCTACTCCAGCGCGGGAACCCGGCTTTCGCGGCGATCGTTCGGGCATACGGGGTTCACCGGCACGTCGATCTGGATGGATCCGGACCGGGATCTGTTCGTGATTCTGCTCACCAATCGGGTGAACCCGACACGGGAGAATGTCCGCATCGGGCAGGTTCGCCCTCGGGTGGCGGACCTCGTGGCCGCTGCCCTACGCGACCAGGGGTGACCAGCGCGACTGGCGCAGCGGCGTTGACACTGCGGGGGACGACTACCTAAGTTGTTGCGAGACGGAGGGATGACATGACGACGACCCAAAAGCCGACGATTACGCTCACGTTGACGCCCCGCGCGGCGGAGGAAGTCCGGCGCTTCATCGCCGAAGAGCCGGCGCCAGCCGAGACCGTCGGTCTGCGGGTGGGCGTGATGCCGGGCGGATGCTCCGGCTTCCGCTACTCGCTCAATCTCGAAGATCAGGCCGCAGCGGACGACGTGGTGATCGAGTCCGAGGGCATCCGGTTGTTCGTGGACGAATTCAGCGGCGCCTATCTCAACGGAACGACTATCGACTACAAGAGCAACTTCCAGGAGTCGGGGTTCGCGTTCGAGAATCCCAATGCGACTGGCGGCTGCGGCTGCGGATCGTCGTTCACCGTCTGACGGCCGCGTGCCGCACGTGCTGATGGCCTCGCGGGCCCGCGCGTTGCGCGGGCCCGTCGTGCTTGGAGGTGCCTGAGGTGCGCACGCTCGACTGGGCGGTGATCGCCGCGTATTTCGTGGCGGTTCTCGTCACGGGACTCGTGGTGGGCCGCGGCCAGCGAGGCGCGGCCGACTACTTTCTGGGGCGCCATGGCCTGCCGTGGTGGGCGATCATGTTCTCGATCGTCGCCACCGAGACCTCCGCACTCACCGTCATTTCCATCCCGGGCATCGCGGCCCGCGGTGATCTCACATTCCTTCAGCTCACCTTCGGCTACGTCGTGGGACGCATCGGTGTCGCCGCCCTGCTCCTCCCCGGGTACTTCCATGGCACGCAGGAAACGGCCTACCAGCGTCTCGAGCACCGCTTCGGCCCGCTGGCGCGCCGCGCCGCGTCGGCGGTGTTCCTGATCACCCGGGCGCTCGGCGACGGGGTGCGCGTCTTCGCCACCGCGATCCCGCTTGCCATCATCACCCACTGGAGCGTGCCCGTCGGGATTCTCGCCACCGCGGTCGTGACCATTCTCTACACCTGGGCGGGCGGCCTGCGCGCGGTCGTCTGGGTGGATGTCGTGCAGCTGGGCTTCTACGTGCTCGGTGGGGTGGCCACCCTCGCCGTGGCCCTGCACCTCGCGGGTGGCGCCGCCAGCCTGACTCGCGCGCTCGACGCGGGTAAGCTGACGATGATCGACCCCGCCGTGTCCTTCGCCACCACGTACACGCTGTGGGGAGGCCTGCTCGGCGGCGCCCTGCTGTCGGCGGCGTCGCACGGGACCGACCACCTCCTGGTCCAGCGCCTCCTGGCCGCGCGGGATCTGCCGGCGGCGCGCCGCGCGCTGGTCGGCTCCGGGTTCTTTGTGGTGCTCCAGTTCGCCCTGTTTCTCATGGTAGGCACCAGCCTGTGGCTCGCCGGAGCCGCGCGTCCGGAGCTGGCCGGAGACGCCATCTACCCCACATTCGTCGTCGAGCACCTGCCGCCCGGGCTGAGCGGGCTGGTGATCGCCGCCATTCTGGCGGCCGCCATGAGCACCGTGGCGTCGTCGCTCAACTCGCTGTCGTCGGCCACGACGCACGACTTCTACGCTCCCCTGACGGGCCGACGCGACGAGACGCATCTGCTACGCGTGGGACGGTGGCTCACCCTGGTTTGGGCCGGCGTGCTCGTGGGCGGGGCGATGCTGTTCCGTGACCGCGACACACCCGTCGTCGTGCTGGCATTGTCGATCGCGTCGCTCACCTATGGCGCGCTGCTCGGCACCTACATCCTCGGTGGATGGTGGCGGCGCGCGCGCGAGCGTGATGCCATCGTGGCGATCGTGGCCGGTGTCGTGGTGATGACACCCGTCGTGCTGGGCTGGCCCTCCCGCGCCCTCGCCGGCCTGGCCTGGCCATGGTACGTGCCCCTCGGGACGCTGATCACGGCGGCCGTGGGCGTTGCGTCGTCGGTAATCTGGCGCTCGCGCGACAAGGCGGAGGCGTGACAGAAAGGACCGACGAGACGGCTCGCGCGATCGGGATCGACGCTGGCGGATCGCGGACCACCGCCGTCCTCGTGGGCGCGGACGGCGCCGAGCTCGGTCGCGCACAGGGATCTGGCGGCGCGGTGCGACCGGGGGAAGCGGCGCGGGCGGCCGCGACCATCCTGGCGACCGCACGGCGCGCGGCGGGAGCGGCCGGGATCGCGCTGCCTGCGCCACGGGCGCTGGTGGGCGCGGCGGGTACCGGGCGCGAGCGGGAGCGGGAGCAGCTCACCGCAGCGTTGCGCGAACCAGAGCTGCTGGCCCATGAGGTGCGCGTGATGGGCGACGTCGAGCTGCTGCTGCACGCCGCCTTCGCGTCGGGTCCCGGCATCGTGTTGGCAGCGGGGACGGGATCCGCGGCCTATGCCCGGACCGCGGACGGCGCGGTGCGTGGCGCCGGCGGTCACGGCTGGCAGCTGGGCGACGCCGGCGGCGGGTACTGGCTGGGGAGGCGGGCCCTGGCGCTCATCTCGCTGGCACGGGACGGCATCGGGGATGCCGGGACGCTCGCTGACCGCGTCCTGGGCATCCTGGCCCTCTCCTCGTGGGACGACCTCGTGCGCTGGGCGACGAGGGCTGACCCGCCGCAGGTGGCCGCGCTCGCACGGGAGGTGCTGCAGGCGGCGGGCGATGGCGACAGCGCCGCGCGGATGCTGGTGCGGGACGCCGCGGCGCAGCTGGCCGCGCTGGCCGTCGCACTGCGGGGGCACTTCCCCGCGAGCGTCCCACCCCCGGTGGCGCTGGCGGGAGGACTGCTGGGCGCGGGGTCTGCGTTGCGGACCGCGCTCGCCGAGCGACTTGGCGAGCTGCTCCCGGGCGCGGAGCTGCGGGGAGACGTTCCCGATCCGGCCCTGACGGCGGCGCGACTCGCGCTGGCGGCCGGGTAGTCCCAGTCCCGGCGGGGCCGTGCCCCGCCCTCCGAGGCCCCCCTGCTACGCGGCCTGCGGGACCCCTTCCCCGTTGGCGCGGCTCGCCGATGCCGGATCCCACCCCGCTTCGGTGCGGGCGATGTAGCAGGCGGCCGTCAGGTCGCCCGTGACGTTGAGGGACGTGCGACACATGTCGAGAATGCGGTCCACGCCGAGGATGATGGCGATCGACTCTGGCGGCGCCCCGACCGACGCCAGCACGACCATGATCAGGGGCAACGACCCGCCCGGCACCCCCGCGGCGCCGATGGCCGTGATCACCGACAGCACAATGACGAACGCTTGCTGCGGCAATGTGAGGCCGAGGCCGAACACCTGCGCCAGGAACAGGACGGTGACGCCCTCGTAGAGCGCGGTGCCGTTCATGTTCATCGTCGCGCCCAGCGGCAGCACGAAGCCGGCGATCTTGGGCGGGATGGCGAACTCCTTCTCGGCCACCGCGATGTTCGTGGGCAGGGTCGCATTGCTGGAGCTGGTGGAAAAGCCCGTCACGAGGCTGGTCCACGCCTTACGCCAGAAGACGCCGGGGCGCACCCCACCGAAGACGCGCACCAGTATCGACAGCCCGACGGCCGCGTAGATCGCCAGCCCGCCGACGACGACCAGCACGTACTTGAGCAGCTGGAAGAGGATCTGCCACCCGAAGCGCGACGTGACCACGAAGATCAGTCCGAACACGCCGATGGGCGCCAGCTTCATGGCGATGTCGATGACCTTCACGATGGCGTCGCCCAGCGCCTCGAGCAGGCGTAGCATCGGTCGGGCGCGGTCTTCGGGAATGAGCGTCAGGGCCGCCCCGAACACGATGGCGAAGAAGATCAGCCCCAGCATATCCATGTTGGCCGCAGCGGCGATCGGGTTGCGGGGCACGATGTTGACGAACAGATCGGGACCGAAACCCGCCGCGCCGCCCGCCTGCAGGCCCTGGGCCTGCGTGCGGTAGGTGGCCATCAGCTGATCGCGCAGCGCGCCACCGAGACCGGCACCCGGCCGGACGACGTTGACGAGCGTGAGTCCGAGGATCGCGGAGAGAGCGCTCGAAAACAGGAAGTAGCCGAGGGTGCGCCCGCCAACCCGACCCACCTTGCGGATGTCGCCGAGGCCCGCGACGCCAAGGGTGATCGATGCAAAGACCAGCGGGACGACCGTCATGAGCAGCATGCGCAGGAAGATCTGCCCGACGGGATTGGCCACGTTGTCTCCGAGCCAGCGGACCCACCCGGCATCGGGCGCGACGACGTTGGCACTCACCCCGGCGGCGGCGCCCAGGGCGAGGCCCAGCACGATCTTCGTGTGCAGCTTCACGCCGTCCCCCCGCGACGCAGCCGACTGTGGCGGACTCCGTAGAATGCGTAGATGACGCTGCCGATGGCCAGCCACACGATGAACCGAATCCAGGTCACGGTGGGCAGCTGAATCATCAGGTACACGCACGCCACGATGGCGATGATCGGCACCACCGGCATTCCCGGCGTCCGGAACGGGCGGGGCCGATGCGGGTCCTTGTAGCGGAGCACGAGCACGCCCGCGGCGACGATGGCGAAGGCGAACAGCGTCCCGATGTTGGTCAGCTCCACGACTTCGTTGATGTTCGCGAACGCGGCGAAGACGGCCACGAAGACGCCGGTCAGTATCGTGGTGACGTGTGGCGTGCGAAACTTCGGATGCACCTTGGCGGCCCAGGAGGGCAGCAGCCCGTCGCGCGCCATGGAAAAGAAGATGCGGGGCTGGCCCAGCTGGAACACCAGCAGCACCGAAGCCATAGCGAACACCGCGCCCAGCGCGATGATGAACTGCGCAAACGACAGCAGCCGAGTGGAGCTACCGGACTGCTGCAGCGCGGTCAACATCGGCTCCGCCGTGCCGAGCTGCTGCCACGGCGCCATGCCCGTCATCACGACCGCCACCAGGATGTAGAGCACCGTCGTGATGATGAGACTGGCGACGATGCCGAACGGCATGTCCTTCCCGGGGTTGCGCGTCTCTTCGGCTGCGGTGGAGACCGCGTCGAACCCGATGTAGGCGAAGAAGATGATAGCTGCTGCGGCGCTGATGCCGGCGAATCCGTTGGGGGCGAAACCGCCGTGCGCCGTGTAATTCGCCGGGCGAATGAAGAACGCCCCGACGGCGATGAAGAACAGCACGATCGCCACCTTGACCAGCACCATGAGCGTGTTGGTAGTGGCTGATTCCCGGATCCCGTACACCAGGACGACGGTGATCAGGGCGACGATCGCCACCGCCGGGATGTTGAGGATAACGGGGAGCCCGAACAGGCGCGGCGCGTCGCTGACGGCCGTCGCCAGATAGACCGACGTGGCGTCGGTTGCTCCCCCGGCGACGTTTGCCGCGGCCTGGTACGCCGAGCGGTAGTCGATGGTCAGCCACGCCGGAATGCTGATGCCGAAATGGCTCAGCAGCTCGCGGAAGTGCCCTGCCCACGACACCGCGACCGCGATGTTGCCGACGGCGTACTCGATGATGAGATCCCAGCCGATGATCCACGCCACCAGCTCACCCAGCGACGCGTAGGCGTACGTGTACGCCGACCCCGAGACGGGGACCATCGCGGCGAACTCGGCATAGCAGAGGGCGGCGAATCCACAGGTGACGGCTGTGAGAACGAACGAGAGCGCAATGGCCGGCCCGGCGCCGAGCCGGCCGACGGCCGGGTCGCCGGCGATCGCCGACCCGGTCGCGGCGAAGATACCGGCGCCGATCAACGCACCGACGCCGAGCGCGGTGAGGTCCCAGCGCCCGAGGGCGCGTTTCAGACCGCTGCCTTCACTCGCTTCGGTGACCAGGCGGTCAACGGACTTGCGGGCAAACAGCTGCACGGGGAGGCCTCCTCGGAGCGGTCGTCCCGGCCGCCAAGTTGCAGCCGCCGGCATCACGGCGGTCGAGCGCCGATCAGCGCTCGATCGTGATGGGATAGATGCTGGCCACCGCTGCGCCTTCGCGGGTCTTGGCCGGCTCGAACCGGTACCCGCGCATGCGCACCTCGAAGTCGCGGCGACAGGACTTGTCGCGCGGCGGTGGCTGAATCTCCACGTCCGTCACCCGCCCGTCGGCGGCGACCCAGAAGCGCACCTGGAAGCGGCTCCCCGGCGAGACACACTCCGGCGGGAGGATGATGCCGCGCGGCGTGGCGAGGAGAATGTAACTGTCGTCGCCGCCCGAGCCAGGCCCCTGTCCCGTTCCGACCCCGGTCCCGCTGCCGGACCCGCTGCCGCCGCCGGTCCCGGTGCCCGACCCCGGTCCTCCGCCCGTGCCGGCTCCCGCACCGGGGACGAGCGCGTCGGTCGCGCCGTGCGGCACTTCGATCCGCGCGAGCTCGTCGAGGGACATCACTTCCGGCGTGGGAATGTTCTCAACCGCGATAGGCGGGACCGGCTCCTCAGGCTCGGGCTCCGGCTCGGGCTGCGCCGGGGCCGCGTACGCCTCCAGCGCGATGACCGAGGAAAGCGATCGTCCGCCCCCGCCACCGCCGCCGCGGGGACCGATCCCGCCGCCACCGCCGCCGCTGTCGAGCAGCGATTTGGCCGGCCACCACAGTGCGGCGAGCAGGCCAGCGTGCACCAGCACGGACACCGCGACCCCGCCCCACGGCCGGCGCCGCTCGCGCGGCAGGGCGAGTGTCGGCGGCGGAGGCGGACCGCGCCGCGGGCCAACGTCCGGAAGCCCATGCATGCGTCGTGTAATACCCTAACGGGCGCCCGAGGTGCGCGGGACCCCTGTCCGTGGGCAGAGACGACGACGGGGGCCCCGTGGGACCCCCGTGCGATCGTCGGCTTCGGCCGCGCTCAGCCGCCGCCCTCGGTTGGCTCGGGCGGGGTGAAGCCAATCACCTGGATCCCGGCCCCGGTGGCGATGTCCATCGCCTCGACGACGTCGCGGTACTTGCGGTTCGGCGCCGTCTTGATGAACAGCAGCTTCGCGGGCCGTGGATCGAAGATCTGGTGCAGGGCGCCGTCCAGCTGGCTCTTGCCGTACGGCTGGTTGTTGATCGCATACGACCCGTCGGCTCTCAGCTCCAGCACGATCTGACTGCTCTGGGTCTGCTGCTGGCGCTGCTGACGCTGCTCGGGCGGCACCTGCACCTCGAACGCGCGCCGCGACAGCGGCAGCGTGATCATGAAGATGATCAGCAGCACCAGGAGCACGTCGATCATCGGCGTCACGTTGATGTCGTGAGTCGGACCGCCGCCCCCGCCTCCCGCCGCCATAGCCATGACTGGGCTACTCCCTTCCCGGCCGCTCGCCGCGATTCTGCTCGGTGATCGTCCCGAGCACGCGGACGCCGGCCTTGCGCGCGATTTCCACCGCCTCCTGGATGCGGGCGAACTCGAGGTTCTCATCCGCCTTCAGGAAGAGGATCTTGTCCACCGACCGCGTGGCGTAGAGCGACCGCAGCTGGGCCTCGAGCTCGTCCTCCGGCACGTAGCGCATGCCGGTGTACTTGCCGTCCGGACCGGTGATGTCGATGTAGTAGCGCCCCGCCACGTCGATCCCCAGCCGGATCTCACCTTCCTCTTCTTCCTTGGCCTTGGGGTTGTCGGCGCGGGGCACCGCCGCCTGGAAGCCGGCCGTGATGGCCGGGGTGACGATCATGAAGATGATCAGCAGCACCAGCATCACGTCAATCATCGGCGTGACGTTGATGTCCGCCGCCACAGCGGCCCGGGTGTTAGTGGCTGATAGGGCCACTGGACTGCGTCGCTTTCTGCGCCTGGAATTCCTTGGTGAAGATCGAGCGCCCGAACTCCGAGCCCACGCTCTTGATCAGATAGTCGATCAGCTCCTTGGACAGGTACGTCATCTCCACCGCCAGGAAGTCGAGCTTGGAAGTGAAGTAGTTGTAGAGCCACACCGCCGGGATCGCGACCAGCAGACCGAAGGCGGTCGTGATCAGCGCCTCGGCGATACCGCCCGTGATCGCGGCCAGGGACCCCGACCCGCCGGCCGCTGCCATGCCCTGGAAGGCGTTGACGATGCCCATGGTGGTGCCCAGCAGACCGACGAACGGCGCCGTCGCACCGGTGGTCGCCAGCACGCCCAGGCCGCGCTTCATCTCGGAGGTGATGATCAGCATCTGCCGCTCAACCGCTCGCTCAGCCGAGTTGATGTCAGCGGCGGTGATCGTCGCCCGGTCGCGCAGCAGGGGCTTCACCTCGGACAGCGCTTCGGCCAGCACGCGCGCCACGTGGCTGCCCTTGTATTCCTTCTTTTCAGCCAGCTGAATGGCCCGCTCGATCTGCTCTTCCTGCAGCGCTCGCGAGAACTGCGGGGTGAATTGCCGAGTCGCCCGCTGCGACTTCCACAGGTAGAACCACTTGGTGATCGTGACCGTCCACGACCAGAGCGACATGATCAACATCGTGACCACCACGCCCTTCGCGAACATGCCCATCGACTGCCACAGTTCGGCGTAACTCATCCTGGCTGACTCCTTGTGAGAAGCGGCGGTCGCCCGCCGGTGACCCTATCGTCCCCGCAGCTTGAAATCGATCGGCAGCCGCACCAGCACCCGCACCGGACGACCGTGCACCCGTGCGGGGCGGAACAGCGCCTGTCGCATGTAGTTCTTCGCGGGCTGGTCGAACCCGGGATGGGGGCTCTGTACGATCTTGATGGAATTGGGCTCCGCCCGGCCCGACGTATCGATGATCGCCTCGACCAGCACGCGGCCCTGGATCTGCGCCTGGCGCAGCAGCTCCGGGTACTGCAGTGGCGGTCCGGAGAGTGGCTCCGGCTTCTCCTCAACCACTGACTCGAGGAACACCTGATTGGCCGTCGGCTCGATTCCGGTGGCCACGCCCCCTTCCACCCCGACGCCGGAGTAGTCGCGGGGATCGAACGTCTCACTCAGGTCGATCGGCGGAATGTCGGTCGGGATCTCGGTCGGCGCCACGATCGTCTGGAAGCCCTTCAGCGGCACGTCGAGGACGACCTGCGGTTGCTCCTCGGGCTTCTGCTCTTCCTGCTTTTCGGAGAGATACACCATGGCGGTGTCGATGACCACTTCTTCGGCCGCTTCGCCCGCCGACAGCGTCGCGTACACCGCCCCCGCCACGAGCGCCGTGTGGAAGATGATCGAAAAGAGACTCGCGGCCGAGCCGCCCTTGACGTTGTGCTTGCGCTTGGACTCGATCAGGGTATCGAACACCGCCTGCCTCCCGTGGCCGTGCGTGCGATGAAATACTACCGATTCAGCCTACCCCGCTAGTGGAGGCTCCATTACAAAACGATGACAACGCAATGTGGAATCCGGCCCGGGACCGAGCGGGCAAGTCCCGATTCCCCCGAGCCGGCCGCGCAGACGAGCAACCTCCTGGGGTGGTCTACGCGGCGGACCCCGCGTCGAGACCGGGTTCGGCCTCCCGCGGCAGCTTCACCGTGAAGGCCGTGCCGCGGCCGGGACGGCTCTGCACTTCGATCGAGCCGCCGTGTGCCTCGGCGATCCACTTGCAGATCGCGAGACCCAGCCCCGCCCCCGCCCGGTCTTCGGTGCGCGTGCGCGCGGTGTCGGCGCGCCAGAAGCGATCGAACACGTGCGGCAGGTCGCCCGCCGCGATGCCGATCCCGCTGTCGGCGACGGTCATGGCGATGCGGCCGTCGTCCAGCTCGAGCCGCAGCCGCACGCGTCCACCCGGCGGCGTGTACTTGACGGCGTTGGTCAACAGGTTCAGCAGCAGCTGGCGGATGCGACTGCGGTCCACCGCCACCACCACGGGTGCGGCGGGCGTCACCGCGTCGAGGGTGAGCCCGGCGGGCTCGGCGAGCAGCTCACCCGTCTCACGCACCTCCTCGACGATCTCCCGCAGATCGACGAGCTCACGATGCAGTGGGGCGCGCCCTTCGTCGACGCGCGCAAGCGTGAGCAGGGTATCGACGAGCTCGGTCATGCGGTTGACTTCCTGCAGCGCTTCCTCGAGTGTGGCGAGGACGTCGGGGGGCAGCTCGGGGGTCGTGATGGCGCGCTCCACGCCGCCGCGCAGCACGGTCAATGGCGTCTTCAGCTCATGACTCGCGTCGGCGGTGAAGCGCCGCAGCGCGCTGAAGCTCCGCTCCAGGCGGCCCATCATCTCATTGAGGGTTGCCGCCAGTCGGCCCAGCTCGTCACGCTCGATCGGGACGGCCAGGCGCCGATGCAGGCTGCGTCCGTCGGTGATTTCGCGCACCTCGGTGATGATCTCGTCCACGGGCGCCAGGGCCCGGCCCGCTATCCACGAGCCCACGAGATAGGCGATCAGCAACCCGAACGGCAGGGTCAGCGCGTAAGTCCCGAGCAGCTGCCGCAACTGCAGCGTCGCGGCCGCCGTCGGGGCGGCTGCGAGCACCGCCCCCAACTCCGCACCGGCACCGATTACCGGCCGCACGACGTAGCGCAGTGTGGGTCCGAGGGGCTGGATCGTGACGGTGTCCGCCACCGATGATCGCGAGTCGCGCGCCAGTCGCGCGAGCTGTTCGAACTCGTTGATCCGCGCGCGCGCCTGCGCCGAGGCGAAGAGCACGCGGCCCTCAGTGTGCGTGATAATGAGAAAATCCGGAACGGCGTCCAGCGTCGCCGTCAGCTCCGCCACGAGCGCGGGGCGGCCCGCCGCATCCCGCTGCAGCACAACCCCACCGGCCCGGTAGACGCCGGCCAGGATTCCGACGGTGAGATCGGCTTCGGAGGTGATCCGCCGATCCAGCTCCTCGAACGCGGCGCGGTGGCTGGCGACATACACAACGGCCGCGAATGCCGCGAGCGTCAGTGTGAGGGCGGTCGTGTACCAGGCGGTGAGGCGTCCGCGAACGGTCGCCATGTCACGCCTTCAGCACGTATCCCACACCGCGAACGGTGTGAATCAGCTTCGGTCGGCTGCCCTGGTCGATCTTCTTCCGCAACCGGTTGATCACGACGTCCACGATGTTCGTGCCGGGATCGAAGTGGTAGTCCCAGGCGTATTCGGTGATCAGCGTACGGGACATGACGTGTCCGTGGTGGCGCATCAGGTACTCCAGCACCGCGTACTCTTTGGGGGTCAGCTCGATGGTCCGCTCTCCCCGCCGCACCTCGCGACTGCCGCTGTCGAGGGTCAGGTCGGCCACCCGGAGCACGGGAGGGGCGATGGCCTTGGGACGGCGGCCCAGCGCCTCCACGCGGGCAAGCAGCTCCTCCAAGGCGAACGGTTTCGTCACGTAGTCATCGGCGCCCATGCGCAGGGCCTGGACCTTGAAATCCACCGCGTCCTGCGCCGTGAGCACCAGAATCGGCAGCGTCACCCCGCGGTCCCGCAGTGTGCGCAGCACTTCCTGGCCGCTCAATCCCGGCAGCCGCAGATCGAGCACCACCAGGTCGTGGCGGCCGGCGGCCGCCACGGCGAGACCCTCGGCGCCGTCCGCCACCAGGTCGACCTGATAGCGCGCTTCCTCGAGTCCGCGCTTGACGTACTGGCCGACCGTGCGGTCGTCTTCAATCACCAGGATCTTCATGCGACGGGCAGGTACACCTTGAAGTCGCTGCCGATACCGATCTGCGATTCGACTTCGATGCGTCCGCGATGCTCGGCGATGATGCCGTAGCAGATCGACAGGCCGAGACCGGTGCCGCGCCCCTGCGGTTTGGTCGTGTAGAACGGCTCGAAGATCTTCGAGATGTCCTGTGGCTCGATCCCGGCTCCCTGATCAATGAACTCGATCAGCACTTCGTCGCCGCGATCCGGGTTCATGCCTGACCGGACCGTCAGCGTGCCGCGGGAGTTCATGGCGTCCATGGCGTTCAGCATCAGCGCCATGAAGCCCTGGACCAGCCGCTCCGGATCGCCACTGACGGATGGCAGCCTCGGGGTGAGCTCGCGCACGACCGTCAGCCGCTTGAAGCGCTCGTGGTACTTGAGCAGGAACAACGTCTGCTCGACGAGTGCGTTGACGTCGAGCGAACGGGCGGCGCCGGGCTTCGCCCGGGCGAAATCGAGCAGTCCGTCCACGATGCGCCTGCAGCGCTGCACTTCGGCATCGATGATCCGCAGATACTCTTCCACCGACTGGCGATCGGCGGGGGGCAGCTCGTCGATCCGGTGCGACAGCGCCTCGGCGCAGGCGAGGATCGTGGCCAGCGGATTGTTGATCTCGTGCATCACGCCGGCAGCCAGCTGGCCCAGCGCCGCGAGTTTCTCCGACTGCGCCAGTCGCTGCTGCGCCTGGTTCCACTCAGTCAGATCCTCCCCGATCGTGATGACGTGGCTCACCTCACCGTCATCCACCCGCATCGGAATCTTGGTGATGCGATAGTACTTCGAGCCCCCGCTGGCGAGCGATTCCATCTCCATCTGCTGCATCTCGCCGGTCTCGAATACGGAGTCGAATTCGCGCTGCAGCAGGGTGCGTGGCTGGCGATCGAGCACGTCGAAGACCTCTCGGCCCAACGCCTCCTCCCGCGAGACACCCTGCGTCCCGGTCTCGCGGTTGCGGTTCCACGCCCGAATCCGGTAGTGGCGATCGATCACATACAGGCCGACCGGGAGCGAGTCGATGATCTTCGCCGAGAAGCTGCGCTGCGCCTCCACTTCACGCGTGCGCAACGCCACCTCGGACGCCAGGTCCTGCGACAGCTCGGTCGCCGCCACATAGGACGCCAGAAACCCCGCCGCCGCGACCAGGGCATCGTACGCGACCGCCTCAGCGGGCCCCGAGGGCAGGACCGCCTCGATGGCGCCGAAGAGCTGTTCGTCGTGCAGCAGGGGAAGCCGCAACCGCAGCCCATCGGGCGTGGGTTCGGAGGTGACGCCCCGCAGCGCCCACTCGACGCCGGGCCGCGACGCGTCGGTCGCGGGCTCCCCGTCGACCGTCACGGGCTGATAGCCGCCTCCCTCGGGATCCCGCCACCACATGCGGCATGCCCGCAGGGCGAGGCCCGCGCGCAGCTCGAGCAGCACGGTCCGCAGGGCGTCGGCCAGGAACAGGCCGCTCGCGAGCACGGCTGCGATGCGGGCCAGGACCCGCAGGCCGGGGTGGTCGGACCGCAACGTCACGTTCGCCATCGCGAGCTAACCTAGAATCGGCGCCGGCACCGCGCCAGCCGCGCGGGGCTCACCGCAGCCCCGACAACTGAATCCCGCGCACGAATGCTCGCTGGGCGACGAGGAACAGCAGCAGCAGCGGCAGCACCCCCGCGACCGCAGCCGCCATCTGGTAGGGCCAGTTCGTGTAGTAGACGCCGTGGAAGCTGGCGATTCCCAGCTCCATCACCTGCATATCGAGCGAGCGCGTCACGATCAGCGGCCACAGGAAGTTCTTCCACTGGTCCACGAAGGCGAACACGAACAGCGTGGCGAGCGCCGGCCTGGTGAGCGGCAGGATGATGCGGCGGAAAACCGTCCATTCCCCCGCGCCGTCGAGACGCGCGGCATCCTCGAGGTCGCGTGGCAGCGTCTGAAAGAACTGCCGCAACAGGAAGATGCCCCACACCGATACCACCTCGGTCGAGATCAGACCGGCATAACTGTCGACCCACCCGAGCGCATTGACGAGGAGGAAACGCGGAATCAGCAGCACGATGGTCGGCACCATCATCACCGTCAGCACCGTGAAGAAGACGCGCTCGCGGCCGGGGAACCGCAGGCGAGCGAGCGCGTACGCCGCCGTGGCGCTGGTCGCCACCTGCGCGACGGCGACGCTGCCCGCGAACACGAGACTGTTCAGAAAGAACCGCGCGAACGGCAACGCGGTGAGGGCCGCCTGATAGTTGCCAGGCCGCGGGTGGCCGGGCCAGAGCGCCGGCGGGAACCGCAGCACCTCGAACTCGTCCATCAACGACGTGGAGAGCATATAGAGGAACGGTGCCACCATCGACAGGCCCAGGAGCCCGACCAGCACCCGCCCCATCCATCGCAGCAGCCGGTCAGCCATACTCCACCCGCCGCCCCAGCAGCCGGAACTGCACCCAGGTCACGCCGAGCAGGATCACGAAGAGCGCGAGCGCCAGCGCGCTGGCGTGACCGAACTGGAGGAACTCCCATGCCGTCTGATAAATGCGATAGACGATCACATCGGTGGCGTGCAACGGCCCGCCGTCCGTGAGCACATAGATGTACGTGAAGACCTGGAATGAGCCGATCACGCCGGTCACCAGGACGAACAGCGTGACGGGCCGAAGCAGCGGGAGAGTGACCCGCCAGAAGCGTTGCCAGGCATTCGCGCCATCGACCCGGGCGGCATCATGATAGACCTGCGGAATGTTCTGCAGGCCCGCGACGAAGATGGTCGTCTGGTACCCCAGCTGGACCCAGGTGCTGATCACCATCACCGCCAGCAACGCGGTGTGCGGATCGCCGAGCCAGTCCACGGCAGGCACACCCACTGCGCCCAGCACCCAGTTCACGAGGCCGAAATCGGGGCTGAGCATCCACTGCCAGACGAGGGCAACGGCGACTACCGACGCCACGTAGGGCATGAAGAAAACCGTGCGCGCGAGGCGGGTGAGGCCGCCGTGATGCTGCAGCACCAGCGCGACGCCGAGGGCCAGCATCATCGTCACCGGCACGTACAGCGTGTACAACAGCGTGTTGCGGAGCGAGACCCACGCCAGCGGGTCAGCGGCCGCCGCGGCGAAGTTGCGCAGGCCGACGAATCGCCGCACGGGATCCAGCAGATCCCATTCGTGCAGCGACAGCCAGGCCGCGAACAGCATCGGCCCGAACGAAAAGACGACGAGGTGCAGCGCCGCCGGACCGAGGAACGCCCAGGCCGTCACGATCTCGCCCAGGCGACGCGGACTGGCGGCGGCGACGGCCCCCCACCCCGCCACCGCCACGCCCACCACACCCACCAGAGCGAGACCAAGGGCAGCGAGGGTCCATCCACCCTGGCGCGCCTCGAGCGGCACCATCGTCGCGCTGAGCCATCGCCGCCGGCCCAGCCGGATGGGGGCAACCGCCCGGGGACCCCGCGCGGTTTCAACCCGCCGGATCATCGTTCCCTGTGCGCTGTCGGCTTCGGCCAGGGTGACACCGGTACCCTGGACGACGCGCGCGAGCTGCGCCAGCGGGACACGCGAGCGCACCACCGGGAGGCGGGCCGGCGCGTCCCCGATCAGGGTCCGGATGTCGCGCAGCGCGCGATCGCCGCTCCAGGCCGCCGCGCCGCGCACCACCGCCGCGCACATCCCGCCGTGCACCAGGGCGGCGGCGGCGAAGGTGGCCATCGTCACGCGGCGCAACCCGCGCCCCCTCCCCACTGCCCACACCCCGCCGAGCGCCGCCAGCGCGACCGCGAGCCCGGTCCACACCGGGCGTCGATCCCGGGGTGCAGAGCGACGACCGACCCACGCGGCGCCCACGACGTCCCACGCCTCTCGATCCTTGAGTGGCACGAGGGTCCCGGCACCGAGCCGCACAGGTGACTCGAGGCGCTGCAGGTCGCGCCAGGTGGCGCTCGGCAGGCCGGGCCCGCCGGCGGCGAGCAAGGGAGTACGCACCGCGTACACGTCGACCGGCGCCGACCAGCCGGGCAGCGTCCTCAGCCCACGGGCCGTCACCAGCAGCTGCCGGGGCTCGTATCCCGGGCGGCCGGGTGCCGCGGGGGTCACCAGGGCCACGTACCCGGCCACCGCGTACGCCACGCGCTCGCTGAGGCTGTCCTCGGCACGCGCCGTCGCCAGGCGGGCCGCCGCGATGGGGAGCGTGACGGCGCCGGTCCCGGCGATTGCGGCGAGAAGGCGCCAGGCGAGCTGCGGCCTCACGGTGTTTCCACCTCGTGCCGCGCGAGAATCCGATCCACGGCTCGGGCCATCTCTCTCGCGGCGGCTGCCGGGTCCTCCCCGCGCAGCGTGATGCGGTCGATGAGGTCGGGCAGGACGGCCTCGATCTCCCGCCACTGCGCGATCCGCGCCCCCCAGGGCGCTCGCCCATGTGCCGTCGCGCGCCGGAACACCGCTTCCCACCCGAGCGTATCCGCTTCAGCCATGTGCTGGGCCACCGCGGAGCGGCTGGGCAACTCCAGTCGGGCACCGGCACGGATCGCGAGCGCGAGCGAGTCGGCCAGAAACGCGGCGAGGCGCACCGAATGGCGGCGATGCGGCGCGCCGGCCGGCACCGCCAGACCCGACGCGTAGATCACCGTGGCCGGCGACGCGCCCGCGCGGTGAGGGATCTCGGCGAAGCCGATGCGCAGTCGCCCCTCCAGCACGTACGGCAGGAAGTTCGGCACCCAGAAGTGCCCGGCGGTAATCATGGCTACGCGCCCCGTGTAGAACAGGCGGAGGTTGTCGCCCAGCGAGCGGCGCAGCGTGTGAAACCGGGGCGCGATCCGGTCCTGCGTCACCCACCCGGTATACCAGCTGATTGCCGCGACCGTGGCTGGCGAGTCGAGGCACCCCGTCGCGCGCCGGCCCCCGGGGCACAGCAGGTCTCCGCCTCCAGCCAGGATCCAGGAATTCCACAGGAACACCCGACGGTCGAACACCGTCCCCCACTGATCCACTGTCCCGTCACCATCGGTATCGCGCGTCAGCGCCGCTGCGGCACGACGAAAGTCCTCCCACGTCCAGTCGTCCTGTGGATACGCCAGGCCGGCGCGATCGAACAGGTCCTTGTTGAAGGCGAGGACCATCGGGGTGTACCCCTTGGGCAACGCATACACCGCCGCGCCGCGACGGAAGATGTCGAGCACCGTCGGCTCGTAGTCATCCAGCGTGATGCCGACGCGATCAAGATAGGGGCGGAGATCGAGGAGCACGTCGCGCTGCGTGAACGCGGGGACGTCGATGTTGTCGAGAAGAAACACATCGGGTGGCGCCCCAGCAGCGATCGACGTGAGCATCCGCTCGCGATACTCCGCCTGTCCACTTCCGGCGCTCTGCTGTGTCACCCGGACCCCAGGGACGGCGTCCATGAAGGAGTCGAGCACGACCTGCTCGATCCCCGCTTCGAGATACGAAGCCCAGTTGGCAAGCTCGAGGGTGACCGCATCGCGGGGGGCGTGGTCAGGGATGCACGCCAGCGCTCCCACGCACGGCGACAGCAGCGCCGCGGCCCACGGGAACCTCACGCGCGACGCACTCCCCGGCCGTCGAACACGTGCAGGTCGCCTGCATCGATCCGCACCCCCACGCGATCGCCGACGGCCGGCGCCCTGAGACCGCGCATGCGGGCGACGAGGCGCGTGGTACCGACGTCCAGGTGGACCAGCGTCTCCGCACCCAGGGGCTCGACGATGCGCACCTGCCCCTCGCCCTGCCCGGCTCCACGCCCCCGCGCCCGCAATGCCACGTGCTCGGGGCGGACCCCGACCTGAAACGCGCCGTCGACCGTCACGTCGGTCTCCACCGTGAGTGATCCGCCGATCAGCACGCCACGGCCACCATCAGCACGAGCGGCGTCGAAGATGTTCATCCCCGGACTGCCGATGAAGCGCGCGACGAACGTATCCGCCGGCCGCTCGTACACGTCGCGCGGCGCCCCGACCTGGCGCAGCCGCCCCTCGTGCAGCACTGCGATCCGCTCGCCCATCGTCATGGCTTCGACCTGGTCATGGGTCACGTAGAGCATTGTGGCGCCGAGGCTGCGGTGCAGCGCCAGCAATTCGGCTCGCAGCTCCCCCCGCAGCTGCGCGTCGAGGTTGGACAGCGGCTCGTCGAGGAGGAACACAGCGGGGTTCCGCACCATGGCGCGTCCCAGCGCGACCCGCTGCCGCTGGCCACCCGACAGCTCGCCAGGTCGCCGATCCAGTAGCTCGGTCAGCCCCAGGCGGGCCGCAACATCGGCCACGCGACGGGTGATCTCCGGCCTGGGAACCCGCCGCATTTCGAGGGCAAACGACAGATTGTGCCGCACGGCGAGATGCGGATACAGCGCGTAGTTCTGGAACACCATCGCGACGTCGCGCGCTCCAGGCGCCAGGCGCGTGACCTCGCGGGCGCCGATCCGGATCGTCCCCGCCGTGGGCTCCTCGAGACCGGCAACGCAGCGCAGGGCGGTGGTCTTCCCGCAGCCCGACGGTCCGAGCAGCACGAGAAACTCCCCGTCGGCGACGGCGAGCGACAGCTCGTCCAACGCCGCACGTGGCGCGCGGTCGTAGCGCTTCGTCAGGCGCTCCAGGGTGACGGCGGCCATGGCGCGAGCGATCAGGGTCCGGACCGAGGGAGCGAGTCCCCGGGTAACTCCTGCGTGAAAGCGAGGGAGACGATGCGCCACGTGCCCCCATCGGCCAGCAACTGGAACGCATCCACGCCGTAATGCGTCTCGGGAGGCGCGCCCGGCATGCCGAAGGTGGCCTCGAAGGTCGCCCACACGATCGCGAGGTCGCCGTACCGACGCACCTCGTGCCGTACCATCCGCTCGGCAAACACGGCCAGGCGGTCCGGACCTTCCTCGGTGCGCGAGAGAAACGTCTCCAGGGGAATCACGTCCACCAGCGTGTCGCTGGCTCCGGGCGGGAGCCATCGGGTGGCGATCACAGCACCAGGCCAAAACGACTCGCGCAGCTCGTCCCAGGCCCGACGGCTGAAGCGACCGTAATAGGTGTCGAGCGCTGCCTGGATCGCGCTGTCCTCTTCCGCGCGGGAGTTCTCCGTGCCGCCAGGCTCGATCCGCTCAATGGAGCACCCGGCGAGGGCCACCACCACCACCACCATGAACACCAGCAGCCGCATCGAGCACCTCCCCGAGCGTCGGGACGCCCAAAGTTCCCGCATTCCGGTGACTCTCGCAACGCGTATCATTGACGACAGATGCCCGAGACCCACCGACTCACCCTGTCCGCCGCGCTGCTCGCGCTCGTCGCCTGCGAGGCACCGTTCCGGTCCACGGCGCCACCGACCGCAAGCGTCGCCAGCGTGACGGTGGCCCCCGATTCCGCCGTCCTGGTCCCGGGCGACAGTCTGACCCTGACCGCCACCGTCCGCGATTCCACCGGCGCCGTGCTGCCTGACCGCGCCGTGTCGTGGACCACCACCGCTCCCGCGCTGCTCGCGGTCACGAGCGCCGGCACGGTCACGGCCGTGGCCGCGGGCAACGGTGCCATCGTCGCGGCGACGGTGGGCCGCGCCGACACCGCGTACATCGACGTCGTGGAGCGGGTGTTCCTCGATGTCGCCACCGGCGGGCTGCACACCTGCGCGCGCACCAACGACGCACGCGCGTTCTGCTGGGGATTCAACCTCTACGGCCAGGACGGCATCGGCCTGATCTCGTTCGTCGAGGCCGCACCAGCCCCCGTCGGCGGGGACCTCCGGCCCGCCACCCTGGCGGCGGGCGCCGATCACTCGTGCGGCATTGCGCCCGACGGGACCGCGTCGTGCTGGGGCCGCAACGATCGCTCTCAGCTCGGCCGCGGGACCGACCCCGGCGACCCGACGCTGCCGCGACCGGTGCTTGGCACGGCGCGGTTCACCAGCATCGCCGCTGGCGAGTCGCACAGTTGCGCGCTCGATGACCGGGGCAGCGCCTGGTGCTGGGGAGACAACGCAGAGGGTCAGCTGGGCGACTCCCAGACTACCGCTCGCTCATCGCCAGCGACCGTCGCCGGCGGGCCCTTCGCGCAGCTGTCCGCCGGCGCCGCCTTCACCTGCGCCGTCGCTGGCGGCGGCGCGGCCTGGTGTTGGGGCACCAACGCCCATGCCGAGCTTGGGGACAGCACCCTCGGCGGGCTCCGCGCGTACCCACGCCCGGTGCGCACCGCCGTCCCGATCGAGTGGGTGTCGGCGGGCGCGCGACACGCGTGCGCCCTCTCGGCCGGCAGCCTGCTGTGCTGGGGCGACAACCGGGCCGGGCAAACCGGCACCGGCTCATCCGATACGACGGTGCTGGCTCCCACCCCGGTCGCCGCGGTCGCGCCGCTCACGGCCGTGGCAGCGGGCGGACGCCACACCTGCGCCCTCCTCGCCGACAGTACCGCGGTGTGCTGGGGCGCGAACGATCGTGGCCAGCTGGGCGATGGCACGATGGCCCCGCACAGCCTGCCGGCTGCCGTCGCGGGCGGTCGGCGGTACCGCAGCGTGTCCGCCGGCCGCGACCATACCTGCGCCGTGACCTCGGCGCGCGTGGTGTATTGCTGGGGTGCGGGGACCGAGGGTCAGCTGGGCAGCGGCATGACTGCGGACAGTCCCGTGCCCGGTGCCACCCGCCCGCCGGCGCACGTCACGACGCCCCCGGCGCCGGGTCGGCTCGCCACTCCACGTCGTGGGTCTCGACCGCCGTGAAGGTGACGGCGGCGTGCCGACAGCCCGACGACGCCGTGATCCGCGGACGCAGCCCGACACCGTCGATCTCCACCGCGGCTCCCCGCCACGTCTCCGGAATGGGGAGGGACAGCGTGATCGTGAGCGACGGACCACCGACCCGCATGAGCCGCGCCCGCATCCGTTCCCGTGCGACGGCGATCCGCAGGTCCAGCCGGGTGGACCCGACGCGCAGTCCGCGCCATTCGCCCTCAGGCCACGCGGCGGGGAGGTGGGGCGTGAGCAGCAGTCGTCCCCCGAGCGCGTCGGGATTGGCGCCGAGGAGGCCTTCGACGAGCGGCAGGGCCAGCATCGCCGCGGACCAGCACTGGTCCGGGCACACGCCGGCGCTCTCCTCCCGGTCGCCGCGCAGGACCTCGTCGAACGCACCGATCTGGCGCGCGAACGGCAGCCGGGCGTTGGCGGCGAGATGCCCGAACCCCGGCGCCGCCCGATGCCCGCGATACTCCGCGAGCGCGACCCACCCGGTGTACAGCGGCCACACCGCGCCCGCGTGGTAGCCGGCGGGCTGGTACAGCGGGTCGGATTCCTCGAGCAGACGCACTCCCCACGGCGCTGAGAAGGCCGGTCCGGCGATGGCGTCGTACCACGCCGCCGTGCTCTCCGGCTCGATCACGCCGAGCAGGAGGGGCACCGCGGTCAGCGCGGTGTTGCGCCGCTGCGGTGTGCCGTCTGAGTGCAGTCCGAGCGCGAATCCATCGGGGAAGCGAAACCGCCGCGCGATGGTCGAGCGGGCGCGTGCGGCTCGCTGGGTCAGCTCGTCCGCCAAGGCGGTCCGACCGAGCGCGCGCGCCGCCGGGGCGAGCGCGGCCAGCGCCGCGGCCCAGACGGACGCCAGATAGAGCGTGACATGCGCGCCGGAGAGCGGCCCCATCTCGATCCAGCCGTGCCCGACTCCGCTGTTCTCGATCAGTCCATCGCCGTCCCGGTCGGTGGCGAGACAGAAGCGGTACGCGCGCTCGAGGCGGGGCCACTCCGTTTCGAGCAGCGCGAGATCTCCGGTCCAGGCCGCGTAGCGGCCGGCCAGGAGGAGATAGAGCGGCGTGCTGTCGGCAGCGTCGTAGTGGGCTACTCCGCTGGTTGTAAGCTCGTGAATCACCTTCCCCGTCACGTCCTGCGTCGCCCCGAGAAACCGCAGCACCTCGCCGGGGCCCTCGTGATCGCCGAGCGCCAGCTGCGCCCACGCGCTCCAGCAGGCGTCCCGACCGAAGTACCAGCCGTAGCCGGGCCGGCCATCGCCCCAGCCGGGGCGCGACGCCGCATACCCGGCCGCCAGCGACCGACCCACGCCCGGCGTGTCGATGCGGAACCCGTCGAGCCGCAGCTTCGCCCACTCCAAGGCCGCATCGAGCCCGGCGTCGGGCGTCCGGAGTCGCACCGCCCCGGCACGCACGGCGCGCTCGTGCCCCACGCGCTGGCGCACCACGCCGATCGCGCCGCGCCGCGCCAGCGCCCGGAGGGCCGCCGTCCATGCTCGCGGTGAGCCTCCGCCCAGCACCGCGAGCCGCAGCGGCCGCTCGAGGGTCGTGCGCAGTCGCACGCGCACCGCCGCTTGCCGGGGCACGGGGCGTACGTCCCAGGCAACAGGGTGACTCGCCAGGAAGGTCGCCCCCGCACCGCCGGCGCGGGTGACCACCAGGGAGCGGTCGTCGGGGGCCACCCGAAACGACATATCCCCACCGGCGTCGGCCGCGTAGGGCCACGCCATCCGCAGCTCGGCGATCCATTCGAGCTGCAGTGAAGCGACGCCCGGGACGGAGTCCTCGGGCTGGTAGTCGAGCAGTGCCACACCGTCCCGCAGCGCGGTGGTGACGGTTTCCACCACCGCCTGAGACCCGACTTCGAGACGCCGCCGCACGCCCCACGGCGCCACGCGGAAGCCGCCGCACCGCGGCTCGTGGTCGCTGACGGTGACCACGAGACCGGCCAGCGCCCGATGCGGATGGAGCCAGATCTCGCGCACGCCTCCCTGCTCGCTGCCAACGACCAGCACTCGGCGACCGGCAAGGGAATACGGCGCGTCGCGCGCGGCGTCCGTCTCGCAAACGAGATCGGAATCGAGCTGCGGCAGGACCCCGCCCAGCTCGCCGGTGACGGCGATCCGCAGATCTTCGCCGGACGCCGCCCGCTGTCCCGGCGGGGGCCAGTGCGCCACGGGGCCCGCGCGGCTGGCGCTCGGAATGCCGGACCCCGCCAGCGCGTTGGTCAGGAGCCGGTGCAGCTGCGCCGCGAACCGCGGGTCCGCGGCCGCCGGGTGGATAAACGCGCCGATGCACAGAACGCCCCCGTCACCGACGCCATATTCCCAGGCGACGATCCGGTCGGCGTTGAGGTGTACGTAGGAGCGTTCGCACCCCACCACCGCGGCGGCTGCCGGTCGGCTCCCTCGGGCGTAGGTGACGCGGGTGAAGGTCTCTCCCTCAGCGGGCGCCCAGAGATAGGTGCCGCGTCCCAAGCCCGCGAACAGCGGGTGGTCTCCGAACGCCGCGATCCCACGCACGTGAGGAAAAGCGCGGTGGTCGCGGAACTCGGGAAACCACAACTCGTCGGCCTCATGACGCCACGTTCCGGCCACCAGGTCGTTGGGACCATCTGGGGACAGCCCAAGCGCGCCCGCGATGGTGACGGCGTGCTGGGTCAGGAGCAGGCGGCCGCCGCGCTCGAGCCACGGCACCAGCCGCTCACGCGGCAGCCCCGGCGGCTCATCGCTCGCGTGCACCCAGATGACGTCGGGGACCACGCTCCCCTCGGGGATCGGATCGGCCGGATCCAGCGACCCCGCGGCCACCCCGGGGACGGTGGCGAGCAGCGCGCGCGCCGCGCCGGCGTCAGCTCCGGCCGCCACCATCGCCACCAGCGGCATCAGAACGCGATCGTCAGCGGCTCGCCGACGCGGCCGCGGCCAGCTCGTCGGCCGTCGACAGCGACCGCGAATCGCCCATCGGTGAGGCGCACGTCGAGGCGGTGCCCCGCGACCGCTACCCCCACGAGTGATGCGCGCGCGACGCCCAGGCGCAGCGGCTGAATCGTGACGCCGGTGGCACCGTGCGGCAAGACACCCATCACGTGCGACACGATCAGATCGTTCACCCACGAGTGCAGGTAGTCATCGACGCCGCGATACGCCGCGGCCCGTCCCGTGTAGGGGTGATAGTGCTCGAAGCAATTGGGGCGATCCGCGTCGCCCGCGAACGTCATCATGCGCACGAAGCGGTGAAGCAGGTGGCCGAGACGAGGCGCCCATTCGGGGCGGTGCGCGCGCACGACGCGCGCGAGGGCCTCGATGACATGTGCCGTGGTCATCGGCCACACCCGCCCGTTCCACGGGCAGTTATGTCGCTTGCCCTTCCACCGCGCGTCGGGATCGAACTGTGGATCGCGCACGCTCGACGACGGCACGGGGAACGGGGTCCAGAAACGGTCCGGCGCGAACAGGGCACGCCCCAGTCCCGCGACGTGGACCCTGGTCGCCAGGTCGGTGAGGTAGGGATAGAAGCACACCGCCGCCTCGACGCCGGTGCGGCGGCCGGTCGCCGGATTGGTGTCGGAGAACATGCCCCGCGCAGGATCCCACATCCGTCGGCGCACCGCGGCCGCCGTGCGTTCCGCCCGCCTGCCCCAGTGAGCCGCAGCCCCGGGGGCTGATTCCCGGGCCAGATGCTCGAGCGCCCGGAACAGTCGGTAGGCGTACACCGTCACGTCGACCCCCTTGAGGCGGGCACCGTCGCGCCAGCCACGGCGGTCGGCACCGGGGTCCACCGCCTGGTAGCGTGACATGTACTCCTGACCCGTTTCGTAGTGGTTCGCGACGTCGATCAACCCCGACCCTTCGCGATCCCGGGTGCGGAGCAGCCAGGCAGCGTAGCGTGCCAGCGGCGCGTACACGTCGGCGCGGAACGACGGCTCCGGGTGCACCGCGTCCAGTGCCAGCACGGCCCCGCCCCAGTCGGCGTGATAGAAATCGGTGCCCTCGAGGTGATCGGCGTAGATCCTTCCATGGAGAGCGCCACCCGGCCGCTGGTGATCGAGGAACGTGCGGATCACGCCCCGCGCCCACTCGGGGTCACTGACCCAACGCAACTCCCGCACGTGGCACGGCGCGCTGAACGCGATCGGGACGTGGAAGTAGCCGATGCCCTCGCACACGGTTGGGTGCCGGTAGTTCGGCGCGCCCGGCGCCACACCGCTCAGCCGAAGGCCGAACCAGCGGTGCCACCAATGCCGCTCGAGATAGCGGTCGGAGCAGCGAAAGGCAGGCACCGCGCCGCGGAACCGCTCCCAGTCACGCAGCGCCGCCGCGACCGACGCGCGACCGGCGCCAGGGGCTCCCCGCTCGCGCCCGAGTCGCATCGTCGCGCTCACTGCGAATCGCGTTCTGCGAGCGGGGGCCAGGCGCAGCCGTCGCTGCAGTCCGATGAACACGACGCCGTCGGGCGACAACCCGGACAGCGCCAGGCGATCGTCGAGCCGGCGGGACGACCCCCACGCGTCGTAGAATGGCGTCAGCTCAAAGCGCGGTGCCGGTGGCGGACCCGAGGCCTCCGCACGAACCGCGGCCCACGATTGCGCGCCGGGGTGCAGCGTCAGCTGCCGCACGATCCGAGCGCAGTGACCGTGCCGGTCGCGACTGAGGCTCGTGTATCGCATGCCCCGGTCGTCGCCGCGGACGCCTCCCGCGAGCTGCTCACCCCCCACTGCCGTCCACACGATGAGATCCACCGTCTGCGGACGTCCAGCGCGATGACGCAGCTCGTATTCCGCGACACAGCTCCGCCCCACCACCACACGTCGTTCGCGCAGTCGCAGCGGTCCAGCGTGATGGTCGAGTACCAGCTGTGCGGGCGTCCACGTCCGTCGGCGACAGTGCCACGCGAGGGGCTCACGGTCCACAATCACGCTGACGGTGAACACCGGACCAACGGCGTACTGATACAGATGGGCTTCATCCCAGAATCCCGGAACGTCGACCCAGCGAGGAAACGGCGGTGCCCAGATCAGTCCAGCCCCGCCCCCGAGATACCACTTGTCGCTCCGCGACGGCACACTCGTCTCGCCTTCGGTCACGCCCCGACTCCGGTCGGTGGAGGGCACAGCGCTGAGGACAATGTCGACGCGGGAACCTCCCCTGGCAAACGACGCGTTGCCAACAAAGGGACCCCTCGCCATACTGCCGGGGTGGTCATCTACCACTCCACCAGGGAGCGACACGCCATGCCACATACACTGCCTGCCCTGCCCTACGACTTCGCTGCACTCGAGCCGCACGTCGACGCGCAAACCATGCAGATCCACCACGGCAAGCACCATCAAGCGTACGTCAACAACCTCAACGCGGCGCTCGACAAGCACCCGGACCTGCACCAGAAATCACTGGACGACCTGCTGCGCGACCTCGCTCGCGTCCCCGACGACATCCGCACGGCGGTGCGCAACAACGGCGGCGGGCATCACAACCACTCCCTGTTCTGGACCGTGATGAGCCCCAAGGGTGGCGGGGAGCCGGGTGGCTCGCTCGCCGAGGCGGTCACGGGAGCGTTCGGCAACTTCGGAAAGTTCAAGGAACAGTTCACACAGGCCGCCGCGACGCGCTTCGGGTCCGGATGGGCGTGGCTCGCGGTGAGCGGCGGCACGCTCGAGGTCTACAGCACACCGAACCAGGACAGCCCCGTCATGGAAGGGAAGACGCCGATCCTGGGCCTCGACGTGTGGGAGCACGCCTACTACCTCAAATACCAGAACCGACGACCCGACTACATCGCCGCGTGGTGGGTGGTCAACTGGGCGGAGGTGGCGCGACGATTCGACGCCACCCGCTGAGCAATGACGAGACGGGCCCGGCAAAGACGCCGGGCCCGTGGCTCATTCACCAGCCTTCTGCTCGGCCGTTTTCGCGGCCGAGTGCTTCTTGCGCTTCTTGCGCCGTGTGTTGCCGTAGGAGCTTCGAAAGATCTTGCCCCGGCGTGTCCGGCGGTCGCCCTTGCCCATGGCTCTTGTCTCCCGGTCGGTGGTCGCGTCGCCACAAGCTAACGCGTCGCCGCCGTCTCACCAGCCCCGGCTGGCCCGCAGGGTGGTGATGTGGGCGGTGTGATGCCGACCGTGCCAGGCGTACAGCGCGAGCATCTGGTCGAGGCTCGGCGTGCCCCATTCGGGATGCACCATGCGCCGGGCGAAGTCGGACGGACCCAGCGCTCGCAGCAGCGGCACCCACCGGCGGTGCAGCGCCTCCAGCAGCGCCAGCGACACTTCCACTGGTACGATGTTCACTTCGGCAGTCTCGGCCCACCGCTTCTCGTCGTAGGTCTTGATGGTCGGCCGCTCCTCGGTCAATGCGAGCTTGAAGCGCAGGTAGGCGTTGGTATGACTGTCGGGCACGTGGTGCACCACCTGCCGCACCGTCCACCCGCCATCGCGGTACGGCGTGTCCAGCTGCCCCGCATCGAGGCCAGCGACGGCGTCGCGCAGTGCCGCCGGCGCGGCGGCGATCTGATCGATGCAGGTGACACGCTGCGCCGCGTCGAGCGCGTCCGGCGGCTCGAATGGGCCGATGGGGTACCGGGGATCGGTCATCGCAACCTCAGGAGAGGGGTTCGCTGCCGAGGCGGAGCAGCGCGGCCCGCGCCTCTGCCACGTAGGGCTGCAACTCCGGATCGGCCTCCCGCCAGATCGCCGCGACGAACGCGAAGGCGGCCGCGGCACCGGCGCGATCACCCAGCCGCTCCAGGACGCGGCCCCGCTCGAGGGCGACGAGGGGCTCGAGAATCACGGGCATGCGCGCCAGGCGCGGGCCCAGCAGGGCCAGCGCCCCGGCGTCGTCACCGCTGGCCGCCAGCAACCGCGCCTTGGCCAGCCGGTGGATGGCGCACCCGATGCAGACGGTGTCGGGAAGCGCCCGAAATCGTGCCAGCGCGTCAACGCTGTCCCCGCGGGCGAGCGCGAGATACGCCGCGCCGAGCGCCACCCCGAATGCGGCCTGTCTGGCCCGCACCGAGTCGCCCGCGGACCGGGCCAGCGAGTCGGCGCTGGCGATGAACCGGCGGATCGGCATCGTGTCACCCACCGCGGCCCACCACGGGAGGGCCGCGTGGCCGCCCAGCCCGCCGCCGAGCCACGTGGCGAACCGTGCCCGCGCGGTGTCCGCGGGGATGCCGCCCAAAAGGGCAAGCTGCAGGAACACCGGGGGACTCACCGGTTCGGGCGCGAACAACGCGCGCGCCTCCCGCAGGCGTCCCCGATACGCCAAGGTGGTCGCGCGCGTCACCGCGATCCAGCCAGGGTCGGTGTAGATGCGTTGGGCGGCCGGGCGCGGCCGGGACAGCTCGGCGGCGAGCCGCACGGCCCACTGGGTCGAGTCGGCCCACCGTCCGATCATGGACCAGACCACATGGGCCAGCACGTCCGCCTCGACGGTGTCGAGCATGGCGCGGAGCACGGGTCCGTCGCGACCCTGGAGCAGCATCGACACGAGGCGGATCGCTCCCGCGCTGATGTCGGTCGCCTCGAGCCCGAGGTACCGCTCGGCGTAGTGCCGGGCCGCGGCCACGTCGCCGACCGTCAGCGACAGCTCCACCGGGTGGATGTACGACGGGGCGAACGCGCTATCCAGGGCGATCGCCCGGTCGAAGGTCCGTCGCGTCTCCTCGGCGCTGACCTCCAATCCCGGCCCGAAACCGAAGTGGTGGTACGCCTCGCCGAGGTTGTACCAGATCGACGGGTCGGTGGGATAGCGCCGCGCGGCGTCTTCGAGCGTGGCGAACAGCCGGCGCGCGTGCCGCCAGTAGTCGGGAGCGCCATCGTCCGCGAACAGCACCGACCGAATGGAGTCGGCGACCAGCAGCAGGCTGTCGCGCGGGGCGAGACCGTGATTGAGGCGTCCCGCCAGCTCGCCGTAGGCCCGCGACAGCGAGTCGGTGCCGGAGCGCACCCACCCCATCGCGAGGCTGAGTCGGTTGTACGCGAGGGCGAATCCCGGATCCTGCGCCGCTGCACGCTCGTAGCTGGCGATGGCGGAGTCCCACGCGGAGCGGCGCAGGTACTGCTCACCCTGCAGAAATGTCTTGACCGCGGCGAAGGATGCCGAGCCGAGCGACGCGATGCGGCCGGCGCCGATGGGGCGGGTGCGCTCGAGCTCACGCAGCAGGGCCACGGTGACGGAGTCCGCCAGGCGGTCGACCCGTTCGGCCGCGTCGCGCCGCTCCACGTCGCCCAGTCGGCGCCCGTTCGCCACGTCGAGCAGCGTCGCCGTGAGGCGGACCGAATCCCGGCCACTGCCGATCAGCTGGCCGAAGACTGCCAGGCGCGCCCCGGTTGCCTCTCCCAGCGCCGTCGCCGAAGCCGGATCCGCGTGTCCGCTCCAGCGCCGCACCACGACGGTCGGCGACACGGTGCGCAGCGGACCGGCGCCGTCGAGGTTGCGCGAGAGGATATCGATCAGCCCCTCGCGCCAGATCGGGTCGAGATCCGGAGCCAGCAGGTCAAAGGGGGCAACGACGACGAGATCGGGATCGAGGCTCGGCGGGCGCGAGGCGCGCAACAAGTAGGCGGTGCTGCCGAGGACCGCCGCCGCCACGGCCGCCGTGGCAGCCACGCGGCGGACGCGGCGGCCGGGGCGCAGGCGCGCCACCGGAACGACTCCGGTCAGCGCGTCACGCAGGGTCGCGGCGCTCGCGATGCGGTCCTCCGGAGCCCTGGTCAGGGCCCGCATCAGCACCTGGACCACCGCCGGCGGCGTTTCCGGGCGCAGCTTGTCGACGGACTTGGGTTCGGTGGATAGCCGGGCCGCGAGCAGCGCGCGCGCCGTCTGGCCCTCGAAGGGCAACTTCCCGGCCAGCATCTCGTAACCCACCAGCGCCAAGGCGTACACGTCGGCGCGTGCGTCCACGTGCTGCTCGCCCGCCGCCTGCTCAGGCGCCATGTAGCTCGGCGTGCCCACGGCCATCCCCGCCTGGGTCAGCCGCCCCCCGCTGGCAGCCTGGGCGATCGCCCGCGCCACGCCGAAGTCGGTCAGGACGGCGTGCCCGTCCAGCAACAGGATGTTCTCGGGCTTCACATCCCGGTGGATGACGCCGCGCGCATGCGCGTATGCCAGGGCGTCCGCGATCTCGGCGACGATCCGCACCGCCTCCTGGACCGGCAGCCGGTGGTCGCGATCGAGGCGCTGCCGCAGCGATTCGCCGGGCACGTACGGCATGACGTAGTAGAGCAGGTCCCGCGAGGCGCCCGCCGCGAGCACGGTGAGGATCGCCGGATGCTGCAGGTGCGCCGCGACCTGGATCTCCTGGTCGAATCGCGCCGCGCTGACCTCGCTGGTGTATTCCGGCGGCAGGACCTTGACGACCACCAGCCGCTCGAGGGAGGCCTCGTTCGCGAGGAACAGGCGGCTCATCCCCCCCGGGGGCAGCTCGTGGAGGATCTCGTAGGCGTCCCCAAGGACCGCCTGTAGTCGTGGCGCGAGATCGCTCATACCCAGCGTACGTTCGCGGGAGTTCCAGGGTTCCATCGGGTCATGCGTCAGTCACGCTCTGGGTGAGGGACCGGTGCCCTGGTACCCCTCAGTCGAACTCCCGACGCGGCGCCGCCTGGTCCGGGCCGACCCGGCCAGCCACGATTTCCGCCTTGAAGTAGTTCTCGCCCCGGATCGGCTCGCCCGCCAGTCGCCGCAGCAACGCGAGTTGACCGGTGTGCCAGAGCGCGTCGGCGAGCGGCCCCTGGAACAGGCCGCCGGTGGGCGCTCCCAACGGAGCGTCGGAGGCCAGGTAGTCGTCGAGGGCTCGCAACGCCGCATGGAACCGCACCACTTCCTCGTCCCATGACGCGGGCGCCGTGTCACGCCACACGTGCCGTCCCTGGGCCAGGTGCAGGCCCCAGTCGAGCAGGTCGTTCATGTGCGTCAGGATGGCGAGTGGAGTGCGGCTGGAGGGTTCCGCGCGAAACGTGGCGAAGGCGGCTGAGGCCCCGCGCAGCGTCTTGCCGGCGCGATAGGCGAGCGTGGCGAGGATGTGGCGCAGCAGATCACGGTCCGTCATCGGTACGGTCTCGGGCCGGCGGCGCGGCCTCGCGGTCTACGAGGCGCTCACCGCACGAGCGCGGCAAGATATGGCATGGTGGGTGGATGGCAACACGGAGCGGGCGGGGGCGCACCACGCGCGAGCGGCACACAACCCTAGGGGCGCGTGTCACGGTGCCCCAAGGGAGAAGTTCAAATCCCGCTGTTCTTCTCGCCATTGTCCGGTGGTCACCGGTTCCTTATGGTGCACGATCCCAGCCAGGCCTCCGCCGGGCAAGCCGACGGCGATGCTCTGGTGAACCACCCCCACAGACGGAGTTTTCGCATCGTGCGCACCAGTCACCTCACCCTGTACGCCCTGTCGCTGGTCCTGTTGACGGCGGCCTGTGGCAGCGACAATGCACTGGCCCCGCAGTACCAGCCTGAGGTTGTAAACACACCCAACGTCGTCTTCAGCTTCCAGGCGACCGGTCTACAGAACATCAGCGACGTTGTCACGTACACCTGGAGTTGCTCCTCCGGCAGCGTCGTCATTCACCCGGCCACGAACACGACCGGTGGCACCATTACCCTGAACATCATGGACGCCGACGGAGGAACCCCGATTTACAATGGGAGCGTCCCGGCAAGCGGTGATATCACCCCCCCAACCGGCACGGGCGGTCCCTGGACGATACGCGTGACGTTGTCGAACTACACCGGGACGATCAACTTCGCAGTCCAAATGCAGTAGATCGCGTCAAACCCGCAGACACGCGAAGGGCCATCCCGTGCGGGAGGTCGCGGCTGCGGGTGGCTGCAAGTGCGCGGGCGGTCTCGCTGACCGATCACCGGCCCGACGCGGCGAGTGTCTATTGCGTGGCGACGGAGCCTACCCATCACGTCCGCGAGACTGGGCGATGCCTGACGCGACTCCTGCACGGTGTCAGTATCTCGGGCGCGACGAAGGAATCGAGGCGACCGACGCCAGTGTTCGGAAGGAGTTAGGACACCATGCACGTGACCACATGGAGCGGACGGGATTCGAACCCGTGACCCCCTGGTTGCAAACCAGGTGCTCTCCCAGCTGAGCTACCGCCCCCGGTGCCACAAGATAGCACCGGAGGCGGTAGTGCAGAGAGAGACGGAGGTCGGCGCCCGCGCCGCGGTCAGTTGAGAATCATCAGCCGCGCCACGGAGGGCACACCGTTCGCATTCACCAGGAACAGCATGTACGGCCCCGGCGGGGCGGCCGCCGCGCTGGCCGGCAGCGTGATGGAGAGACCCCCGCTCGCCGGCGAGAAGCTGAGGTTCACCAACCGCTGACCCGCATCGAACGCGTGGGTCACCGACCCGTTGCGGATCAGCGTCACCTTGACAATCGTGGCGGCGTCCGGCGTCTCGACGGTCAGTGTCTGACCGTACGTGACGGCCGCCGGCGTCGGTGCGGTGACCGTGGGCCGCGCCCCTCGGAACAGGTACGGAGGCGAGTAGATCTGATAGCTGAGGTTGTCGGGGGTCCCGCCCCCGTCGCCACCGCCGCTGTGAAGGATGCGCCCATCCGGCAACAACAGCGACGTCGAATGGTAGCCCCGCAGCAGCTGTGCGGCGCTCGCCATGGTAGTCCAGAGACCCGTCGCGGGATTCCACATCTCGGCGGCGTTGACGGCGAGCTGGGGGTTCGACCGATCGCCGCTCGTGCCCCCCGTCACCAGCACCTGGCCGTCCGGGAGCACCGTCGCGTTGAGATGCCAGCGCGCGTAGGCCAGGGAGCCGGTGTAGGCCCAGACGGGGGTCGGCTGATTGAGGTCGATGATCTCGGCGGTGCTGGTCGGCGTCGAGTTGCCGCCCACGAACAGGATCTTCCCCAGTTCGTACATCACCGCGGACCCGTACGAGCGTGAGCCGAAGTTCATCGACGGGCCGTCGGTCCAGCTGCCGGCCCCCGAGACGTCGAGCCAGTGAGACTGCCGTTGCGGGCCGGCTTCGAAGATGCGCCCGTCCGGCGCCACGAAGTCGCGGGGATAATTCGACAGGGACAGGCTCGCGCCGGTGAGCTGGCGCCAGCTCGTGCCGTCCCACAGCTCGGGAATCGGCACGGTGTTGCCGTTCTCGTCCTGACCCGCCACGGTCACCAGGTTGCCGTTCGGCAGCGTCGTCGTGGTGGGATACCAACGGGCGTACGCCATGGCGGGTCCGGAGGTCCACGACGTGGTGGCCGCGTTGAAGATGTCGGTGTTCGGGAAGCCGCGACCGTTCCCGGTCCCGCCGCCGGTCACGAGCAGTCGCCCATCGGGGAGCCAGGTATGCCCGCTGCAGAAGACCAATGAGACGACCGGCACGGGCGTGAAGATGCCGGTCGCGGGATCCCAGACCTGGGGGGTTGCACTGCTGCCCCCAAAGCTCACCACGCGACCATCGATCATCAGGTGCAGGTGCACCTGCACGATCGGCGAGTCCATCACGCCCGACCACTGGCCCACCAGCGCCGCCGCGCCACCGGTCGTCACCGTGACGATCGCCTGCCCGCTCTGCCCCTCGCTCGTGGCCGTGACGGTGGCCTGCCCCGGGCCGGTGCCCGTCACGAGCCCGGTCGTCGACACCGTGGCGATGGCGGGTGCGTCGCTCTCCCACGTGATCACGCGCCCGCTCAGTGGCTGGCCCGCCCCATCCTTCGGTGTCGCGGTGAGCTGCACGGTCCCGCCGACCAGAATGCTGGCCGCCCCCGGCGTGACTTCGACCGACGCCACGGGCTCGGCGGTGGAAGTGACGGTCACACTCGCCGTGCCAGTCACGCCTTCACTCGTCGCCGAAATCGTGGCGGATCCCGCCGCTACGCCAGTCACGAGTCCCGTCGAAGACACCGTGGCGAACTGGGAAGCATCGCTCGACCATGTCACCAGCCGCCCGGTCAGGGGCTCCCCACCGACGTTGAGCAGGTTGGCGACGAACTGCTGGGTCGCGCCGACCAGCACCGTCGCCGACGCCGGGCTGATCTCGACCAGCGCGACGGGATCCTGCGGCACGGTGACGCCGGCCTTGATCTCGATGCCCAGCGCGGCGCCGTTGAGACTGGACCAGCTCGCCTCCACGGTGCTGAGGTTGACCGCCCATTCCGCGGCGACATCACCCGAGGTGCGCTCGCCCGACGGCTGCTCGGCGAGCTCCGTGAACCCGGCGCCGGGCGTGACCGCGGCAGCCGCGCTGGCGACACCGAACACGCCGTAGGCCACGTCGTTCGCGTCCGCGAATGGAGCGAGTGTCACCGCCAATCCGCTCACACCATCACCGCTGGTTGCACCCGTCTGCCCGATTGCGCCGGATCCGCTCACACCGCTGGCGTCCACACCCTGCCACTGGGACACGATCCACTGGCAGTTGGATTCGGTAGCGTCCCACGTAATCGTGAGGGGGCCGGTGCCGGGCGCAACGCTCATGGCCCGGTAGACGGTCAAACGCTTGTGGGGGCGCGAACCGTCGTCAAACGTGACGCTGGCCACCTCGACCCACTCCGGCATCCCGCCGCCCGACAGCGTGGGGCTCGAGGCGACGCTCGAGGAACGATGCCCCAGCACCGCCACCGTGACGAGCGCGTTGGGCGCCGGGGAGATGGAGGCCGTGGTGTAGACCTTCTGGTTGGTCGGGTCAGTTCCCACGGTCAGCAGCGTATGGGAAATCGTGGCAACGGTCTGCGTTGCGACCTCGACCGTCGCGGTCTGCGTAACCGGTGTCCCGGCGATGGTGGCTGACACGACGACGGTTTCCTCAACGGTGCCGCTCAGCGACCCCGTCGCCACTCCGTTTCCGTCGGTTGGCCCGACGGGCTGCGTGAGGTTGCCGCCGGTGGCCGCGAGCACCACCGCTGCTCCGCTGACGGGATTTCCAAAGGCGTCGAGCGCCGTGACGGTGATCGTCGCCGACCCGCCTCCCGGAGCGATCGTGCCCGGCACGGCGGCGACCGTCGACTGACTCGCCGAAACCGGCCCCGGGGTCACCGTCACCGCGGCCGTCTGGGTGATCGCCACGCCGTTCGCCTTGGCTGACAGCGTCTTGGCTTCGGCGACCGTCGAGCTCAGGGTCCCCGTCGCAATGCCGCCCGCATCGGTGGGCGCGCCGGGCTGCGTCACGGTGTTGCCCGATCCGGAGGCCACCAGCTCGACGGTTGCTCCGCTGATTGGGTCGCCGTTCGCGTCCTTCACGGTGACCGTCACCGTGGCGGTCGCCCCAGCCGCCAAGGACGTCGGGGTCGCGGCCACCGTGCTCAGCGCCGCCGAGACACCACCACCACCACCACCACCGCCACCGCCCCCACCGGTCCCGGCCCGGATTTCGACGCCCAGCGCCCCGGCGTTGAGACCCGACCAGGTCGCATCAATCGTGTTGTCGTTGACCGCCCACTCTGCCTGCAGATCCGACGGCGTGCTCTCGCCCGACGGCTGCTCGGCGATCTCCGTGAAACCGGCGCCCGGAGTCGCCGACGTGGCGGCTGTACGCAGGCCGAAGACCCCGTAGGCCACATGGTTGACGTCGGCAAAGGGCGCCAGCGTCACCGTGAGGCCGCTGACCCCGTCGCCTCGCGTCGAGCCCGTCTGCACGATGGCCCCGGCTCCGTTCACGCCGCTCGCGTCCACACCATCCCACTGGGACACGATCCACTGACAGTTGGAGACCGTCGCGCTCCAGGTGATGGTGAGGGGACCACTGCCCGGCGAAGGACTCATCGCCCGGAAGATCGTGAGACGCTTGAGCGGGGTGGCGCCGTCGAACACCACCGTCGTCACTTCGCTCCATTCGGTCATGCCGCCACCGGTCACGGTGGGACTGGGCGGGGCCGCCGAGGAGTTGTGCCCGAGGACCGCCACCGTGATCAGGGCATTGGCGCCCGGGGTGATGGACGCGGTGGTATAGATCTTCTGGTTGGTGGTGTTGGTTCCGACCGTCAGCAGGCTGTGGCTGACCCCCCCGGCCTCCAGTGCCGCCGGCAGGGAGTCGGCGATCAGCGCATCGGATGAGGTCGGGGTGCGTTGCTCAACGCAGGTCGCCACGGTCGCGAGGAGCGCGATGGCCATGACGCGCGGCACGCGGGAGGCCGGGAGCGAGAAACGGGAGCCCATGGGGGTACCTCCGGGCCATCGGTCGGCCGCCCGCGGGCGCGCCTGGGGTCATCGGGCGCCGGCCGCGAGCGAAGCCGGGCCGAATCCCGAGCGAATTATGTGCCATTCGTTCAGTGTCGTGACACCGCCGTGAATCGTACTAGCGCTGTCACTAATCGAACCAAAGTGGGGAGCAGGCCGCCGCGCCCCCGCCACTGCGGGCGTGCGACGGCCGAGGTTCGGACGCTACATGGGGATTTGCGAGGGAAGTCCGTCAGTGCACGCGCCGCGTGCGGACCACCCGGCCCGCCGCATCCACCTCCACGATGACGTCCCACTGGGGCAGCAGCTCGCGCAGCCGGACTGGGGCCGTCCCCTCCATGCGCAGTGCGAGCGGATTGGCGACGACGTACCCGTCGGATCCCGCGTAGTTCACCGTGTAGCCCAGGTCGCCCATCGACGCCGTGGTGATCAGGCTGAGCGGATTGGGCACGCCGTTGTCCAGTGTCGCCGTCATCAGCTCGGTGCCGAAGATCGTTTCGCGCCAGTGGGCATCAATCGATCCGTCGCCGCCGACGTTCTCGATCGGGACCTTGGCACCGCCGCTGTACCCGAGGCCGCCACTGCGGTCGAACGCGGCGATGGCCTGCGCGCCGATGAAATGCGGGTCCACGCCGCCCGACCCCGCCGGGTCCACGAACAGCCCCTTCGGAGTCCACAACGCGGGCGTGAAGCCGAGCACGTGACCCATCTCGTGCATCACGACTTCGTCAAAGAGTCCCTGCGCCAGGAGCCCCGCGACGTCCGCCGTGTCAAACTTCATGATGCCACGGATGATCAGCAGCGATCCCCCACGGACCGGGTTGCACGGCGTCGCCACCCCGACGATCGACGAATCACCTGGGAGCGTGGGGCCGTCGATGGAATCGAGCTGCGCGAAGATCACGATGTCGTCCACGACCTCGTTCATCGCCGGGATGTCCAGGGTGCCGCAGGTCGTGGCCGGCTGGTTGAGGCTGACGTTCGGCAGGTCCCCATAGATGAGCCGCTCCCACCGCGCTTGGGCCGAGTCGAACGCCTCCTTCTGCTGGGCGGTTGGCTGCGGATCGAGGAAGCGCACCTCGATGTTGTACAGCGGCAGCGAACCGCTGGCGGTGAACGCGGCCGGCGTGGCCGACAGGCCCGCCGTCAGTGCGTTGGGACCGGCGGTCACACCGAGCACCCAGCTGCCGACGGTCGCGACGCCGTCGGCGCCGGTGACCACGGTGCCACCGGTCACGCTTCCGCCACCGGCGGTCACGGCGAAGGTGACCTGCACGTTGGGGAGGGGCACGTTCGCCGCGTCGCGCACGATCACCGCCGGAGGAATGTTGACAGCGAAGCCGATCAACCCGGTCTGGTTGTTGCCGGCGGTCGGGACGATCGTGACGCTCGTCGGACCGGGCGAAGTGGGGCCTCCATCCTTCCTGCAGGTGGCGGCCAGCAGGGCGGCGGACAGCACGAGAACGACGGTAGCCGGACGGCGCATGAATCCCCGGGTGGCTCGGTGTAGCTCAAGTGTAGAAACGAGCAGGCCTGCCAGGCAAGGAACACCGCCTCACCGGCTTCGGGCGCCCCGCTCTCTGCCCCGCTCCTGCCCCCTGCTCCCTGCTCCCTGCTCCCTACCGCAGCGTCGACTCGAAGAGGCGCAGGATGCGCCGGTACTCGTCGCGCCAGCTGTCGGCCCGCCGGAAGCCGTGTGGCTCGGCGGGATAGATCGCCACCTCCCAGTTCTCCTTGCCGAGCTCGATGAGGCGCTGCACGAGTCGCACGGTGTCCTGGAAGTGCACGTTGTCGTCCACCATCCCGTGGCACATCAACAGGTGTCCCTGC